>CAZKOS010000037.1:6568-15601 GCA_964554445.1 uncultured Spirochaetaceae bacterium | reverse complement strand
GAGCTCCTCGCGCAGGCCGGCCAGCTCCTCCTCGGCCCGGGCGCGCTCGGCGTCCCGGCCCGCCTCGAGGTCCTTCGAGACCGAATCGAAATCCGCCCGGATCCGGTCCTCGGTCGTCGCCATCGTCTCGCGCAGGCTCTGCTCGAGGGCGTCGACGTCGACGGTCGCCTTCTCGAGCTTGTCGAACCGGTAGCGCACCTCGTCCTCGTACTCGCCCAGGCGCTTCTCGATCGAATCGAGCACCCGCGCCTCCACCCCGGTGGTGTCCGCCGTGAGCTTCCGGTACAACTTTTCCGAATCCTCGCTCGCGGCCGCCATTTTCTCGGTGATCTCCCGGTCGAAGGAGGAGACGAGGCTCTTCACTTCCTTTTCGAGAAGCGCGAGCCGCTCGCGGACGTCCTTTTCGAAACCGGCGGTCCGCTCGTTCAGCACACGGCGGCTTTCGGCGAAGCCCTCCTCGAGCTCCTTCATCTTGGCCTGCAGGGCGGCGGCCGATTTTCCGACCCGCTCGCCCGCGTCGCGCTCGGCCTTCTGGGCGGTGAGGGTGAAGTTCTCGATCGAGGTCTTGGCGTACCCCTCGAGGTCTTTCAGCCGGGTCTCGATCTCCTTTTCCCGGTCCTTCATCTCCTTCTTGAGCTCGGCGTGCCAGATCGAGGAATCCGAGCGCAGGGCGCCGAAGAGGTCCACGATTTCCTTCTTGCGCTTTTCGAGCGCCGCGTGGGCCGACTGGAAGTAGCGCTCGGCCTCGCGCTCGCTGTCGCGGCCGCGCTCGTCGATGGTCTTCTTGAGGTTGAGGAACACCTCGTCCTCGAAGTCCTCGCCCCGCTTGGCCGCGTTCTGGAGGTGGGTGTAGAACATGCGCTCCACCTGGCCGAACTGGTCCTTGAAGTCGTCGATCTTGGCCGAAAACTCGGCGTCGAGCTCCTTGACCCGGCTCTCCACCGCGCCGAGGTTGTCGGTCATGAACTGATTCCGCTCCTCGGCCTCCTTCATGAGCCCGTCGATCTCGGCTTTCAGGCCGGCGCTCTCCTGCGCCCGACGCTTGCCGACCTCCTGCTCGAAGGATTTCAGCGCCTGCCCGATGGACGCCTCGGCGAGCTTGACCGTCTCCTGCTTCTTGAGATCGATGCGCTTGAGGTAGGATTCGATCTCCCCGGCGCGGGTCTCCATCCGCCCCACGTCGGCGAGCAGGACGTGTATCTTTTCCTCGTGGCCCTTGATCAGCCGCTCCTCGGTCTCCTTGAGCTCGCCGCGGGCCAGGTCGATGAAGCGGCGCTCGGCGGTCTTCAGGTCCGTGTCGAGCCTGGCGAGCCGGCCGCCCGATTCCTTGAGCTTGGCGCCCATCCTCTCCACCGACTGCGATTCCTCGGCCAGGCGCTTCAGGTTCTCGTCCACGCGGCCGGACATGTTCATGAGCTCGTCGAGCGACGAGGCGTAGGAGTCGACCGTCTTCTTCATCCGGTCGAAATCGTCCGCCTTGTCCTTGAGCGTCTCCTCGAAGGAGAGAATGCGGGTGAGGATCTCGCGGCTCTTGTTGAGCTCGTCGTCGATATTGACGCTCAAGGAATTGAGCTCCAGGCTCCTCTCCTTGATGAAGGAGTCCAGCTCCTGCTTGGTCTTGTCTGAAAACCGTTTCAGCTTTTCCAGGCTGCGGTTTTTTTTGTCGAGGACGCGGAAAAGGAAAATTATGATGATGGCGATCGCCAAGGTGGGCAAAGAAAGGCTGAAGACGTCCATAGCTCCCCTCCCCAGGGTATTTTCAAATATTCTATAATAGCACCTGATACTTGTCAATGGTTTTCGTAGTGGAAGAAACGACAGCCGCAGAGGCGCAGAGAGGAAAAAAACAATAAATAAGGAAACCAGGAACCCAGGAATGAAGAAAGACGGGAAAAAAAGTTGAGGAAATAAGGAAACGCTAAAGCTGAAAAATCCTCTGCGACCTATTTTTTGATTTTTATTTCCATTTATTTCCTGGTTTCCTGGGTTCCTTATTTATTTTCTTTCTCTTCGGTTGTCGCCCACGCGTCACTCCGCGGGCAGGAGGCGATCGTTTTCCCTCGTCGCGAGGAGCTTGGCGTGGAGGACGATCGCGTTGCCGCGCCCGGAGCAATAGAGAAGCCAGTACGACGAATCGCCGCAGGCGAAGCGAACGTCCGCGACGGGCGGGCCGGGGGCGACGGCCGAGAAGAGATAGTCCCCGGGGACGACCGAGCGGAACCGCGAGGCGGCGTTCGGACCGAGGCGTTCCGCCCTGAGGAGGGGGAACGCCCCGGCATCGGCCGAGGCGACCGTCATCTCCGCCGGGTTCCCGTCCGAGGCGTTGAGGAAACTGAGCCGGGCGCCGGGGCGGGGATCGTCGCCCAGGTCGAAGGCGCGGATGAAGCCGCTCCGGTCGACCACGAGGGCGGTCACGCCGCCGGGCTGAAGCCGGCAGCGGAAGGCGCCCAGCTCGCGCGGCAGGCTCCGCCACCCCTCCCGGCCGGAGGTTCGGTAGAGCACGGGATACTCCCCTCCGCGACGGACCATGGCCGGCGGCGACGCCTCTCCCGGCCCCAGGGCGTCGACCGCGAACACCGCCCCCGGCTCCCCGCCGAGGCGCAGCGAAACGGGCGCGGCGTAGAAATTGACCGCGAAGACGTAAGCGCGCCCCTCGCCGGGCGGGCACGACCAGACGGAACACCCGGCGGCCAATATCGCTCCGATGAGCGCCGCGCTCGCCGGCCGTTTTCCGCGCACTGTTTGAAACCGGCTTCCCGCCGAAGTTCTTCGCATGGTATCCGTTTCTCCGCCGAACCGCGAGCCGCCGGGATCGCGGCCTCACATCAGCTTGTTGAGCTTGGCCTCTTCCAGGATGAGCTTGTTCCAGTAATTCCGGCTGACGTACTGGATCCGGTCCCGGGGCTCGTCGATGACGGTGGAGCGTTCCTGCAGGTGCTTGAGCGATTGGTTTAAGATGGTGAGCCCGTGCCCCACCTCCTGGAGGGACGTTTTTTTCTTTTCCAGGGTCTTGAGCACGGTGTAATACAGGTAATAGAAGAGGTAGACGTGCGGATCGGCCTCGGAGAATTTTTCCGTCGTGGTGAGCAGGTGCAGCTCGGCGATCCCCTCGTCCAGGTTTCCCGCCCGGCATTGCAGCACCGCGCGGTAGGCGCGGCAGAGCCGGATCACCGGGGTACCGTGCGCGTTCAGGTCGAGACAGCGTCCCTCGACGAGCGGGAAAGCGCCCTCCCAGGAGTTGTACTCGGGGAACAGCGGGACGTCCGCGGGGCGCCGGTGGAGGGCCTTGGTGAAGACCTTTTCCGCCTTCTTGAGCTCGCCGGCGAGGAAATGCAGCTCGCCCCGGATGAAGAGCGTCTCGTCGGTTTCCTCGAGCGCGCGGAGGAGCCGGTACGCGTACCCGGTCTGGCCCTGGTAGGAGGCGCAGCGGGCGATCCAGGCGAAGAGCATGGTTTCCGCCCGCCGGAAGCCGTAGAGGCGGGCCAGGGCGAGCGATTCCCGCAGGAGCAGGGACGCCCGCTCGTAATGGCCGAGGTCGAAAAAGACGCGGGCCTTGAGCACGCCGAACAGCAGCTCCGTTTCCCGGAAGCCGTGGGAACCGGCCAGGAGGGCCGCTTCGTCGCAGTTGGAGAGAATGCGGGAGTAATTCCCCCGCAGGTAGAGCGCCACGGACTCGAACCACAGCGAGCGGGCGTGGATGAACGGCGCCTGGCTGTCCTGGACCAGCTTGGTGGCGAAGGAGAAATACTCGAGCGCCTCCTTGAGGTTGCCCTTCGCCAAAAATCCGCAGCCCAACTCCAGGAAGGATTCGCCCGTGGGGGCGGTCATGGAGAGCTCCTGGAAATACTGCACGGCCTTCTTGAGGAGCGGGAGCGCCTTGGCCGTTTCCCCGCGGCACAACTGGAAGCGCCCGAGCTCGAGGTAGAGGCGGGCGAAATAGGGCTGCGGCACGAGCGATTCGGTCGAGAGGGCGTTTCCGGCCGCGAGCTTGTCGGCGCCCGCGACGTCTCCCTTGAGAAGGTGGAAGCGGAGCCGGCAGGCGAACAGGATGTACCGGAGCCTCATGCGCCGCTCCTCGGAGAGGGCGGCCGGTCGAAGGTAGCGCTCGGGCGTGAGGAAAAATTCCGCCTGCGGCAGGAGCCGCGCGTCCAGGTAATGGTTGATCACCGGGACCAGGTGGTCGACGACGTCGGCGGCGGCCTCCAGCGAGGCCAGGAAGCGGAAGCAGCGCGCCGCGCGGGCGGGCAGAAATTGCGGCAGGCGCTCGCGCACGTAGGCCCGCATCCGGTCCTCGAGGTATTTCGCCTTCTGGACCGAAAGCCGCCGGATCGCCCCGCGCAGCAGGGCGGAGAAGCGCGGCCGTTCGTTGCCGAAGAAGAGCTCCATGCTGCGCAGGTAGGCGATCTGCTCCTCCACCTTTTTGGGAGTCAGGCCGATGACGGCGAAAAAGTCGAGCAGCTCCTCGTGGAAGAAAAAACCGCCCAGGCTGTACCCGACGAAGAGCACCGTCCGCGCCTCCTCCTTCAGCGACCGCATGATGACGACGGTGGCCGTCCGCTGCCGGACGGGAATCTTCACGGCGACCTCTTTCCGCGGCACCCACGTGAATCGGCTTCCGTCCGGCGCGATCTTCCGGTTGAGCCTGAGGTAATAGATCAGGTGCAGCAGCGCGCCGTACCGGCCCCGCGACAGGCGATGCACGGTTTCCACCACCTTGCGCGGGACCGCCACGCCGGGGTAGAGGGCGGTGAAGCAGCGCCTCGTATCCTGGAGCCCGAACGGCTTGACGGCGATCCGGACCCGCGCGTAGTCGCGGAAAACCGCGGGCGCCTCCCCGCGCGAGGAGACGAGCACAACGGCGATGCGAAAACGGCGGCCGAGATCGTCGCAGACCGTTTTCAGCCGCTCGACCGCGAAGGGCGGGAGCCGCTCCGGTTTCCGGAAGACGATGATCCCGGGAAGATGGCGCTCGCGCATGAGGCGGAAGTAAGCGGTCAGATAGAGATGGTAGACGATGAAGAAGTCTTCTTCGCTGCGGTCGCCGGACGCGGGCTTGCCGTCGAGCAGCGGCAGAAGGAAGCTTTCGTACGATTTCCAGATCCGCCGTTCGTGCGGTTCGAGGTAGTGCGGCACGCGCTTGAGGAAGCCCTCCCGGACGGCCTTGAGACTCTCCACCAGCGGGGCGACGGCGGACACGGCGGAATTTCCCCTTGCGACGACATGGACGAGCAGGGCGCGTTCCTTCCCGAGCACCGACCGGAGGGCGGCCGAGACGATTTCCTCCAGGGCGCAATCGATCGGCCCGGTGACGAGCGCGAGCGAGGGATTGCCCTTGGTCTTCGTCAGCCAGCCGAGCAGGAGCTGCGCCAGGCGCTTGATGGCCCGCTTTCTCACCCGGGGCACGTAGGAGATCACGTTGTACGACGGTTCGTTCTTTCTGCTCTCGACGATCCGCGCGTACGACCCGGCGCTCTCGAAATGGGCGTGCCGTTTGAAGAGGTCGGTGTCCCGGGCGTGGATCCACAATCCCTCGCCGTCGAGGATGTCGAGGAAGGCGCCCGTGAACCGCGCCTCGACGTTGGCCGGCCGCCGGTCGGCCAGCGTAGCGAGGAGCAGGTTATACCCGTAGAGCTCCTCCCGGAATTCGGCCACGGTCTCCGCCAGCTGAAGCGCGGCGTCGAGAACGTCCTTGGGGTCGGTATCGTTCTCCTCCCCCATGGCGTAGAGGAAGAGCCCGGCCCGCCGTTTGAACAACCCGGCATTGTTCTGTTTGACGACGCCGTCCATTTTCGCTTCCAGCGTCCGGACCATTCCCGGGTTGCAGGCGACGAGCTGTTTGTAGTGATCGATCTCCAACCCAAGGTAGAGCATGATACTTTGTAGCAAAAATCGGCTTTTTTTTCAAATGGATACGGGAAAAAACGCGATAAAATCCCTTTTTTGGAATCGCGGCTTGACTTTTTCAAGGAAAAGGACGAAAAATATTATGAGCGGGTTTTATTTCGATTTTTCGGATCAAATAGCGATATGGAAAACATTCCGAACCCATTTCAATACCTCACCTCCGCATCACTAGTAGTGGTGCTGTTCATTTGGCTCCTCTATAACTATATCAAAAAGCGCGCCCAGAACCCGGCCCTCAAGTCTCTGGGCCGCCTGATACCGCTCTTCCTGGTCCGGGAAGGACTGGCGTCGGTCTTCTTGCTCATCCGGGGCTTCGTCCCCCTTCCCTGGGCGATCCTGGACCTCGTCTTCCTCGTCACCGACAGTCTGGCGATCCTCCTGCTCATTCTCTGGTCGGCGAAATACACCGGCCGCAAGGCGTTCGCCGTTCCCTTCGTTCTCATCAATGTCCTCGTGGCCGGTTTTCTCGTCGTCTCGTTGGCGATCAACCTGTTTCCCAAAGATCTGGAAGTGATCTTGAGGCTCCTCCCCTGGACGGTTCTCCTCGGCGACTGGATCGCCTTCGCGATCATGCTCGGCGCCATCACCGAATTCAACACGCCCAATTCCGGCCACCTGATCGAGCTGCGCGCCCGGCTGACCCAGATCCCCATCGCGGTCGTGGCCGTGGGCATCTTGTTCCGCGGGATCATCAATTTCGATTACGACCATCCGTTCATCAAATACGTCTTCCTGCCGTTTACCTACGGCGCCTACGTCTATCTTTTCTACAAGTACGTGACGATTCACGAAACGGACGAGGAACAGCGCATCGGTTTCCTCGAGAAGGACATCAATTCGCTGTTCGATTTCATGTCCAACCTGGGAAGCGCCATCTCGGAAAAGTTCGATCCCTCCCAGGTGCTCAATTTCATCACCTCCTCGGTCGTGAAATCGACCAACGCCGACGCCGGGGCCATCATGCTCGTGGACGAGGCCGAGAACACCCTCAAGGTGGAGGCGGTCACCGGCGTGTTTCCGCCGCCCTATCCGGTGCCGGACATGGTGAAGGTGAAAATCGCGAGCATGCAGAATTACTTCAAGTCGATGCCCATCAAAATCGGCGAAACGATCCTCGGGGAAGTGGCCAAGACCGGCAAGCCGATCTTCATCCGCAACACCCTGCAGGACGAGCGCATGAAGCAGAACACCCAGAACGACACCCTCTTCGTGAGCTCCATCATCATTCTGCCGCTCATCGTCTCCAAGCGCATCATGGGCGTCATCGCCCTCCTGCGGCGCGACCGGCTGAAGCTCTTCACCGAAACCGATTACGATCACGTGAAGACCTTCGCCAATTACTCCTCCCTCACCCTCGACTTCCTCTTCACGTACCTGGAGCTCATTGAAAAGCGCGAATTGGAGAGGGAGCTCGGGATCGCGGCGGAAATCCAGCAGAAGCTCCTGCCGCGCAAGCTGCCGGAGCTCAAGACCGCGACCATCGGCGCCTTCTCGATCCCGGCCAAGGGCGTCTCCGGCGACTACTACGACATTCTCCAGTTCACGGGCGGCCGCATCGGCCTCGTCATCTGCGACGTGGCCGGCAAGGGCGTGCCCGCCGCCCTCATCATGGTCATGATCCGGTCCATCCTCCACCTCATCACCTCCGCGGAGAAGGACGCCGCCAAGGTCATCACCTGGATCAACCGCGGTATCACCGGTAAAATCGACATCGACCGCTTCGCCACCATGAGTTTCATGACCTACAACGAAGCCACCGGCGAGGTGATTTATTCGAACGCCGCCCACCATCCCTTATTGATTTTCAGGGCGAAAACCGCTACACTAGAGAACGTCGACACGGAAGGGTTGCCCATCGGCATCGAACGGACCGCCAAATACGGGCAGAAGCGCTTCCGGCTGGGCAAGGGCGATCTCGTCGTTCTCTACACCGACGGCATCATTGAGGCCATGAACCAGACCGGCGAGCAGTACACGTACGAGCGCTTCTCCAAGCTCATCCTGGACAACGCTTCTTTGGCGACCGGCGACATCATCGCCAAGATCAAGGCGGACTTGAAGGTCTTTGTCGGTCCCGCGCCTCAGCACGACGACCAGACGCTGATGCTCATGAAAGTGAATTAATCCCGTTTCGAGGAGAGGTTAGCAATGGAATTGAAGGTTCGAAAATTCTCATCCACCTACATCATCGACGTCAACGGCGAGATGGACCTGTACAACTCCTACAAACTCAAGGAACTCGTCCTGAAAATGATCGAAAAAAAGATCGACAAGTTCATCATCAACCTGGAAAACGTCGACTACATCGATTCGAGCGGCATCGGGGCGCTTATTTTCATCTGTTCGCACATCAAAAAGGTGAACATGAAACTCCAGATCACCAACATTCACGGCTCCGTCAAAAAAGTCATCGAGCTCACCAAGCTGATGGGCTACTTCCCCATCTCGAACAACATCGATCAAGCGATCGCGAAAATCGAACAGAAACCCATGGAGGCCCAAGGATGAGTCAGGTCAAACTCCTGGAGGTCAATGAGAATTCGAAACTCTTCGACAAGACCGGCATGTTTTTCAAGGAATTCGACAGCGATTTCCGCCAGATCCGCTACTACACCCTGCTCGTCGTTCAAAAAGCTCCGACCGAAATAAAGGAAATCAACCTGCTTGAACAGCAGATCTCCGAGATCATCAAGAACGCCGTGAAGCACGGCAACAAGTGCGACCTGAAGAAAAAGGTCAAGGTCTGGTATTACTTCAGCAAGGACAAGGCGCACCTCATCGTGGAAGACGAGGGCGAGGGCTTCAAGGACCTGGAAGGCTGGAACGAATTCAACAAGAAGCGGATCGACTGTTTCCTCAATCAGAATTTCGAGGAAATGGAAAAATACGTCTCCTACCGCACCGCCAGAAGCGACGACCACGATTCCGGAAACGCCATGTTCGCGGCGGTGGAATACTGGAACGGAGGCGTCGTGTTCAACAAGAAGAAAAACTGCATCGCCGTTCTCAAGACGTTCTCGAAGAAGAAAAAGGGAATCGATATGGAGGACATGCAGTAACTGTTGTTTCGATTGAACGTTCGGCCCGTTTCCGGATCCCGGGAACGGGCTTTTTTCAGGAGGACACGAA
>CAZKOS010000037.1:0-6468 GCA_964554445.1 uncultured Spirochaetaceae bacterium | reverse complement strand
CCCCGGCCAGGGGCGGCGGGGGCGAGCCTCCCTCCCACGTTTTGTTCGCTTCCTCGGAAAACGGCTTCCCGTATAAATACTCGAACAGGACGGAGAAATCCTTCTCGGTCATGTCCATGAACTGGGCGGCGAAATAGGAATGGTCGGCGTCGTTGAATTTTCGCATGATGCGCGTACCGACGACGATGGTCCGTCCCTCTATTTCGAAGTGCAGGCGGAGGTCGTGAAACAGATCGATCTTTTTCTCGAGGTCGGTCCCCCCCGCCGTGAAGAGCAGCCCCGAGGCGCTCATGTCGATGACCGGCGCCGTGTGCTCGACCTGAGCGCGCATGTGCTGGCGGTAATACCCGTTGATCTCGAGCGAGTAGCTCAACACCCGCGAGAACTGGACGATCTCCTCGAGCACTTCCCTCCCGAAGCGTTCCGTCCGCGGCCGCTTGTTCACGGCGTGGATGCACCCGACCGCGTACTCATGGTACAGGATGGGACAGACGATCTCGGCCGTGACGTCGTTCTTCGCCTTGGTCGCCACCAGGTTGGTCGCTTCGCTCCGCACGAGGTACGGCTGCGTCCCGGTGGCGGCCAGATAATCCTCCACCTCCCTTTTGACGATGATGTTGCCGGAAAAATCGGGATCGTTGAGGGGCAGTTCCTCGGCCGTGGAGGGAATCCACAGGGTCTTGCCGAGCTTGACGGCGAGCCGCTCCTCGAAGTCGGCCGGGGTCTTGTCGCGGTACATGACGATCTTGAGCTCGTCGACCCGGCCCTGCAGGGAGGTCCGGAAGGAGGCGGTCATGTCCCCGATGCGCGAGGGATCGAAGTCGGGGGAATACTCCGGCGCCTCGACGAGCGTGAAGGTGTCGGTTTTGGGGAAATCGAGCTCCACCTTGTCTCCCTCGAGCATGAAAAAGAGCTTCATTCCCGTGAGCTTGATCCGTTCGTACTTGCGCTGCGGGTCGCGGTAAATGGACTTCGGGTTGGAGACGTCGAGACCCTTTTCGGTGCAGGCCAGCACCTGCGAGTCGAACGTGTAGTAACTGTTCTGGAAGGCGAAAAAAACGCGGACGAATTCCTTCCGCTCGAAGGCGTTCCGTCCCGGTTCGGCCTGGGCGAGCGAAAGGGACTCTTCCGAGA
Organism: uncultured Spirochaetaceae bacterium; assembly: GCA_964554445.1. Classification (GTDB taxonomy): domain Bacteria; phylum Spirochaetota; class Spirochaetia; order SZUA-6; family RPPD01; genus JAFGSW01. Next base: position 5,334 of record CAZKOS010000037.1, on the reverse strand, counting down.
GCGAATCGACCAGAAACGGCGATTCCTTCTTGTCGCCGTGCACGCTCACGACGACCCCCTCCTGCTGCAGCCGGGTGAGGATGAATTCCTTTTCGATTCTGTTTACCTGTACGCCCATGACTCGTCCTTCGGCGGTCCCGCCGCTCCCCGCGGGCGGCGGGCGATGAGCGGACGCATGCCGCCGGGCCGCCGGCGGGCGCGCGCCGCGCGGGCTTTCCCCGCCGCGCGGCGGCGCGTATTCGGCTTGAAAGACCGGATTGAGATGCACTTATTTATTATTTCGGCCGATTCGAAACCGAGCCTGAACGATGCGCTAGTGGTTTTTCAGCAGAAAACGGTAGCTCCCGGGGACGAAGGGTTGCTTCGGTTTCTCGTACTTCTTCGCCAGGAGCGTGAAGCCGGCCTGGAGGTCGCTCACCAGCCATTTATCCTCGATTTTTTTCAGGTAGATCTCGCCGGTGGTGACGCCGTCGCCCTTGTACATGCGAATATCGGCCCGCAGCTCGTCGTCGCTCTCGAAGGCGATCTTCCCGATCCGGTACCGCTCGGGCACGTAGCCCTGGGACAGGGGATACGAAACGACGGACTTTATCTCGTCTTTGACGGCCGGGACCACGAGCTCGTAATCGACTTTCTTTTTCCCCAGGCTGTCCAGGAAGCCGCGAATGGTCGCGAGCGCGCGCAGGTAATTGCGCGTGGCGGACACGCCGTCCTGGAGCGGACCGATCGTAAAATCCTCCGGCATGAGCCGCTGCTGCGGGTAGTAGGCCATGAGGCCGGCCTCATTGGCGAGGTTGTGGGCCTGGCCGGGGCTCGACGCGGGCGAAGGGCTGGGAGAGAGACGGATGGCCTGCTCCCGTTCGCCTCGCGGGGGCGGCAGGGTCGGTTTCACAAACGGATTTTTCCGCGGCCCCGGGGGAACCGTCGCGTCGGGGGGGCGGCTCGGACTGACGGTCGGGCGCGCAATGGGGGAAGGATTCGGAGCCGCGGTCGGTGCGCCGGACGGCGTCACTTCCGTGAACGGCGGCGGCGACTTCTCCTTGACGCAGGCGGTGCAAAAAAAGACGACGCCGAGGAAGGCGATCCCCGCCGCATATCCGGCTCTCGTCATGCGCGCTCGCATGTGTACCGACCTTTCATCCTTTCCGCCCAGCAAGGCGCCTTTCTTCGTGAAGCACTGTTCGGCTGAAATTATAGCGGAAGGTCATTGGTTTGTCCATCACACCGTCGGAGATGAACATTTCCTCTTGAGCAGGAAGGGGCCGAATAAATCGATGATCCTGGAAAAGCACAATTCCGCCAGCGGCACCGCGCCGAAGATCCGCGGCAGGTAGGCTCTCTTTCGCGGCCGCCGGACGAGGGCGAGCACCCGCCTCGCCACCGCCTCGGGCCGGATGCCGAGCCCGCTTCCCGGAATGGCGGCGGAGTGATGGCCGGCCGCGGCGGATGTGAAAAATCCGGTCCTCACCGGTCCCGGTTTCACCAGGCTGACGTGAACGGCGGAACCGCGCGTTTCCCGGTAGAGACTCGTCGTGAAATTATCGATGAAGGCCTTGGTGGCGCTGTAGAGCGCGATCCCCTGGGCCGGCAGATCGGCCGCGATCGAGCCGATATTGATGATCTGCCCGGCGTTCCGGCGGAGCATTTCCCCGAGCAGCGCGAGCGTCAGGTGGACCGTCGCGCCGACGTTGAGCCTGATCATCTCGTCCGCCGTCGCCCAGCTCATCCGGTGGCCGTAGCCGTACCATCCGAAGCCGGCGTTGTTGACGAGCACGTCGACGCCGCCGGCGGCCCCGCGCGCCTCGACGATCAGCCGCTCCCGTTCAGCGGGCAGGGTGAGATCCGCGCTCACCGCCCACGCCCGTCCCCCGGCGCTCTCAATTTCGTCCGCCAGGGCCCGGAGCCTGTCCGCACGCCGGGCGGTGAGAACGACAAGCGCCCCGGCGCCCGCCGCCTCCCGCGCGATGCATGCCCCGATGCCCGACGAGGCGCCGGTGACGAGAATTCTTTTGCCCTTTATATCCATGCCGAGCCTTCCTCTCCACCGCCCTTTTAAACGAATGTTTATTCGTTTTTTGCAATGTACGAATCTTCCGTTGCGCCGTCAAGCGGGGAGAGAAAAGGCGGTCACTCAACCATGGAATTCACGGATCAAGGAGAACGAAGTCTCCAGCGGCCGAGAGGTGTCCTCCGTGTCCTCTGAACGAAAAATCGGCGGTGCCCCACGCATTGGCTGAATCGCTTCCTTCAATCCATGCCTTCCGCTTGAACTCGGGTGGGCGGTGTGGTATCATGCGGTCCAAAAGCGGCGCCCGAACGGAGGGAATCGTTCGCGGCCGCTCAGGAACGGAGTTAAACAGGCACCATGGCAGCCGCACCCAAACGATCCGCGCCGCTCTACTCGGTGATCGTGCCCGCCTACAATGAGCAGGAGGTGCTCGGCGTGTGCCACGCGGAGCTGCGCGGGGTGATGGACGCGACCGGCAAACCCTACGAGATCATCTTCGTCGACGACGGGAGCACGGACCGGACGCCAGACATCATCGCCACGCTCGCCCGCCACGACCGCCGCGTCCGCGCCATCGGCCTGTCGCGCAACTTCGGGCACCAGATCGCCATTACCGCCGGCCTCGATTTCGCCCGCGGCCAGGCCGTGATCGTGATCGACGCCGACCTGCAGGACCCGCCCTCCGTCATCCCGCAGCTGATCGCGCGCTGGGAGCAGGGCTGGGAGGTCGTCTACGGCCGGCGCACCCGGCGGGAGTCCGAATCCGTTTTCAAGCGCGCCTCGGCCTGGCTTTTTTACCGCTGCCTCAGGTTCCTGGCCGGCGTCCCCATCCCCGCGGACGCGGGCGATTTCCGGCTCATCGACCGCAAGGTCTGCGAGGCGCTGAAAGCCATGCCGGAACGCCACCGCTACGTGCGCGGTCTCGTGAGCTGGAGCGGCTTCAGGCAGTGCGAGGTGCCCTACGAGCGGCGGCCGCGCCGCGCGGGCACGACCAAATACCCGCTCCTGAAAATGATCGCCTTCGCCGTGGACGCCGTCACGTCGTTCTCGCACAAGCCCCTGCGGGCGGCCATCTTTCTGGGATTGGCGGCCTCCGCGGGCGGGTTCGCCTATCTTCTCTACAGTATCATCCGTTACGCGGCCGGCCTCGCCGTCGCGGGCTGGACGTCGCTCGTCGCCCTGCTCATCATCTTCAACGGGATCCTTTTCCTCGTCATCGGCATCATGGGCGAGTACCTCGGCCGGATCTACGACGAGGTGAAGGCGCGGCCGCTGTACATCGTCGGCCGCACGATAGGGATCGAAAATGAAACGTCCGGGTCCGCCCGCAAAAAATCACGATAATCCCCGCCCCGCCCGTTTTCCCGCTTTTCTGAAAAGTCTCCTCACGCTGCTGAAATTTTCCTTCGTGGGCCTGCTCAACACCGGAATCGACTACGGCCTGTTCCTGCTCCTCGATTTCGCGGGCCTCCCCTACCTGGCGGCGCACGTTCTCTCCTACACCGCGGGCCTCGTGAACAGCTTCCTGTGGAACAAGTTCTGGACCTTCCGCGCCGCGCGCGTTTTTTCTTTTACCGAAACGGTCCGCTTCGTGCTCGTCAACCTGGCCGCCCTGTCGGTCGCCGGGGGAATCCTCGTCCTCTGCGTCCGGGTTTTCGCCCTGCCCGACTTCGCCGCCAAGGCGATCGCCCTCCCCTTCTCCTTCGCCGTCAATTTCCTGGGAAACAGGTTCTGGGTGTTTCCGGCCGCCGGACCGGCCGGGAGGACCGTCGACGGCGAACGGCCGGCCGGCCGGCGGGAGGAAGACGATGGCCGCTGAACGTCGTTTCTTTCTCCGGCGCGGCTCTCGGCATTCCCCGATCGTTTTACCCGCCGCTCTCTGCCTGTCGGCTTTGCTTTTCGCCTGCGGCTCCCGGGCCGTCGACTCCGGCGCGTCGCCCGAGCCCGCGGCGACGCAAATACCTTCCGCCGTGCCCGCCCCTCCGCCGCCCGGCCTGGTGGACATAACGACCGTGATTCCCGACATCGAGCTCGACGTCCGGTACGCGACTGAAAACAATTTCACCGGTGAGGTCCTCGACGGATACCGGGCGGCCCGCGTCTTCCTGAGGCCGAAAACGGCCCGGGCCCTCGCCATGGCGCAGAAGGAGCTGGCCGGGAAGGGGCTCCGCCTGAAGATCTTCGACGGGTACCGTCCGCTGCGCGCCGAGAGGCACATGGCGCGGTGGGCCCGGGCCGCGGGCCGGGAAGACCTCATCCGCGACGGTCTCGTGCCCGCGGGCGTCTCCTCCGGGCGGAAGTTCGGGCACGCCTGCGGCAACGCGGTCGATCTCACCCTCGTCGACGCCCGGGGGAACGAGCTCGACATGGGAACCGATTTCGACGACTTCACCCGCGCCTCGTGGACCGACGCGGCCGCGGGCCCGGCCCGCGAAAACCGTTCCCTTCTGAAAACGGCGATGGAGCGCGCCGGATTCAGGAATTTTTCCCGTGAGTGGTGGCACTTCAATTATCGCGGCGAACCCGGCCGGGCGCTCGACTACGAGATCCGCTGAGCGTATGAGCGGCGGGCGGGACTGGGAATCGACGCCGCCTTGTATTATAATTGGAGAGAGGGGAGACGGAGGTGAAATGCGCTTCAGCCGAAGCAAGAACCGGAAGAGAGCCGCGATCATTCGGGCCGCGTTCGGAGCGCTCGCGGTAGCCCTCCTCGCTCTTTCCTTGGCCTGCCGGACTCCGCCCAGGAAATCGAACCGTTCCTCCTCCGGCCGCGCCCTCTCGGCGCGGGAGGGCGGTGGCCGGGACGCGGGCCGGGCGAACGCGCTCGATCTTTTCTCCGCCTCGGCCGAGCCGTTCGGGACGGATCCGCGCGCGAGCCGTCCCGCGCTGGTCGCCGTCACGGCGTTCGCGGCCGCCGGCGGGGCGGTCGTGCTTCTCACGGGCGCCGCCCTGGTGAGCGCCGCTCGCTCCGGCAGACCCAGAAGCCCGCGGCGCGCCCGGTCGCGACGGGCCGCCTGAACCGGAATCCGCAGGCTTTCCATTCAACTCCCACACGCTCCCCCAAAAAAAAGACGATTCTTGTCATCTTGTCATATAGAAAAAACCTGCCACACCGGGTGTCATTTTTCGCGTGTTCGGGTGTTCAATTTAATGGAAAACCGGTCATTCGCAGGCGGAAGACCGCGAAAAACGAATGACACGCGGCTGGGGCCGTTCCGGTCCGGCCGCTTACAGCCTCTTCATTTTTTCTTTGCCTGCGGCCCCGCCCCAGCCCGGCGGGGCTCTTTTTTCTGGAAAAATCCCGCAGATAACCTATATTTAGTTAT
>CAZKOS010000036.1:0-18682 GCA_964554445.1 uncultured Spirochaetaceae bacterium | reverse complement strand
AAGTCTTCGACTAAAGTCGAGGGATTTCCTCCCCTTCCCCGTAAGAGACATTAAACCAAAACGGCTTTATTTTATCGGGAACGGCTGCCCTCATAACCGCGACTACGACCCTCCCATATACAATCAGCGGGACGGTCAACGGTACCAATATCACTTTCACCTTGGCGCCAGAAGATCCTGCATATCCAATTTTCTATTTAGTCGGATCGGTGAGCGGGAATACGATGTCCGGAACTTTCACGGTCGAGGGAAGTACTGCTACCGGTAATTTCAGTTTTACGAAGAGCTGATTCCGCATACGGTATTGTCGGGACGTACGGCCGTGCGTCCCGACAATTTCAGGACTCCGAACCCTCCGCCGCCCTTTCTCAGTACTCAAAAGCCCCGATGTCGTAGCCCGCTCCCTGCGGCCGGCTCCTGCCGTCGAAATCCTCGGCCGGCACGCGGGTGGCCGCGGCCTTGTCGATGGCGGGCGATCCGTCGCTCAGATGAAAATTGTGGGTCGCCGCCGACTGAAAGAGCGGATCGTCAATGACGGCGCCGGAACCCTGAGCGCCCCCGGGCCCGTCAAAGAGGTTGTTTTCAATCATCAGGCCCGGGGGCGTTCCGTCGGTTTCAACGGATAGTTGTTGACCGCCGTTTTGGGAAAGGATGTTGTTGCCGATATAGACGACGCCCGTGACCTCGGGCCCGTTGACGTGGATGCCCCCCGACCAGGAGCCCGAGTTCGCGTTCCCGTTCGCGTAACAGGTATTGTTGTAGATAGAGATATCTTGCATGGGATGGGAGGTGGGCTCCCCCCAGCTCTCGATGCCGATGCCCACCAGGTCGTTGTCGTAGCACAGGTTGTTGTAGAAGCTGATGTCGTGGAGGAGCCCGCCGTCCTCCGCGGCGCAGCAGATCCCCCAGCTGTGGTTGTTGTAGCAGACATTGTCGTACACCTCGATGTCGAAGGTTTCCGTGTCCCAGGCGTCGACGTAGATGCCGAGGCGGTTGTTGTCGTGCACGATGTTGCCGTGCACCGTGCCCGTGTCGCCGTGCTTGGCGTCGATCCCCTCTCCGCCGCTCGTGCCGGGACCCGAGTGGTGCACCTTGTTGTTCATCACCTCGAAATGATGACAGCCGGCCGCGCTGATGCATTCCTGCGTGCCGTCGTTGCAGGCGAGGATCACCTCATTGCCGTCGATGACGACGTTGCTTGAGTTCCACACGCCGACTCCCGAGGACCAGGTGTCGTAGGTGAGGTTGTCCTCGATCGTGACGTCGGACGAATCGCGCGCGAAGATGCCCGTGCCGTTCGCTTTTCGCACCTTGAACCCCTTTATCTTGATGAATTGCTTCGCATTGACCGTGAAGACGCCGAGGAAGGGGTCGTGCGTTCCCGATTTATTCCCTTCAATAACGACCCGCTCCCCCGGGTACGCACTGAAGATAATGGGCGCGCCCGCGCTCCCGGAGTATTTCACGTCCACGTACTCGTCGTACACGCCCTCCCGGACGTACACTTTCTGTCCCGCGGTGAGCGTGTCCGCCGCTTTCCGGATCGTGAGCCAGGGTTCATTGATGGTTTTGCCTAAATTCGAGTCGTCGCCGTTTTTGGCGACGTAAAAGAGATTCCCGGGGGCGATGGTCTCGGGGTCCGTCTCATTGTACACGTAATCGGGCTCGGGATAGGGGACGAAGCCGGACGGCGCGCCGGTGGCGCATGAAAAAACAAGCATGAGGAAGGAAAAGGCGATAAAAACGGCGAAAAGCGATGTTTTCACGGAATATTCTCCTTTGGTACCGGACGATGGGAGCGCGCATCTGTAGACAATGGTAGCCCTTTCCCGCCGTAGAAACAATCGGAGTCGAACAGCGATGGAGAATTTTCACGGAGAGTTTTATTGTTGGGACGCACGGCCGTGCGTCCCAACAATCGGAGGGTCCCAACAATCGAATTTATCCCCCGGAGCCCCGCCGGGAAGCAGGTGTGCCTTGTCCTACCCCTTGATGGCGCCGCTCGTGAGGCCGGCCACGATGTACTTTTGGCCCACGATGTAGAGAATGACGGCGGGAACCATCGCCAGGGTGAGAAAGGCGAGAATCATGTTCCAATCCGCGGCGTGCTCCCCCATGAAATCCATCACGCCCATCGGCAGGGTGTAGCGAATGGGATCGTTGAACACCAATAGCGGCGTGAAGAAGTTGTTCCAGCTCGTCACGAGGGTGAGGACGCCCACGGTGGTGAGGATGGGCGTGGAGAGCGGCAGAACTATCTTGAAAAGGAAATTGAAATGCCCGTACCCGTCGATGGCCGCGGCCTCGGCGAGCTCGACCGGGATCGCCTTGATGAAGCCGCGCAGGAGCATGATCATCATGGCGAGCTGAAAGGCCGCCTGGGGCAGGATGACGCCCAGGTAGCGGTCGAGAAGTCCGAACGTCCTGAGCTGGAGATAGAGGGGCAGGATGGCCACGGTGAGGGGAAACAGCAGGCCGAGCTGGAAGAATTTGTAAATGGCGCCGTTCAGTTTGAAGCGGATGCGCGCCAGGGCGTACCCGGCCAGCGTGCCGGCGAACAGCACGACCGCCACCGTGCCGATGCCGGTGATGAGGCTGTTCCCGAGCTGACGCCAGAAGCTGCCCCTGGCGCCGCTCAAAAGATCGAGGTACTGGTTGACGTTGAAGGGGTCGGGAATGCTCATGGGCGCCGCCCGGAGCTGCCCCAATTCCTTGAACCCGCCCATGACCGAAATGTAAAGCGGCACCGCGATGCAGAGGACCACGATCACGCAAAAAAAATACCGAACAACGTTGCGGACCACCTTCGAGACCATCATCGACTTCATGGCTACGTCCTCTCCCGGGCGACAATCCGCTCGTAAAAGAAGCTGAACACGAGGCATATCAGGAAAAGACAGACGGCGATGGTGCTGCCGTACCCGATGTTGAACCGCTGGAGGCCGGTCGTATACAGGTACGTGACGATCGTTTCGCCCGCGTTCGCGGGCCCCCCCTTGCCCATCGCCCAGACGATGTCGAAGAGCTGGAACGACCCGATGATCGAGAAGAAGACCGAAAGCTGGACCGCGTTTCTCATTCCGGGCAGGGTGACTTTTCTGAATATCTGCCAGCGCGAGGCGCCGTCGATGGTGGCGGCCTCGATCTGCTCCTGCGGGATGTCCTGCAGGCCGGCAATGTAGATGGTCATGTGCAGGCCGAAGTACTTCCAAATGACGACGAGCAGGATCGCCCAGAGGACCGTCGAGGTATTCCCCATGAGGGCGGGCGGATGGACCCCCGGCAGGAAAAGCTCGAACAACGACCGGACAATGCCGTATTGCGGGTGATAGATGAATTGCCACAGCACCCCGGTGATGACCTCGGAAAGCATATACGGGAGGAAAAAGAAGGTGCGGAAAAAAACCGCGCCCTTGAATTTCCGGTCGCTGACCGTGACGGCCAGGGCCATGGCCAGGGGCAGTTCCAGGACGAGGGACACCACGGCGATGATGAAATTGTGCAGGAGCGCCTTGTGGATGATCGCGTCCTTGAAGAACCTCAGGTAGTTCTCCAACCCGCGGAAATCCACCATCGCGCCGAGGCCGTTCCACTTGTAAAAACTGAATATCGCCGCCTCGAACACCGGGATGATGACGAGCGCCGTGAAAATGATCAGGGCCGGAGCGAGAAAGACGACCAGGGTCGGAAATCGGGCCCTGCTCGCCAAACCTCCGTGAACGCTTCTCTTCGCCAAAAGATACCTCGCTTCAGATTGGGATGATGCGATCGACGCGATGATTGGAAAACAACGACAATCGCGGGAAGGGGATTTTAAAAGGAGAGACGGAACGCCGGAGCGTCCGCCTCTCCAAAATCCTACGTTTGTTTCCCTTCCCTTTCGGGAGAGCCTCCCTCGGACGTCACGTCCCCGGAAGGTCCTATTCGATCACTGGGCGCTGTACGCCTGCTGGATCGCCGCGCAAGCCTGGGCCGGGGTGGCCGCGCCCGCGAGGATGTTCTGAATCGAGTCGTTCAAGACGCCGCCGACGGCGGGCGAAAGGAACTGGTCGAGGTAAAGCTGGAAGAACGTGCACTTGTCGACGATCGCCTTCACCATCTTGGCATTGGGATCGGTGAGGCCGACTTCGGCGCCCTTCACGGTCGGGATGATGCTCGAGTGTTGGGCCCAGTACGTGTTGTTGGCCTTGTTATCGAGGTATTTCAGGAAATCGACTGCCGCCTGGGGTGCGTTCTTGCCGACGGCGTAGCCATTGCCGCCGCCGATGACCTCGGTGATCTTGCCCTTGCCGCCCCTAATGGACGGGAACGGGGCGGCCGCGAGCTTGTTGCCGATTCCGGCCTTGCTCGAAGAGTTGTCTTTTTCCACATTGGGCGCCCACTGGCCCATCAGCTCCATCGCGGCGTCGCCGTTGCCGACCAGCGCCGCCTCGTCGTTGTAGGTCGCGCCGAGGAAGCCGTCCTGGAAGGGGTGGAGCGCGGCGAGATCGGCGAGCATCTGAGCGGCTTTCACGAAAATCGGATTCGAGAATCCCTGCTTGTTCTTTCCGGAGAAGGTGTCCTCGAAGAGCTGGCCGCCGCCGAGGCGAAGGGCGATGTAGGACCACATGTGCATGGCCGGCCACTTGTCGCCGCCGCCGAGAGCGATCGGGGTGATGCCCGCGGCCTTGAGCTTCTTGACGAGGGTCAAGAAATCGGCCCAGGTGGTCGGGAAGGATCGATAGCCGACCTTGGCGAGAAGGTCCTTATTGTACCAGAAGGTGATGGCGCCCATGTCGTTCGGCGCTCCGTACACCCGGCCGTTGTAGCTGTAAACCTGCCACACGCCGGGCGCCATGGATCTGCCGAACGCGGTGCCCTTGACGTCCTTGGTGATGTCCTTGAGAAGGCCGGCCTTGGCGTATTGGGCCAGGACGCCGCCGCCCCAGCTGTGGAAAAGGTCGGGCGGATTGCCGGACTGCATGACCGTGGTCAGCTTGCTCTTGAACGCCTCGTTCTCGAGCACCGTGATCTCGATGTTGACATTCGGATGCAGTTTCATGTAATTATCGGCGAACATCTGCAGCATCGCCTTGTCGTTCGCAGCGGTGCCGATGTGCCACCAACGGACCGTGACCTTTTGGGCCATGGCCACTCCCGTCACCAGGAGCGCAAGCGCCGCGACGAGAGCGATGATTTTCGCTTTCCTACTCATTCATTCCTCCTATCGATGAGCTGTTTTTGTCTGAGGGAACGCCGGCCGGCGTCCCGGCCGGCGTTGGATCGACAATCTGACTTACTCTATTGAGGCCTTCGCGCACTGTCAAGCGTGAACGCACACCTTCTTTTTTTTTAATGGCCACTAAACCGGTTTAGTAAACCGGCATTTTCCCCTCCCGGTCGTGGAGGCGAATCCTCAACGGCAAGCCGCTCCGCGACGAATGCCGGCACGCGCCCGCCGGCGACGGCGAAACCCCGGGGACTCTGTGTCCAGATACCCCGGTGCGCCGCCTCAGCGCCATCCGTCGTTACGCACGGCCGGGCGTCCCGACAATCGGATTCCCAACCGGCGCTCCCGTTCGATTGCATTGACAAACGGCATCCCGATGAGTATTTTACTTTTCGTAGGCGTTTTTTCAGATATCATCGGCGACCGGGCCACCGGTTTCTTCATACGGGAATTCAAAAATTTAAAAGTAAAAAGTCAGCCGGGGAAGCATCATGAAGCGGGGACGACCTGTCCCCTCTGGTCGCCGCTCCGTCTCCTCCGGCCGATGCCCATCGGAAAGAACGCCGTCAAGAAAGGCAGAGACATGGAAGCGCAGGGCTTGTACGATCCCCGCCTCGAGCACGACGCCTGCGGCGTCGGTTTCGTGGCCAACGTCAAGGGCCGGAAAACCCACCAGATCGTGACGGAGGGAATCGGGATCCTCAAAAACCTCATCCATCGCGGAGCGATCGGCGGCGACGAGAAGACCGGGGACGGCGCCGGCATTCTCATCCAGACCCCGCATGAATTCTTCGCCGCGGTCGCTTCGGAGGCCGGCTTCACCCTGCCCGCGGCGGGCGCGTACGGCGTCGGGATGCTCTTCGCGCCGCGGGACAAGGAGAAGCGAAAGCGGGCCCTCGGCCTTTTCGCGGAGGCGGTAAAGGACGAAGGCGCGAAGCTCATCGGATTCCGGGACGTGCCCGTCGAACCTTCCTGCCTGGGTGAGCTGGCCCTCGCCTCCCGCCCGGACGTGGTCCAGGCTTTCGTCGAGTTTCCCGGCGGCGCCGGGAACGAATTGGAGCGCAAGCTCTACGTGCTCCGCCGGGTCGCGGAGAACCGGGTCAAGGGCGCGGGCTTCGGCATCGAATCGTTCTACGTCGCCTCGCTCTCCTCCCGCACCGTCGTCTACAAGGGCCTGTTCGTCGCCAACCAGCTGGAGACGTTCTACCCCGACCTGAACGATAGCCGGCTCGTCTCGGCCTTCGCCCTCGTGCACCAGCGCTACAGCACCAACACCTTCCCCTCCTGGCCGCTCGCCCAGCCCTTCCGCGCCCTGGCCCACAACGGGGAAATCAACACCCTGCGCGGCAACGTCAACAAGATGAACGCCCGCGAGACCACCCTGCGCTCCGAGGCCTTCGGCGCGGATATCGGCAAACTCCTCCCCGTGATCGAGCCGGATTTAAGCGACTCCGGCCAGCTCGACAACGTCTTCGAGCTCCTCACCATGAGCGGCCGCGGGCTCGAGCACGCCATGATGATGCTCATTCCCGAGGCCTTCGGCGCCAAATACCACATCAGCCAGGACAAGCGCGCCTTCTACGAATACCACGCGGCCTTGATGGAGCCCTGGGACGGGCCGGCGGCCGTCTCCTTCACCGACGGCGTGAAAATCGCCGCCATCCTCGACCGCAACGGCCTTCGCCCCGCGCGCTACACCGTCACCAAGAGCGGAAAGTTCGTGCTCGCCAGCGAGACCGGCGTGCTCGACATCCCGCCCGAGGACGTCCTCCAGAAGGGCCGCCTGGCCCCGGGGAAAATGATCCTGGTGGACACCGCCGCCGGCCGGGTCGTCTACGACAACGAGATCAAGGCCACCGTCTCGCGCCGGATGCCCTACCGCCGCTGGCTCGACGCCAACCGCATCGAGCTCAAGGGGCTCTTCGAGTCGCCCGAGGCGGTGAGCGTGGAGCGCGCCTCGCTCCCCGTGCGCCAGAAGATGTTCGGCTACACCCTCGAGGACATCACCATGATTCTGGCGCCGATGGCGGTCAACGCCCAGGAGCCGGTGGGCTCGATGGGCAACGACGCCGCCCTGGCGGTGCTCGAGGAAAAGCCGGTGCTCCTCCACAAGTATTTCAAGCAGCTTTTCGCCCAGGTCACCAACCCGCCCATCGACCCGTACCGGGAAAACCTGGTCATGTCGCTCATGAGCTTCATCGGCCGCGAGGGCAATCTCATGGAGGAGACCCCGCTCCACTGCCGCCAGCTCAAGCTCCCCTATCCCGTGCTCACCAACGAGGACATGCGCAAGCTCTCCCAGGCGTCGTCCCCCGACCTGAAATCGGCCGTCCTGCCGACGGTATTTCCGGCCGGCGCTGCCGCGTCCGGCGAGGCCGGGACGAACGAGTCGGCCGGCCGCGCGCTCGAAGAGGCGCTCGACCGGCTCGTGAAGAGCGCCGAGGAAAAGGTCGACGAGGGAGCCAACATCGTCATCTTGAGCGATCGCGGCGCGGACGAGCGCAACGCGGGCATCCCGGCGCTGCTCGCCGTCTCGGCCGTCCACCACCACCTCACCCGGCGCGGCAAGCGCCACCTCTCGGGCCTCGTCGTGGAGAGCGGCGAAACCAGGGACGTGATGCAGTTCGCGACGCTCATCGCCTTCGGGGCGAGCGCCGTCAACCCCTACCTCGCCTTCGAGACCCTCGTCTCCCTGAAGGAGCACGGCCAGCTCCCCGACGGACTCACGATCGAGGCGGCCTTCGAGAACTACATCACCGCCGTCAAGAAGGGCCTCCTCAAGATCATGTCGAAGATGGGCGTCTCCACGATCAGGAGCTACAAGGGCGCCCAGCTCTTCGAGGCGGTGGGCATCAATTCGTCCGTCATCGAAAAATATTTCCCGGGCACGAGCTCCCGCATCGGAGGCGTGGGGCTCGACGTCCTCGCCGGCGAGACGCTCCTCCGCCACCGTCTGGCTTTTGCCGACGCCCGGGACAACCGCGACGCCCTGCCCACCGGCGGAGACATCCACTACCGCTCGGACGGGTACAAGCACATCCTCACCCCGATCGCCGTCAGCCTCCTCCAGCACGCGGTGCGCGCCGGGGACTACGGGCTCTTCAAGCAGTATTCGGCCCGGATCGACGACGCCTCAAAAAATCTCTGCACCATCCGCGGCCTTTTGGCCTTCAGGAAGGGAAAGCCCGTGCCGCTCGAGGAGGTGGAGCCGGTCGAGTCCATCGTCAAGCGCTTCTACACGGGCGCCATGTCGTTCGGTTCCTTGAGCAAGGAGGCGCATGAGACGATCGCCGCGGCCATGAACCGCCTCGGCGGACACTCCAACTCGGGCGAGGGCGGCGAGGACGAGGCCCGCTACCATCACGCGCCCGGCGCGGACGACCTCTCGAGCCGCGTCAAGCAGGTGGCCTCGGCCCGCTTCGGGGTCAACTCCAACTACCTGGTGCACGCCGAGGAGCTCCAGATCAAAATGGCCCAGGGCGCCAAGCCCGGCGAGGGCGGCCAGCTTCCCGGCCACAAGGTCGACGAGGTGATCGCCCGGGTGCGCCACTCGACGCCCGGCGTCATGCTCATCTCGCCGCCGCCGCACCACGACATCTATTCCATAGAAGACCTGGCCCAGCTCATCTTCGACCTCAAGAACGCCAACCCGGCGGCGCGCGTGTCGGTCAAGCTCGTGGCCGAGGTCGGCGTGGGCACGGTGGCCGCGGGCGTGGCCAAGGGCAAGGCGGACATGGTGCTCATCTCCGGCCACGACGGCGGCACGGGCGCCTCGCCCGTCTCATCCATCAAGCACGCGGGCATTCCCTGGGAGATCGGCCTGGCCGAGACCCAGCAGACCCTCGTCCTGAACAAGCTCCGCGACAAGATCCGGGTGCAGGCCGACGGTAAAATGAAGACCGGCCGGGACATCGTCGTGGCCGCCCTGCTCGGGGCCGAAGAGTTCGGCTTCGGGACGTTCACCCTGGTGAGCCTCGGCTGCATCATGGTGCGCAAGTGCCACCTGAACACCTGCCCGGTCGGGATCACCTCGCAGGACCCGCGGCTGCGCAAGCGCTTCCCGGGAAAGCCCGAGCACCTCATCAACTTCATGCGCTTCGTGGCGCAGGAGACGCGCGAGCTCATGGCGGAGCTCGGCTTCCGCACCTTCGACGAGATGGTGGGCCGCGTCGACATGCTCGACGTGCACCCGGCGGTCGCCCACTGGAAGGCCAGGGGCGTCGACCTTTCGCGCCTGCTCCTCGAGCCCGTCGTCCCCGCTCCCGAGGCCGGGGAGGCCGGATCCGACGGGAAGAAGGCGGCCCGCCAGGCGAAGGCCGGGCCCGTCGCCCGGCGCTGTCTCAAGACGGTTCCCATCGATCTTTCCAAATCGATCGACGCCGAGCTCATCGCGGGCGCGCAGGCGTCGCTCGAACAAAAAACGCCCGTGCGGCTGTTCGCCCCCATCCGCAATTCCAACCGCTCGGTGGGCGCCTACTTGAGCCGCGAGGTTTCCCTGCGCTACGGCTCGACCGGGCTTCCGACCGATACGATCGCCTGCAAGTTCACCGGCTCCGCCGGCCAAAGCTTCGGCGCCTTCCTGGCGAAGGGAATCAGCTTCGAGATCGAGGGCGACGCCAACGATTACTTCGGCAAGGGCCTGTCGGGCGGCCGGCTCGTCATCTACCCGCCGCGGCGCGCCTCGTTCCGCGCGGAAAAAAACATCATCGTCGGCAACGTGAGCCTCTTCGGCGCCACCGGCGGCGAGGCCTACATCCGCGGCATGGCCGGCGAGCGGTTCGCCGTCCGCAATTCGGGGGCCACGGCCGTGGTGGAGGGAGTGGGCGACCACGCCTGCGAGTACATGACCGGCGGCACGGTGGTGGTCCTGGGCCGCACCGGCTTGAATTTCGCGGCCGGCATGTCGGGGGGCGTCGCCTACGTGCTCGATTCCGACCAGCTCTTCGACACGCACTGCAACCTGGAGATGGTGGACGTCGAGCCCATCCTGGAGGAGGCCGAGCAGAACCGGCTCCAGGCCCTCATCCGGGAGCACGTCCGGCTCACCGGGAGCGAGCACGCGGAGCACATCCTGCGCGACTGGGCCGAGGTGGCGATGCAGTTCGTGCGCGTCATGCCCATCGACTACCGGCGCGCGCTCGAACGGCTCAGGAAACAGGAGGCGGCGGAAGCCGAACAGGTGACCGTCACCGAGGAGGTTTACACCTGGGAGGTGGACACCAAGGAGGTGTTAAAATAATGGGCAAGCCGACGGGATTCCTGGATTTCGAAAGAAAGAATTTTAAATACCTCGAGATTGCGGAGCGGTTGACGAACTTCCGCGAGTTCGTCTTCACGCAGCCCGAGGCCGAGATGCGCACCCAGGGCGGGCGCTGCATGGACTGCGGCATTCCCTACTGCCACGCCCTCGGCTGCCCGGTCTACAACCTCATCCCCGAGTGGAACGACCTCGTCTGGCAGGGACGCTGGCGCGAGGCGTACGAGCGCCTCGAGATCACCAACAACCTGCCCGAGATCACGGGCCGGGTCTGCCCGGCCCCCTGCGAGACCGCCTGCACGCTCTCCATCAACACCGCGCCGGTCGCCATCAAGGAGATCGAGCTCGCCATCATCGAAAAAGCGTTCGCCGACGGCCTGGTCGCGCCGCGGCGGCCCACGCATGAAACCGGCAAGCGCGTCGCCGTCATCGGCTCGGGCCCGAGCGGCCTGTCCGCGGCCCAGGAGCTGCGGCGCGCGGGCCACCAGGTGACGGTCTTCGAGTCCGGCGACAAGCCCGGCGGGATCCTGCGCTACGGCATCCCGGACTTCAAGCTGGACAAGGGCGTCCTCGACCGGCGCCTGTGGCAGCTGCGCGAAGAGGGCGTGCGCTTCGAGACAGGCGTGCTCGTGGGAGAGGACGTATCCGCCGGCTACGTGCGCAAGAAATACGACGCCGTCCTCCTGACCGTGGGCGCGGGCGAACCGCGCGACCTGCCCGTGCCGGGACGCGGGCTCGACGGCGTCCACTTCGCGATGGATTTCCTCACCCTCCAGAACCGCTTCCTCGCGGGAGAGGTCGAGGAGAGCGAGGTGGTGAGCGCCAAGGGGAAAACCGTGCTCGTCATCGGCGGCGGCGACACCGGCGCCGACTGCGTGGGCACCGCCAACCGCCAGGGCGCCAAAAAAGTCTACCAGTTCGAGATTCTCCCCCGCCCGAACGCCTGGGAAAAGGAATACAACCCCGAGTGGCCGGACTGGCCCCGGATCCTGCGCACCGCCTCCTCGCACGAGGAGGGCGTGGAGCGCGAGTGGTCGATCAACACCCGCCGCTTCGCGGGGCGCGACGTGCGCGTGGAGCGCGGCGAATTCGTCCGGGTCGAGTGGAAAAAGGACGAGCGGGGCCGCTTCGCCATGAGCGAAGTCGCGGGAAGCGAATTCACCCTCCCGGTCGATCTCGTCCTCCTCGCCATGGGCTTCCTCCATCCGCGGCACTCGCGCCTGCTCGAGGGCCTGCAAACCGCCCTCGACGAGCGCGGCAACGTCAAGACCGGCCCCGGCTACGCGACGAGCGTCCCGGGCGTGTTCGCCGCCGGCGACGCGGCCACCGGCGCCTCGCTCGTGGTACGCGCCATCTGGCACGGGCGGGAGGCGGCGAAAGACGTCGACCGGTACCTGCGCGGCAGCTGACGAGCGGTACTGCAAGGCTTATTTGATTCTGACGATTTCGTCGTCGCCGAATTCGGCCTCCACGACCATTTAAGGACATCCCGCCTCTTCAACGACAAGATTCGTTTCCCGGCCGTCGCTAGCGCGAAAATACCGTAGGAAAAAGCCTTACAGAATCTTCATACCGCGCCCGACTCACAAATACTTGGCAAGGCCGTATTATGATAAACGGAAGATAAAAAGGAGAAACGAAATGAAACGGTTGATTTCGGTCATGCTTTTCGCCGCGGTCTCCATGGGGACGGGTTTCGCAACCGACCGCACTTCGCATCCGGTCACCCTGCGGGTGGATGACGTTTGCCGCATCGATCTCAACTCGACCGGCGGGGTGACGCTGGTCGTCACCAAACCGGCCGCGGGAGGCGAAACGCCGGCCGGAACCACCGACAGCGGAAAGTCGCTGCGCTATACATCGGTCGTTTCCCCCGGAGCCAGTCGGAAAATAACCGTCAATTGCGATCCGACGGACTCGGCTCCCTCCGGCACTGCGCTGTACCTGCGCGTCACCTCAGTCCCTGCCCGCTGCGGCACGGCGACCGGCCCGGTCAGGATCGGGGGCGATCCGCGCGATATCATCACCGGGATCGGCAGTTGCTCCACCGGAACGACCGGCGGCGGGGCGCAACTGCAATATACGTTGCAGGTCGACGATGCCGCCGCCCTCACGGCCGGCGAGACACGCACCATCAACGTCAACTTCACGCTCACCGACGCATCGTAAGCGGAACGCGCAGCGGCGCCGGCGCCGTATCGGACCCGTTGAAATTCCGGCATCCGGGCGGATCGGAAAATAATCGTTTTTTTGCAATGAGACTGGATTTCGGCTATCATTGTATGCAACGTTATGGAAAATACGCATTCATCCTCCGGTCATCCGCCGCACGACGAATCCGGAACGATCGATCCCGTCACCGGGCTGGGCAACGAAAGGCTTTTCCTCCGCCTCCTGACAGAGGAATTCTTTCGGGCCCGCGAACGGGAAACGAACGGAGCCGTGCTCCTCATCAAGATAGACGACATCATGGGCATCAATGCCCGCCACGGCCGGCGCGGCGGCGATGAAGCGCTCCGCTCCCTGGGCAACCTCCTGAAAAAAACCGGGGCCGCCCCGGAAAACTCCTCCCACCTCATCTTTAGGCTGTCGGGTCCGGTATGCTCATATGTGATGCCTGACTGCAGTGCGGACCGGGCGAACTCCATGGCCAGGGAAATCGCGTCCGGAACGTTTCATTCGGACCTGTTTATCGAACGGCTCACCGTCTCCATCGGCGTGGTCAACTTATACGAGTTCTTCTTGAGCGAGGAGGACGAAACCCGGCTGATACGGTCCATCGAACAAGCCGCCCTGCGTCGGCTCGAGACGGCCGAACGGAGCGGCGGGAACACCGTCTGCTTCAATTCCGCATTGACCGACACCGGGACGGGAGACGCGCCTTCGGTCCTGATCGTCGATCCCGATCAATCCGCCGTCGAACCGCTGGTCTTCGCCCTGGAGGCCGCGAACCTGGACGTGACAACCTGCCGCAACGGCGAGGAGGCCTATGCTCTGATCCGGGCCAAACCGCCGTCCGCCGTCGTTTGCGAGGCGATGACTCCCCGGCTCAATGGTTTCATGCTGAGAGACCGCTTGCGGGCCAATGCGTTCCTGGGCACCATTCCCTTCATCCTCCTTTCCCATAAAAAGACCGAGGAATTCATCCGGAAAGCGATCGATCTCGACATCCGGCACTACTTCCGAAAACCGATATCCATTACCGAGGTCGCCGGCCTGATCGGCAACCTCCTGCGGGGCTTTCACGCATGACTTTTCCGGTCGACCCGGCTTTTGCCTTCCTCGCGCTCGTCGGCTGCGCTGACGCGGCGGCCGTGGCGGCGTTTTTCGTCGGCCGGGCGCGACTCCGATCGACTGAACGAGCGCGGCTCCGGGCGCGCCGGCTGGCCTCGGCGATCCTGGCGGGAACCGCAGTCTCTTCCGGCCGATCCCGGCGCGACGAGGCGTTTGTGCGTCGCAAAAAATGGATTTTTCTCGAGGAAACGGCGAACATCGCGGATGCCGTCGTCCTTTCGGACGGGCAGCGCCGGTCCCTGACGGACCTGCTCGTCCGCTGCCGGGTACCGGGGCGGCTCGTGCGCGGCCTACGCTCCGCAAACCGGTACATCCGGGCGCGCGCGGCGGCCGCGCTCGCCTTTTTCCGAACAAGGCCCGTTCTCGCCCTCCTCGTGAAGGCGCTCGAGGTCGAGCGGAGCTACCCGGTCAAGATCCTGCTGGCGGCGGCTCTGGCCGAATCCGGCGATCCCGCGGTAATGCCTACGATCATCGATACCCTGAAAGGCTCGCCGGAACGCTACCAATGTGCCGTCCGCGGCATCGTGGCGGAATACGGCAACGGCCTCGACGAGATTCTCCCCGTGCTGATTTCCCGCCCGGAGAAGGAAATACAGATGCTGCTCATCCACCAGGCGGGACGGAATTGTTCTCCCCTCATCGAGAAATACGTCGAGCGGCTCTCGCGGAGCGCCGACCTCGACGTCGCCCGCGCCGCCTTCCGCGTGCTGGCGACCGTTCGCGCCGGCGCCCTGGACCACCGACGCTACCTCTCCCACGACGATTTCCTGGTGCGCAACCTGGCCGCCGAATCGCTCGGGCGCCTGCCCCGCACCGAATCCCTGGCCCTGCTCTTCGAGTATATGGACGATCCCGTCATCAGGAAGAGCGCCGTATTGGCCGTCACCGCCCTGATCCGCGCCCGCCCGCACTTCCTGAAAATCGTCATGCACCGCTGCCTGAACGAACGCCGCCCGCCCGCCCGCCGGGTCCTGGCGGACGTCCTCGCCAATTTCACCGATTATATCATGGGCAAACTGCACGGCGTCGATGAAGAGCTCGCCGGCCGGGTACTGCACGCGCTCGTGAGCGACGGGAAGACGAACGAAATCATCAACTTCCTCAACAGGAACACCGACGACGTAATAGAGAGGAAGGCTCTCGCCCTGCTCCGCGCCATCCTCGAAAAATCAGGCTCGCTCGCCGGTGATTTCCTCTCCTACCTGGACGGGCGCATCGCCGGCGAGCTCGGCATCGGCGCCGCTCCGCCTTCCGGCGAACGGCCCGCCAGACGGGAGCGCACCAACCGTCCCCTGCTCGCCTTCTTCCTGTTCATCGGCGCCCTGCTCGCGCCCACCCTTTGCCTCGCAGTCGCCTTCCTCGACTCGCGGACCGGGCCGGACGGCGTGCTCCCGCTCTTCCTGCGCTCGTTCAACACGGTGTTCGCCGTCTACTCGCTCGCGCTCTCCGCCTTGTCCCTCCTCGTCATGCTGTTTTCCCTGCGGGGCGCGGGCCGCCAGGCGCGGAACCTCGCCCTGCCCCGCGCCTCGCTCCTGTTCACCGAGGGCGTCCTGCCGTCCATGTCCATTATCTCTCCCGCCCACAACGAAGAGGCGACGATCGTCGAAAGCGTCACCGCGCTGTTCAACTTGCGTTATCCCGATTACGAAATCATCGTCGTGAACGACGGGTCCACGGACCGCACCCTGGAGCGATTGATCGAGGCCTTCGCCCTCGAGCGCACGGACGTGTTCATCCACGGCTACCTGCGCACCGCCGAGATCAGGGGCGTCTACGCGGGTAAACGGTACCCGGAGCTGCTCGTCGTCGACAAGGCGAACGGGGGCAAGGCCGATTCCCTCAATGCCGGAATCAATTTGGCGCATAAGGAATACTTTTCCGGGATCGACGCGGACTCCCTCCTGGACCAAGACGCGCTCATCAACCTCGCCTCGCTTTTTCTTTTTTCGGAGGAACTGGTGCTGGCGGCGGGCGGCAACATCCTGCCCGCCAACGGCTGCGTCGTCAATGGGGGCGCGCTCGAGTCGACGCGGATTCCAGCGGGGCACCTGGCCCGCTTCCAGACGGTCGAGTACGTCAGGGCCTTCATGGCGGGACGGGTCGGCTGGTCCGAGCTGAAACTCCTCCTGATCATCTCCGGGGCGTTCGGTGTGTTCCATTGCCGGAGCGTGATAAACGCCGGCGGATACCTGACTCGCAGCGAACGGTATCAAAAAGACACCGTGGGAGAAGACATGGAACTGGTGGTGCGGCTCTGCCGGCAGGCGCTCGAGAGCCGGACGCCCTTCGCGACGGTATACGGGCGGGACGCCGATTGCTGGACGGAAATTCCGGAACGCCTCCCCATCCTGGTGAACCAGCGGGACCGCTGGCAGCGCGGCCTCCTCGACATCATCTCGTTCCATTGGCGGCTGCTCTTCAATCCCGCCTACGGCCGCATGGGTTTGATCGGCATGCCGTATTTCCTGGTATTCGAGGCGCTGGGCCCCTGGCTCGAGCTCGAGGGGTTCCTTGTGTTCGTCGTTTCGCTGGCGGCGGGCTGGATCGCCCTGCCCCTGGTGGCGCTCGTCTTCGCGGCCACCGTGGGCATGGGCTTTCTCGTGTCCGTTCTTTCGATCTCGATCCTGGAGCGCGGGAAGGAGCATTTCCCGCTGCGGGATAAACTGAAACTGCTTCTCTACTCATTCCTCGAAATTTTCGGCGTCAGGCAGTTCTTGAATTTCCTGCGGGTGCGGGGATTCGTCCGTCTGCTCGCCAAGGCCGAGGGCTGGGGAAAAATGGAGCGCCGCGGCTGGCGCTCGCGCGAAAATCCGCCGAAGGAGGCACACTCATGACCGAATCAATCAACGCTCGCGGACACCTGACGGTTTTCGCGGCGGCCTTTTTTCTGTTCGCGGCGTTGGCGGCACCGGCGGCCGCGGCGGACGGCCTGCGCAACATCACGGCCGCGACCTTCGACTATTATTTCGACGGCACCTTCCGCTGCACGATTGAGGACGTCTTCCTGGCGAAATTCTGCCCGGCCTTCACGTTACAGGTCAAGCCGGCGATCTCCGCGACGGAGACGGGGAGCGAATACGTCCTTTCGCTCGGCCCCGTGCTCAATTTCAGCGACCATGTCTACCTGGACGCCCTCTACGGCCTCGGGTTGGATTCCTCTTTCCGGATCGAGCATCGGGCGGAGGTCAATCTTCATTACGAGGACGAAGCCGGGTACCTGGGCATCGGGGCGCGCGGCGCGTTTTTTCCCGACACGGACTACTTTTTCATCATACCGTCGGTGGAGGGGAAGATCAGACTGTTCGACTGGCTGGCGCTGTTCGGCAAGCTTTTCTTCGGCTGGAACAGCCTGAATATGCCGTCCGGCTCTTTCTGGGGCGAGCTGCACTGGATCACCGGTCACGCGGTGACGATTCGCACGGGAGGAACGGTGAGTTACGCGGGCGCGTTCGGGTATTCGCTCCTGGCCGGCGTCGACATCCGGTTCAGCCCCGCCGTACTTCTCCGGTACTTCTTCCAGTTCCTGGCGGACGCCCCGGATGAGAATTTGGCGCGCGTGAACGGATACGGTATCGAAAACGGAATCTTCCTGGACGTCAGATTTTAGCCCTGAGCCGGGCATGTCGGCTTGCGCGGCCATAGTTCCGGTCAAACGCTCTTCACATTAAGCGTATACACGCCGTTCGATGCTGGGGCATTGGTTTGAAAACAACCACGGTTGTGCTCGTCGCCGGCGAGATACGCACCATCAACGTCAACTTCACGCTCACCGACGCATCGTAAGCGGAACGGGGAGTGGTTCGAGGCGGAGGAGAGGGTTACTTCCAGACTTTGCGGATGCGGAAATTGCCCGCATCGGCAATGTAGAGGTTGCCGTCGGAATCGACGGCGACGCCTTGAGGGGTGTCAAACCGCGCCAGGGTTGCCAAACAATCGTAGTAACAGCAATTCTCAATATAGACAGTGCATATGCGAAAACGTCACCCTGAGCCTCGTCGAAAGGCGACCTGTAAGTGGTTCTTTCAGCAATTTCGAACTGCGTGAAAACCGCGGTTCCAGAAGGTTTTTCTTGTCATTCAACCCTTCAACGTGGCTCAGAGCGACGTAATGCTAATAATCATTTCGAATTGAGAGCTGCCTCCGGTAAGATATCGAAGGCTGCGCGCTCACGGTATCGAGGTTGTTTTACTTTCCAGGTGATGCCGGAATCGTCCCTTTCGCCGTTATCCGGTTGATCGCTTTCCGCAATCAGTCTCACTGCCTGATCATGACCGCGGTGTGTCCGAACCGGGCGACGGGCATGTTGGCTTGCGCGACCCAGGTGCCGGTCAAGAGCTCCTCACAATTCAGCGCATATACGCCGTTCGAGGCTTGGGGCGTGAGCGTGGTGGTATTTGAACTCGCCCCGCCGAAACAATAAATGGTGGAGCCGGAAATTACCGCAGACATCGCTCCCAAGTTATCAGGATAAGCGACAGCCGGCGTCCAGGTCGAAGGCGAACAAAATGGAAAATCAAGGTAATAGACTGAATTAATTCCAACAATATTTGGGCTCGCTGAGGTATAAAATATATAACTCCCCGTGGTACCTGTTATTGGATAGAAACCGCCTATCATTATAATCTTCGGCGTACCTGATGTTGGTTTATATACAACGGCCGCGGTGCACTCGCGGGTGAGCGACGTACTGTTCAATAGTACTTCCGTCAGACTGGTCTCACCGTCGGCGCCTACCGAATATCCATAATGGTTGGCGCTTGTGGGCAGTGTCGCGACGGCCGACCGGCCTGCGAGGAGATTAATAACATTACCGAATTCGAGCAGGCTCATATTCGAACGGCTGGTGGAGCCGACGGTTGGATTGGGCGTTTTTTCATTCCATGGCCCGTCGGTTAATGTATTGTATTCGTATACCCTGTTAT
>CAZKOS010000035.1:15318-18799 GCA_964554445.1 uncultured Spirochaetaceae bacterium | reverse complement strand
TTGGGCAGGTCGATGAGGTGTCCCATGGACGCCTCCACCGTGTAGCCCGCGCCGATGTATTTCTCTATCGTCTTCGCCTTGGCCGGCGATTCGACGATGAGGAGCACGTTGTTCTTGTTTCCTTTGTGGTTCTCCGCCATGTATCAATCTCTCCAGTATACTTCTCCGTCCAGGAGAAAGACTTTATTCCGCAATTCCAATTCCATGAGCTCCGACAGCCGGAGATCGTCTCCGCGCGGCGGGAGCTCCTCTTCAAGGTTCTCGGGCGCTTCCCGCCCGTCTTCACCCGGCGCCCCCCGGGGCGTCCGGTGCGCGAGCGTTTCGTGCGCCCGCCTGATCCTCACCGCGCCCTCCTCCGCCAGCTTGAGCCCTCCCCCGCCGGTGCCGGGCTTCAAGCCCGCCTCATGGACGAACAGCTCGCGCCCCTGCTCCAGGGCGTAATCCGACGTGATGAGCGCCCCGGACCTGTCAGGCGCCTCCACCACGATGACGGCCCCCGACAGCCCCGATATGATCCTGTTTCGCGCCGGGAAATGGTACTTGTGGGGAGGCGTGCCCGGCGGATATTCGCTGACGATCGCCCCGCCGCGCTCCAGGATCATCCCCGCGAGCTTTCTCGAGCCCGCCGGGTGGATGGCGTCTATTCCGTTTCCCAGGACGGCGACCGCCCGGCCGTTTCCCTCCACGCACCCGCGATGCGCGGCCCGGTCGATGCCCCGGGCGAGTCCGGAAACGACCGCCGCCCCGCTTTGGGCCAGCTCGTATCCGAGAAAGAAGGCGGCTTTCAGGGCGTCTCCCGTCGGGCAGCGGGTCCCGACAACCGCCACGTGTTGCAAAGTGTCGGGAGGCAGCTCCCCCCGCTGGAACAGCACGAGAGGCGGATCGTAAATCTCCCGGAGCAGAGCCGGGTATTTTCCGTCGCCATAGAAAGTGCATAGAATATTCCGCTTCGTCAAGTACAATTCGTCCGTTTCCGCCCGGCGGACGTACTCGGCGGGGTTGAATCGAGGGGCCCGAATCCTTCTATTTATTGAAATTTCAAGCTCTCGTTTCCCCAGCCGCAGGAAATCCTCGACTCCCTCGAGGAGCTCCGCCAGGAGGAGACGCTCTTTCGGCAGTAAAAAGGTGACGCGGGCGAGCGCAAGGAAGAGCAACGGACGCGAATTCATGGTTCACCTCCTGTTTCCCTGAGGAAAACGGACACGAAGATCACGAAGAGTACGAAGTTCACGAAGAAGGAAAAGGGGAAAACGAATGAAGATAATTCCTTTAGCTTGAAAATCCGTGTTCTTTTCTTCATTGCTCCTTCTTTTCTTCTTGTTCTCCGTTCTCGGAGCCTGCCCCGAGCGTAGCCGAGGGGTGTCCTCCCCTCACTAACATCATGGAAGCCCCGCCGCTTTCATTTTCACCCCCGGGGATGGTATTTTTTATGGTACTCCTTGAGATCGTCTTTCCCCAAATGCGTGTAAATCTGGGTCGTGCCGATGTCCGAATGGCCCAGGAGCTCCTGCACTGCGCGCAGATCGGCCCCGCCTTTCAAGAGGTGCGTGGCGAAGGAGTGGCGGAGCGTATGCACCTTTCCCTCCACCCCGGCTTGTCCCGCGATCTCCTTGAAACGCTTCCACATCCCCTTGCGCGACAGGCGGCCGCCGAAGCGGTTGAGGAACACGAATGAGTTTTTCCGCTTGGCCCGGATGAGCTTCGGCCGCGCCTCGGCGAGGTACCTGGTGAGCCAGTGGACGGCGTGCTCGCCGATGGGTACCACGCGCTCCTTCCCTCCCTTGCCGATGACCTTGAGAAATCCCTCCTTCAAATAGAGCTGGTCGAGGCTCATGTCCGCCGCCTCGGACACGCGCAGGCCGCAGGAGTACATGAGCTCGAAGAGGGCCCGGTCCCGCAGTCCCGAGGGCGTGTCGGACACGCAGGAGGAAAGAAACGACTCGATCTCCTCCGCCGAAAACACCTTGGGAATCTTCCGCCGGATGCGGGGCATCTCCACCGTCTCGGCCGGGTTGGTTGTGGTGAATCCCTCGAGCACGCAATAGCGGTAGAAGGAACGGAGGCTCGAGAGGATCTTGGAAATCGTGCACTGGTCGATTCCCTCCACCTGGCGGGCCACCAAATACTCGACGACCCTGGGCGAATCGACCGCGAGCGGGTCCGCCCGCTCTCCCGAAAGCCATGCGAAAAAAATCCGGCATTCGATGAGGTAGGTCGCGATGCTGTGGGGGGAAAGCCGCAGCTCGGCCCTGAGGTAGTCCTCATACCTTCCGAGAAGATCTTTTCCGACGCCGACCGCTTCCACTAGTCGCCCTGCCCCGCCGCTTTTTTGTTGCGCAGGATGGCCGGCACCCAGAGATCGGCCTCCTTGGAATTTCTGCCGAGCAGGTAGTCGTTCCCCGTCTTGTTCCGGATCCCCTCGGAGAGCTCCATCCATTCGCCGTAGCTGATGATGTCCGACTCGACCGCCTCCTCCTTCTCCTCAGCCTTCTTCGGACGCCGGCGGGTGTTGAAACCGGTGGCGATCACGGTCACCTTGACGGCGTCCTCAAGCGCGGGATTGATGGTGTTACCGGAGATGATGAGCGCGTCCTCGTCCGCGTTGGCGGTGATGATCTTGACGATCTCCTCGTACTCGGCCAGGGTCAGGGTGTCCCCGCCCGTCACGTTGACGAGGATCCCCCGCGCGCCGTCGATGTGCGCGTCCTCGAGGAGCGGGTTGTTGATGGCCTGGGTGGCGGCCTCCACCGCCCGGTTGTCGCCGCGGCTCTCCCCGATGCCCATGATGGCGTCGCCCTTGCCGTTCATGATCGTCTTCACGTCGGCGAAGTCGATGTTGATTTCGCCCGGGACGGTGATGAGATCGGAGATCCCCTGCACGCCCTGGCGGAGCACGTCGTCGGCGAGGAGGAAGGCCTCCTTGATGGGCGTGCGCCGCTCGACCACCTTGAGGAGGTACTGGTTGGGAATGACGATGAGCGTGTCCACCTCGTCGCGCAGCCGCTCGATGCCCTGTTCGGCCAGCATGATCTTCTTCCGCCCCTCGAAGTCGAAGGGCTTGGTGACCACGGCCACCGTGAGGATGCCGAGCTCGCGGGCGATCTGGGCCACCACCGGGGCGCCCCCCGTGCCCGTGCCCCCGCCCATGCCGGCGGTGAGGAAGAGCATGTCCGCCCCCCGGATGAGGTTCTTGAGATCCTCCTGGCTCTCGAGCGCCGCCTTCTCCCCGACCTCGGGAATCCCGCCCGCGCCCAGCCCGCCGGTCAGACGCTGGCCGATGGCGAATTTCGCCTCGGCCCTGGAAATGCCGAGCGCCTGGGCGTCCGTGTTGACGGCCACGAACTGCACGTTCCGCAATCCCGCGGCGATCATGCGGTTCACGGCATTGGTGCCGCCCCCGCCGATCCCGATCACTTTTATGACGGTCGGATTCGACATTTTCTCATCCAGCATTTCGATGTCCATGTTCCCCTCCCTTTAT
>CAZKOS010000035.1:8193-15218 GCA_964554445.1 uncultured Spirochaetaceae bacterium | reverse complement strand
AACCAATCCTTCAGCTTCGACCACACGCCCTGTCCGCCCGCGCGGCGGGCGCGGCCCAGGGCCTGGCCCTCCTCCTTCTGCGAGGCGCTCATGACGAGGCCGACGGCCGTCGCGTAGACCGGGCTCGAGTATTCCTCAATGAGTCCGCCCAGCCCCTGCGGCGTGCCGAGCCGCACCGGCATCTCGAAAACGTCGGCGGCCAGCTCGATCGCGCCCGGCAGCAGGGCCCCGCCGCCCGCCAGCACCGCGCCGCCGCCCAGGCGCTTGAGCTGCCCGTCGGCCTCGAGGCGCTCGCGCACCAGGCTGAAGATCTCCTCCATCCGCGGCTGGATGATCTGCAGAATTTTCTTCCTCGATATCTTCTCCGGCGGGCGGCCGCCCACCCGCGGGATGTGGACGAACTGGTCCTCGATCACGGCCGAGGCGTGGCAGGCGCCCGCCTCGCGCTTCACCTTCTCCGCGGACTCGATCGGAGTCTTGAGCATGATGGACAGGTCGCTCGTCACCTGGTCCG
This sequence comes from uncultured Spirochaetaceae bacterium, assembly GCA_964554445.1. GTDB lineage: Bacteria > Spirochaetota > Spirochaetia > SZUA-6 > RPPD01 > JAFGSW01. Next base: position 14,704 of record CAZKOS010000035.1, on the reverse strand, counting down.
CCCCGAGAGAAAGGATGGAGGTGTGGTAGGGCGAGCCGTCGATGAACGAGAGAATGTTGGTCGTCCCGCCGCCCAGGTCGAGGAAGAGCACCCCCAGGTCCTTCTCGTCCTGGGAGAGGACGGCCCGGGAGGCGGCCAGCGCCTCGAGCACGAGCTCGGTGACGCGGAACCCGGCGCGGTTGACGCTCTTCAGGATGTTCTGGGCGGACGACACCGAGCCGGTGATGATGTGCACCTCGGATTCGAGACGCACGCCCATCATCCCCACCGGGTTCTTGATCCCCGACTGGTCGTCGACGATGAACTCCTGCGGAATGACGTGCAGGATGGCCCGGTCCATGGGCACGACGATGGCCTTGGCCGCGTCCACCACCCGGTCGACGTCCTCCTTGACGATCTCGCGCCCCTTGCCGGTGACGGCCACCACCCCGCGGGAGTTGACGCCCTCGATGTGGGCGCCGGAAATCCCGACGGTGACGGCCTCGACTTCGCGCCCGGACATCAACTCCGCCGCCTCGACCGCCTGCACGACCGACTTGACGGTCGATTCGATGTTGATGATCACGCCGCGCCGCAAGCCCCGCGAGGGGTACATGCCCACGCCCGTGATCTCCAGGACGCCCGTTTCGCTCAACTGGCCGATAACGGCGCACACCTTGGTCGTGCCGATATCCAGCCCCACAAGGATCTCGTCTTGCGCCAATTTACTTCTCCCCTTTCCTGTGGTACACGGCGTCCCCGGAACGGAAATCGACCTCGTCGACGTCCCCGAGCAGGCCCTGTTGTTGCATGAAATATAGCGTGAAAAACATGTAGCGCAGCATCCCCGGCTTGAGCCGTTTTCCGATCCACACCCGCACCCGGTACACGAGCGGGTAAAGGATGAGCTCGTAGCTCCCGGTGTTCGAGCCGACCACCTGGATTTCGGAAATGAGATCGTAGAGGGTCGCGCTCGTTCTCTTCAGCTCTCCTAAATCCTTCATGACCGGCTGCATGATCCCGGGAAGGGCGGTCCCCGGCTTCAGGTCCTTGAGCTTCACGCCCGAGAGGACGGGGAGATCGCGGTCGGTCACGCCCGCGCCGCGCTCGAAGAGGACCCCCTCATCGTCGAACACCGCGGGCACCGTCCTCCCGCTCTCGGTCGCGTAGGCGAGCGCGAGCGGCCGGCGTTTCATGAGCGTGATCTTGAGCGTCTCCGGGAATATCTTCCGAACGAACGCCTCCCGCACCAGCGGCGAGGCCTTGAGGCGCGCCTCCACGGCGCGGCTGTCCACGGCGAAATAATACGTCCTGCCGTCGAGCCCGGCGAGGGACACGACCTGCTCGCGGGTGAGGGGCAGGTCGCTCGAGAGCTCGATCCGCCGGACGAGCATGTTCGGAGAAACGAAGAGCTCGAAGGCCAGTCCGCCGAGCGCGGCCACCACGAGGGCGACGATCGCGATCATGAGGATCCGGCGCACGACCGCCTCCAGCCGTTCCCGCGGCTTGGGCGGCGACACGAGCACGAAGGGCCTACCCATTGAAATACCCTCCGCCGGCGTCCCGCGAACGGGAGATGTTGACCATGAGGCCGCACATGACGAGGGTGATGAGCATGGCCGACCCGCCGAGAGAGAAGAACGGGAGCGGCATGCCCGTGGCCGGCACGAGACCGGCCGTGACGAGCATGTTCAGGACGGCCTGGAGGAAAATGGTAGTGGTCAGCCCGAAACCGACGTAGTAGGAAAAATTGTCCCTGCTCTTGAAGGCGATCGAGTAGCCGCGCAGGGCGAAAAGCGTGAACAGCAGAATGAGCGCCGTCAGGCCGATGAACCCGATCTCCTCGCCGGCGACGGCGAAGATGAAGTCCGAGTCCGCCTCGGGAAGAAAGCCGAGCTTCTGGGTGCTCATGCCGACCCCCCGGCCCAGGAATCCCCCGAGCTCGAAGGCGAGCCGCGAGTGATGGATCTGGAAGCCGGCCCGGAACGGATCGCGGCCGGGGTCGAAAAAGGTGACGATCTTTTCTATCCAATAGGTCTTGGTGAAGAGCACGATGGCGCCCAGGGGGATGAGGAGCGACCCGATGTACAGGAAGTACACGAACCGGACGCGCGCGATGAAGAACATGGAAAGCGCGACCAGGAGGAGGAAGAACGCCGTCGACAGGTCGTTCTGGAACACGATGATCACGGCGAACGCGAACACGACGATGAGCGGGGGCAGGAGGGTTTTTATCGGCTGGTCGAGCCGATCTCCCTTTTTCTCGAGGATCGAGGCGATGTACAGCACCACCGTGAGCTTGATGAGCTCCGAGGGTTGGAAGGTATAACCGAAAAACGCGATCCAGCGCCGCGCGCCGTTGATCTCCCTCCCGACGCCGGGGACGAACGGGAGCAGGGCGACGATGAACGTCGCGCCGACGAGAACCGGCACCGCCCGCCTGACGGCGGAGAGGGGCAGGCGCGAACAAACGACGAGCCCGATGAAACCGATCGCCGCGAACACGAGCTGCTTGTTGAACAGGTTGAGCGGCCCGTGCCCGAGCTTTTCCGAATGGTAATAGGAGGCGGAAAAGAGGAACGACATCCCGATCCCGGTGAGGAGGATGATGAGGATGATGAAAAAGTAGTCGACCTGTTCCCGCTCGATTCTTTCCACCGGCGCGCTTCCTCCCGCCCTACTGGATCTTCAGGGTCGAAAGGCTCAACAGCGTGAAGAGCCCGCCCAGGATCCAGAACCTGATCACCACCTTGGACTCGGCCCAGCCCTTGAGCTCGAAGTGGTGGTGGAGCGGCGCCATTTTGAAGACCCGCTTCTTGCGTAGTTTGAACGACAACACCTGGATGACCACCGAGAGCGTCTCCAGCACGAAAACGCCCATGATGATCACGAGGAGAATTTCCTTTTTCAGGAGCAGGGCGAGCACGCCGATCATGCCGCCCAGGCCGAGGCTGCCGGTGTCGCCCATCATCACCTGCGCGGGATGGGCGTTGAACCAGAGGAATCCGACGCAGGCGCCGACGAGGGCGAGGCTCGCGATGGCGAGCTCCCCGCCCGATTTCACGAACGGGATGAAGAGATAGTTCGCGTAATCGGCGCGGCCGGTGAGATAGGAAATGATGGCGAGCGTGATCCCGACCATGATGAGGAGCCCCGCGGCCAGCCCGTCGAGCCCGTCGGTGAGGTTGACGGCATTGGTGGTCCAGAGAAGGAGCAGGATGGCGAACGGGATGTAGAAATACGAAAGGTCGGCCAGCGGTTCCTTGAAGAACGGGATATAAAGGAACGTGGTCGTGTCCACCTGCCCGTCCCGGGCGGTGCGCAGGAAAAAGATGACGAGCGCCACGGCCGCCGCCAGGACGAACTGCGTCACCCACTTGAAGCCGGCGGTGAGCCCCCCCGCGTTGCGCCGGGTGATTTTCAGGAAATCGTCGGCGAAGCCGATCGCCCCGAACCCGACCACGCTCCCCAGCACCAGCCAGGCGAAGGGCCCGTCCAGGTCCTCGAAGAGCAGGATCGAGACGACGATCGAGACGATGATCAGGATCCCGCCCATGGTCGGGGTGCCGGACTTGGAGAAATGGCTCTCCGGGCCGTCCACGCGGATCTCCTGCCCGATCTTCAGCTGCCTGAGCTTTTTGATCACCCACGGCCCGAGGAGAAACGAGATGAGGAGCGCGGTCACGGCCGCGTAGGCGCTCCGGAACGTGATGTACTGGAGGATGCCGGGCCCGCCCAGGGCTTTGATGAGCGGATGGAGAAATTTCAGGATCATGCGTCCTCCCCTGCGGCGTCCCGTTCGGTGAGAAACGGAACGAGGCGCTCCAGCTCGAGCGCGCGCGAACCCTTGACGAGCACGAGATCGCCCGCGCGCGCCGCGGCGGTCACCCGGCGGACCAGCTCGTCGAACTCGCCGTGCCATTCGGCCGCGGCGGCCCCGCGGGCCTCCCGGTAGGCGTCGAGCGCGTCGCGCGTCTCCTCGCCGAAGAAGAAGACCGCGTCCAGCGCCAGTCCCGCCGCCCGGCGGCCGAGCGCGCGGTGCAGGCCCGGGCCGTGGTCGCCCAGCTCCTTCATGCTCCCCAGGACGGCGATCCGCCGGCCGGGCCAGCTCACCTCGCTCAAGAAAGCGAGGGCCTGCGCCATGGAGTCGGGATTGGCGTTGTAGCAGTCCTGGATGACGGTGATTTTTCCCCGGATGATCTGGGATCGGCCGAAAAGGGGCGCGGCGGCCTCCAGCCCCTCCTTGACCGATCGCGGCGGCAGCTTGAGAAACGAAGCCACCGCGATCGCGGCCAGGGCATTGCGGTAATTGTGAAGACCCGCAAGGGGGAAGCGAATCAGGAGTCCCTCCCAGTCGATGGTCGTGCCATCCAGCCCCTGATCGCTGCTTCCCTTGAGCCCTTGCGTGTGCCGGGGACCGTAGGGAATCGCCCTCCCGACCGTGTCCCGCGACAAAAAATCGTAAAAACTTTCTTCCTCGTAGATGAAGAACGCCTCGTTTTTTTTCAGATACGAAGCGATCTTTTTTTTCTCGGCCGCGATCCCTTCCCTCGATCCGAGGGGACCGATGTGAGCCGTCCCGACATTGGTCAGGACCGCCAGATTCGGCTTCACGATCGAAGCGAGCACGTCCATCTCGCCGGGGCGGTTGACGCCCATCTCGAACACCGCGTAGCGGTGCTCGGCGGTGACGGCGAACGCGGACAGCGGCACGCCGATCTCGGAGTTGAGGTTTCCCGCGCTCACCATGGTCGGCGCGTTGCGCGACAGCACCGCGCCGACGAGCTCCTTGACGGTCGTCTTGCCGCTCGAGCCCGTGACGCCCACCCGGAAAAGCCGGGGGAACCCGGCCAGGTGGAACCGGGCGAGATCCTGCAGGGCGGCCAGGGTGTCGTCCACCACCACGCAGGAAATATCCGCCCGCTCCGCGAGAGCGGCGAGCTCGCCGCCCCGCTTCGCCCACACGCCGGCTCCCGCCAGTACGGCGGACGCCCCGCGCGCCGCGGCCTCGGCAATGAAATCGTGCCCGTCCGCGCGCTCCCCGACGAGGGGAACGAACAGGCAGAAGTCGACGGCGGCCCGTGAATCGATGACGACCGACCGGACCGGCTTGGCCGAGCGGCGCACGGCCACCCCGCCCGTCGCCCGGGCCACCTCACCGACGGTGAACAATGTTCCCGCGTGATTGATCGACGTCACGTTCCCCTCTCCAGCGCCGTTGCCGGCGTTTTTCGCCTTTCAGGCGTTCGGGACGGCGGCCGTACTGCGATAAGGCCGCCGTCCCGTATCACGCGCGCGAGCGCGTCATTCGATCACGAGCCGTTTGATGCGGCTCGAATCGATCTTCACCAAACCCAACTCGTCCCGGGCGATTTTTTCTATCCGCTCCGGCGAGCGAAGCACCGATATCCCGGCGATGATCTTCTTGTTTTTCTCGAACCAGTCCTTCTGCTCCCTCTCCAGGGAGCTCACCTCGCGCTGCAGCACCTGGTACTGGTAGGAGGTCAGCACCTGCAGGAAGAAAAAAACGGGAACCATGCAGGCCGCCAGAATCAGAAGCATTTTTCTCGCAAAACTCATACGCACTTCTCCACGACGCGCAATTTGGCGCTCCGGGCGCGCGGGTTTCTCTGCGTTTCAGCCCGGCCCGGAACGAGGGGTTTTTTCGTGAGGAGCGCAAGCTCCTTTTTCCCCTTACATTGACACATCGGCAGTTCCGGCGGGCAGGTACACGGCTTGTTCTTCTCCCCGAAAAACCGCTTGACGATGCGGTCTTCCAGGGAGTGGAACGAAATCACGCCCATGCGCCCCCTGGGCTTGAGCGCGGCGAATCCGCCCTCCAGGCCCTCCGCGAGCTGGTCGAGCTCGCGGTTGGTTTCGATGCGGAGCGCCTGGAAGGTCCGGGTCGCCGGGTGGATGGCGCGCCGGCGGTATTCCGCGGGCACCGCCGACCAGATGATTTTTTCGAGCTCGCCGGTCGTCTCCACGCGCTTGTTCCGGCGCGCGGCCGCAACGGCCTTCGCGATGCGCCTCGCGTACCGCTCCTCTCCCAGGGATTCGAGCAGGCCGGCCAATTTCGGCTCGGGCCAGGTGTTGACGATGTCGCGCGCGCTCACCGGCCGCGACGGGTCGAGCCGCATGTCGAGCGGCTCGTCCTTCCGGAACGAGAATCCCCGGCCGCTTTCCTCGTAATGGCGCGAGCTTATTCCCAGGTCGAAAAGAATCCGGTCCGGGGGGCGCTTCGCGCGCGACCGGTATTCCCTGAAGAACGAGCCGAACCAGAGGTTGAAGAATTCCACCCGTCCCGCGAAAGGTTCCAGGCGGTCCCGGGCGCGGTCGAGCTGCCCCGGGTCGGCGTCGACGCAATAGAGATACATGTCCGGAAAGCGCGAGAGGAACGCCTCGGCGTGGCCGCCCTCGCCCGTGGTGGCGTCGACCAGGACGCACTCTCCGCCGCCGGCTTCACCGGACGGCTTCAGGTATTCCACCACTTCCTCGAGGAGAACGGGCTCATGAATGTACCGATCCGATC
>CAZKOS010000035.1:0-8093 GCA_964554445.1 uncultured Spirochaetaceae bacterium | reverse complement strand
CCGAGCCGGAAGGAGATCTTGTCCCCCAGCTCCTCGGCCGCGCTCCGGAAGCGGCTCTCGTTCTCGTTCCAATACGCCGTGTAGATGCTCTCGTCCCAAATCTCGATGGATTTGAGCATGCCCAGGATGATGCACTCCTTTTTCAGCTCGGCGTATTCCCTCAAGGTCGACGGAATGCTGATCCGCCCGCTTCTGTCTATCTCGATCTCCTGGGCGGGCGCCAGGATGCGGCGCTGGATCAGCCTCGTTTTTTCCAGGAAGGGCGAGGTGGCGTCGATCAGATTTTGAGAAATCGTTTTCCACTCCGCCGGCGGGAAAAGCCAGATGCACCGGTCGATGCCCCGCGTAATGACGATCTGGCTGCCCGCGATGGCCTGACGAATCGGCAGAGGGATCATCAATCTCCCCTTTTCGTCCAATGAATATTTAAATTCGCCGGTCAACATCGACATTCAGCCTCAAATTGTCATTTTCTCCCACTATTTCCCACTTGTCCCCAATAATAGTCCATAATTTTTTTCTGTCAACTAAGCGGCTTGCCGAATTCCGCTTTTTTTTCTGCTATTTCGCCTTAACTACTAAATTTTTGTTTAGTAATTCATTGGTTTTTCAGCTGTCAGGTGATTTGAAAAAATATCCGCAGCGGGGAACAAGGAGGGATGAGTCATTTTAAATGGGATGGCGATTAACCGGCGACCGTCGTTTGAACCGATTCGTATCCGGATTTCAGAGCTTTTTCGTTCAGGTTCAGCAGATTCTTCTTCCGGGCCGAGATCGTCGATTCCATGGCGGCGATCAGCGACGACAGCGACGCCAGTTCCGGTACCCGCGCCACCAGCGCGCCGAGCATGACCATATTGGCCGTCTGGGAGGAACCGGCTTCCTCGGCCAGCTTGTTGGCGGGAACGGCGACGCAGGTCACATCGGGCACCTTCGGCTCGGCGTCGATGAGCGACGAATTGTAGAAGAGCAGGCCGCCCTTGCGCACGACCGGACCGAATTTGGCCAGCGACGGCTCGTTGAAGATGCAGACGATATCGGGCGAAAAAACCAGCGGGCTGGGGATAACCTCGTCCGCGACGACGACCGAGCAGTTGGCCGTTCCCCCGCGCATTTCCACGCCGTACGACGGAATATGCGAAACGTTTTTCCCCGACTGCATGGCGGCGACGGCGAGGAGCTTGCCGGCCAGGATCACTCCCTGGCCGCCGTGTCCCGCGAAAATGAGGCGCGTCATCATGCTTTCGCCCCTTTGTCCCTGAACACGCCGAGCGGATAGACGGAAACCATGCTTTCCGCCACCCACTGATTGGCGGCCCTGGGCGTGACGCCCCATCCCGTGGGGCAGGCGGACAAGACCTCTATGAACGAATATCCCCGCTTCTCGATCTGGTTGACGAGCCCTTTCTTGAGGGCGCGCTTGGTTTTCAGGACGTTTTTCACGTCGTGGACGCTCGTCCGCTCGATGTAATAGGGGGCGTCGAGGGTGTTGAGGAGCTCGCAGGCGCGGATGGGAGAACCGACGTCCTCGGCCTTCCGGCCGTACGGGGACGTCTTGGTTTTTTGGCCGACCAGGCTGGTGGGGGCCATCTGGCCGCCGGTCATGCCGTAAATGGCGTTGTTCACGAAAATGACGGTGATGTTCTCCCCCCGGTTGGCGGCGTGGATGGTTTCCGCCGTGCCGATGGCGAGCAGGTCGCCGTCGCCCTGGTAGCCGATGACCACGTGGTCCGGATGGACGCGCTTGATCCCGGTGGCCACCGCCGGCACCCGTCCGTGCGCCGCTTCGCAGCCGTCGGTCTTGAAGTAGAAAAAGGCGAGCACCGCGCACCCGACCGGGGCGACGAGGATCGTTTTTTCCGCGATCCCGAGCTCGTCCATGAGCTCCCCGAGGAGCTTGTGAACGACCCCGTGGCCGCAGCCGGCGCAGTAGTGCATTTTCCTGGAAGACATCGAATCCGGCCGGGAATAGACGAGCTTTTCCCGGACCCCGGTCATTACGCTATTCGGCATAACCTCTCACCCTTTCCACGATGGCTTCGACTTCGGGGATCATGCCCCCCATGCGGCCGTAGAAGTCGACAGGCAGTGAGTCCGCCACGGCCAGGCGAACGTCCTCCACCATCTGGCCGGCGTTCATTTCGACGACCAGGATCTTCTTCTTGCCCCGGGCCGCCGCGGCGAGCTCCCGATACGGAAACGGCCACAAGGTGACGGGGCGGAAGAGCCCGGCCTTCACGCCGGCCCGCTCGAGCGAAGCGACGGCCCCGCGCAGGATGCGGGAACACATGCCGAAGCCGACGAGGAGGTACTCGGCGTCCTCGGTTTTATGGGTTTCGTGGCGGGTCTCGTTTTCCTCGATGACCCGGTATTTTTCCTGCAGGCGCAGGTTGAGCTTTTCAAGCGCGTCCTCCGGGCTCAAGAGGAGGGAATAGACGAGGTGCTGCTCGCGCCCCTTGGCGCCGGTGAGCGCCCACCCGGTTTTGTCGAATTGCTTTCCGGACGGCTGCGGCAGGACGAGCGGCTCGGACATCTGCCCGAGGTAGCCGTCCCCGAGCACGAGCACCACGATCCGGTAGTGGTCGGCCAGGTCGAAGGCGAGGAGCGTGAGATCGGCCAGCTCCTGCACGGAGGCGGGGGCGAGCACGATATGCCGGTAATCGCCGTGGCCGCCGCCGCGGGTGGACTGGAAGTAGTCTCCCTGCGACCCGGCGATGTTGCCCAGGCCCGGCCCGCCGCGCATCATGTTCACCACGACCGCCGGCAGCTCGGCGCCGGACAGGTAGGAAATTCCCTCCTGTTTGAGGCTGATGCCGGGCGAGGACGACGACGTCATGGCCCGCGCCCCGGCCGCGGAGGCGCCGAACACCATGTTGATGGCCGCCAGCTCGCTCTCCGCCTGGAGGAACGTGCCCCCCACCTGCGGCAGGCGCATGGCCATGTAGGCGGGCACTTCGTTCTGGGGGGTGATGGGGTAGCCGAAGAAATACCGGCACCCGGCGATAATGGCGGCTTCGCCTATCGCCTCGTTCCCCTTCATGAGGATCTTCTCCGCGGTCGCGGTCATCGCTTATTCCCCCGCCTCGAATCTATAAATCTCTATCGCGCAATCGGGACAGATGACGGCGCACGATTTGCACGCCGTGCAGGGCAGGGCCGGATCGTACTCGGCATAGGGAACGCCCTGCGAGTTGGAGTGCGCCGACAATTTCAGGCACCCCTCCGGGCACGCCTCAATGCACAATTCGCAGCCTTTGCATATTTCAGGATCGATGCGGGGCCGCCCCTTGCTCGCGGTCGCGGCGGGGCTTCCCTTTTGCGTATTCGTTTTGGACATTCTCGCCCTCTCAATGCCAATTAAAGCCAATTTTCAATAACATATACGTATACGTATACTTTGTCAAGAAAAATGTGAGCGGAGACGTCGATGAGCGAAGAGGCGCCCCTTTACCAGTTGTGCTGGGTATACAACGCGGGATCGAAAGCCAGATGGCGCTCCTGCAGGCCCTTGGCGCCGTGAATCCGACAACCGGTGAATTCGACCGCTTCGAGCCGCGCGTCGGTGAAATCGGCGTGCGACAGGTCGCACTGAACGAAGCTCGAGCCTTTCAGGTCGGCCTGCGTAAAGACGGCGAGGGAAAGATCGCACTTGAAGAAGTACGCCCGGTGGAAGGCGCTCCGGTCGAACCGCGAACCGCGCAGCACCGACCAGACGATGTCGGCGTCGCGGCAGCGCGCCCCGCGAAAATCGGTCGCGGCGGCCCGGAGCTCGCCGAACATGACTTCCGCGAGGTCGCTCCCCCGGAACGAACACCGCTCCAGAACCAAATTGTAAAATTCGGCGCGCCGCAGCTCGAAGCCCGAAAAATCGAAGCGCCGGACGATCAGGTGCTGCAGGCTGACGGGACTTCCTCCCGCTTTGCCTTGCCTCAGGAGGCGAAAAAGCTCGCTCTGAGGCGCTTCCCGACGGGTGATGGGTTTTATCGTTCTCATGCCGTACCCCGCTTCCTTTTCAGTTTCTCCCCCCATCATACTTCCGCGATGTAAAAGATTTGTATTGAAAATGTAAAATTTTGTATTTGTTTCGACACATATAAAACACCGCAGCCCCCGTGAAGGTTATAAACGGCAACCGAATAAATTTGAATTCGCCGTTTTTCTTCCCTATACTACCTATATCGCCGTTCGATATATGTCCAATTGAAAGCTGTCCGGCCCATGCCCGCGGTCACCTTGAACAAGGACGCTTGCGAGAAGATATCCCTCAGTCCGGCCGTGAGCGGAAGATAACGGCGGCGGACACATCCCGCGCCGGGAACGCGAAGCCGCCTCCCGATCGCCGGCGGATACGTTCGACGAGCGCAGCCAGGGCGAGGGGAACTCGATCACGTGAAACGCATCGGCTTCGTTTATGACGACATTTTCCTGAAACACAAGCTCGGACCGGAGCATCCGGAATCTCCCCAGCGCCTGGCCGCCGTCATGCGCCGTCTGGCCGCCACCGGGCTGAAGCGCGACCTGGCGAACATCCCTCCCCTTTCCGACCGGGCGCTCATCGAGCGGGCGATCCTGGCCGTCCACTCGCGCACCCATTACGATTCGGTCGTCAAGTGGGGCGAAAAAGCCGAGCCCGCCCTGGCCGCGGTCGGCGCGGTGCTGTCCGGCGTGGACGCGGTCATGCGCGATGAGGTTCCCGTGGCTTTCTGCGCCGTGCGCCCGCCGGGACATCACGCCCATAATCACGGCGCCAACTACGACGGCCGTTATCAGGGAGAGGGTTTCTGTTTTTTCAACAATGTGGCGATCGGCGCCCGCTACGCCCAATCGGCGTACAAGGCGGAACGGGTCCTGATCGTCGACTGGGATTATCACCACGGCAACGGCACCGAATGGGCGTTCTACGGCGACGGGAGCGTCTTCTACTTCTCCACGCACGCCCTCCACGACTATCCGGTCACCGGTTATCCCGAGAGGCGGGGCACGGGCGCCGGCACAGGCTACAACCTGAATGTCCCCCTGCCGGACGGGGCCGGAGACGGCGCCATCATCGCGGCCTTCGAGAGCGTCCTCATTCCCGCCCTGCGCGAGAGCGGCTTCCGTCCCGATCTCGTCATGATTTCCGCCGGCTTCGACTCGCGCAAGCAGGACCTGCTCGGCACCTTCACCGTCAGCGACAGGGGTTTCTCCGAGCTGACGCGCATCGTCAAGGGACTGGCGTCTATTTACTGCAAGGGAAGGCTCGTATCCGTGCTCGAGGGCGGCTATTATCCCGCGGGCCTCGCCCAGGCGGTGACCGTCCACCTCCGCGCTCTCGGAAACGGCGCCTCGCCCGCCGTCATCCGAACGAAAGAAGGCCGATAATTGCCCGCAGCGGCTGAAAAGACGGTTCGGAACGAGCGATACTACGGTTGAACGTCCTTGACGTAATTGCCGTACCCGTCCTTCGCCATATCCCGCAGCGGGATGAACCGCAGGGCCGCCGAGTTCATGCAGTAGCGCAATCCGGTCGGCGGCGGTCCGTCGTTGAAGACGTGCCCGAGATGGCTTCCCGATTCCGCGCCGCGTACCTCGGTCCTCACCATCCCCTCGCTGCTATCCACCCGGGTCACGACGGCCGAAGGATCGATCGGTTTGGTAAAGCTCGGCCACCCGGTCCCCGAATCGTATTTATCCTTCGAGCTGAACAGCGGAGCGCCGGAGACGACGTCGACGTACAGCCCCGGCCGATGGTTGTTCCAATATTCATTGGCGAACGGCGGTTCCGTGCCGCTCTGCTGGGTCACGTAGTATTGGAGGGGCGTCAATCTCTGTTTCAAATCCGCATTCGTCGTCATGGGAGTAACCTCCGCCGCCGCGGCCGTGTCGCCTTTCGAATAGCACGAAACCAGCGCCAAGGGAAAAACGAAACAAGCCGCAAGCTTTAAGAATGATCTTGTTTCCATGTCATTAATATATTGATTCTAATATATAGAGTAAAGTTGATTTTACATGTCCGGTCCCCTTTTCCGATTGTCGAAAAGGAGACGAGGTCGAACCGACATTCGTCGCTGGGGCGAAAAAAGTCAATCTGAAATACTTGAATAATAAATTTGACAACCACATTGGGATGCGCTATTTATTAATATTGAGCCCACTGATGAGGGCATTCATGGTAAGGAGGTCATTCCGATGAAAAAGATCATCATTATTCTTGTGCTGTTGCTGCTGCCGATGTCGATGTTTGCCCAATTCTATATCGGCGCGAGCGCGATGTTGAAAGGCGATCCGCTTAATCCCCCAACAATTGTCTGGTACGATACGAATTCGCTCCTTGACAATTTTGCGTTCGGAGTAGACGCCAGGGTGAACTTGTCGATTTTTGAGATTCAAGCACTGGCCCTCTACAACCTGAACCAGTCGTTCAATGCCTACCTGGACGTTGGGATCGTCCTCAACATAGCCATTGTTTCGATCGGCGCGGGGGTGGGGCCGAATTTCGTCGTCGTTTTCAACACCGCCGCCCCGGCGGTGGACACGTTCGGCTTCGGATTTAATGGAAAAGTGCACGCGGATATCAATTTGGGCAGTTTTAAAATCAGCGTCTATTATATGTTCCTGATGGACAATCTTTCAGTCGCTGATCTCACGAGCAATATGTACGCCGGAAATGCCGGGCTCTCATTGATGTTCAAGCTTTAGAAACGAGCTGAAAAAAACCCCCGCCAAGCGGGGGTTTTTTTTAGCCTGTATCACCCACCAGTGGCTCACACCAGCCGGGCCATGATGATCCCGTCGATCTTTTTAATCTTGTCGAGCGCGGCCGGATCGACCGATCCCTCGACGTCGATGATATTGTAGGCGATGTCGCCCTTGTGCCGGTTGAGCATATCCGAGATGTTGATCTTCTTTTCCGCCAGGATGGTGGTGATCTGCCCGATCATCATGGGCACGTTTTTGTTGGCGATCACCAACCGCGTGTTCCCCGACTTGGGCATTTCGCAGTTGGGGAAATTCACCGAATTGACGACGTTCCCGTTCTCCAGGAAGTCCTTGAGCTGCCTGACGGCCATGACCGCGCAGTTCTCCTCGGCCTCGGGGGTGGACGCTCCCAGGTGGGGGATCGGAATCACCTTCTCCAGGCCGAGCATGGCGTCGTCCGGGAAATCGGTGACGTAGGCGGCCACCTGTCCCGCCTCGAGGGCCTTCTTCAAATCGGCGCCGGCGACGAGCTCGCCGCGGGCGAAATTGAGAATGACGATTCCCTTTTTCATCAGGTCGAATTTCTTCGCCGAGAGGGAGCCCTTGGTGTCGTCCGTCAGGGGGACGTGAAGGCTGATATAGTCGCAGTCGGCGAGTAAAGCGTCCAGGCTTTTGGCGCGCTTCACCTCGCGGGAAAGACCCCAGGCGGCTTCCACGGAAATGTAGGGATCGTAGCCGCACACGTCCATGCCGAGGGCCACGCAGTCATTGGCGACCATCGAACCGATGGCGCCGAGTCCGACGACGCCCATTTTCTTGCCCTTGATTTCCGGGCCCACGAACTGCGACTTCCCCTTCTCCACGAGCTTCACCACTTCATCGCCCTTGCCCCGCAGGGTCTTCACCCAGGCGATGGCGTCGAAGAGGTTGCGCGAGGCGAGGAAGAGCGCGCTCAACACGAGCTCCTTGACGCTGTTGGCATTGGCGCCCGGGGTGTTGAAGACGACGATCCCCTTCTCCGTGCAGCGGGCGACCGGGATGTTGTTCACGCCGGCGCCGGCGCGCGCCACGGCCTTGAGCGAAGCGGGCAGCTCCATCTCGTTCATCTTGAAGCTGCGGACGAGGATCCCGTCCGGCTCGGTCAGCTTATCGCCGAACTCGTACTCCTTCTTGGGAAAGAGCTCCAGGCCTTTTTCCGAGATGTTGTTGAGCGTCTGGACTTTGAACATAAAAGCCCCTTTCGTTTCGAGAATCTGTGGATTCGACCGCGCAGGCCCCGCGTCCCTCCCCTGAACCGGGAAAAACGGTTTGTACCGTTCTCCCGTGCTCTGTGACGGCGCGAGAACGCTGTCGCTTCAAACACTGCTATGATGGCTCACATTAACTCAAAGACGCGGGAAAAAGTCAAGCTCGTC
>CAZKOS010000034.1:2457-19457 GCA_964554445.1 uncultured Spirochaetaceae bacterium | reverse complement strand
GGGATTTTCTCAAGAAAAAGGGGTACCAGGTCATCGTCGCATCGGACGGAGTCGGGGCGCTCAAGCAGCTGCTCGACAACGAGGTCGATCTCATCGTGACCGATTACCGGATGGACATTCTCGGCGGAGACTACTGGCTGCGCTTTCTCCAAAAATATTGCGCGGAAAAAAAGGTTCTCATCACGAGCGGATTCCTCCAGCCGAACATACCCATTCCGTACAAGGTCCTCTATAAGCCTTTCGATTACAGCGAGCTGGAAAAACTGATCGAAGCGGAACTCGCTTCCTCCTGACCGTCATGATGGCGCCGGCTGGGAAGGCCGTTCTGGCACGCGTGACGGGGATCGTGCAGGGCGTCGGTTTCCGCTATTCAACCGTCCACGAGGCACGGCGCCTCGGTCTTGCGGGCTGGGTGCGGAACACGGACGACGGCGCCGTGGAGGTGCTGGCGGAGGGCAAGCCCGAGGCGGTGGCCGCCCTCACGGCCTGGCTCCACCGGGGCCCGCCGGGCGCGTACGTCCGCGACGTGAGCGTGGCCGAACGACCGTTCGGCGGAAGGTACGACCGGTTCTCGGTCGAGTATTGAGCGCCGGAGCGACGGCTAAAAAAACGGAAGACCGTCTTTCGTGACGGACGATTCCGGAACGGGGAATGACCGGTATGAGTGAGAAAACTCAAGCGCCGCTCGAGAACACGATCGTGCCGCTTCTCCAGGAATTGATCCGGAACCGCTGCGTCAATGACGGGACGCCCGAATCGGGACAGGAGATACGCTCGGCCCGGACGCTCCAGGATTTTTTTTCGTCCTTCGATATCGACTCTGAAATTCTCGAATCGTCGCCCGGCCGCGCCAGTCTCGTCGCGCGGCTCCCCGGGAGCGAGCCGGGACAACCCGCCCTCGGCTATTTGAGCCACCTCGACGTCGTCCCCGCCAATGACGAGGACTGGACCGCCAATCCCTACGGCGGAGAGGTGCGCGGGGGATACGTCTGGGGCCGGGGCGCGATCGACATGCTCTCCACGACCGCGACGCAGGCCGCGGCCTTTGCGGAATTGGCCCGCTCGCGCGACCGCCTGCCGGGCGACCTCGTCTTTGTCGCCGCGGCGGACGAGGAAGCCTCCGGCCGCCTCGGTACGCGCTGGCTGGTGGAAAATCACTGGGACAAGGTGAAAGCCGATTACCTCGTCACCGAGCTCGGCGGGTTTTTCGCGACCGCCGCCGAGGGAGGAACCGGCATCGCGGTGACGGTCGGCGAGAAAGGCATTGCCTGGACCAGGCTCAAGGCGCTGGGGGTGGCCGGCCACGGCAGCCTGCCCTGGCGCTCGGAAAACGCCGCGACAAAAATCGGCCGCGCCGTGGCCCGCCTCTCGGAATACGCGCCGCGTCTTTCGTTCTCGCGCGAATACGAGGCCATGGTCAACGGCTCGTTCCTGCCCCGGGGGTTGAAGGCGGCCCTTTTGAGCCCGTCGCGGTGCGACCGGGCCCTGGACAAGCTGCGCCGTATCGACGAGGGGTCGGCCAGGTTTTTTCACGCCGCCTCGCGCCTGACGATCAGTCCCAACGTGGTGGCGGTGGGCAGCAAGATCAACATCGTTCCCGACCGGGGCACGGCCGAGCTCGATATCCGCATTCTCCCCGGACAGACGGTCGAGTACGTCATTTCCGAAATCAAGCGCACCCTCGGAGACCTGGCGCGGGACATCCAGATCGAGATCATCGAATATTATCCCTCGGCGTCGTCTCCCGTCGACACTCCGCTTTACGAGGCGACGAGCGAAATCATGGGAACGGTCCACCCGCTCGGGCGGCCGGTGCCGTACTTCATCGGCGGGGTGACGGACGGCCGGTTCTACCGGAAGATGGGAACGGTCGTCTACGGCTTCATGCTCGCCAATGACGATCTCACCCTCACCGAGTACGCCTCGCTCGTGCACGGCAAGGACGAGCGGGTTTCCCTGAAAACCGTCGAGCTCTCTTATCACTACTTCGCGACGCTGCCTGAAATTTTCTATAACAAAATACGTCTCGAACAGTAGCCTGAAAAAAATAACGTTGCTTTCCCATCGTTCCCTTCCGATATTGAGACTGAACGCCGTATGAAGACAGCATTTTCCGCCCAACCCCATGAACCACAATCCGACGACCGCCGTTTCAGCGGTTTTCGCTTTACTGAAGCGCTCTCCCGCTATGCCGCGTGCATTCTCGACGTCGGTGCGGCCCTGGATAAAGACCGGTACCTGCTCGTGTCGGCGCTGACCGTGCACCGCGAGCTGGCCCTCGCCCTGGCCGAAGCCGCCTACAGGCGCGGCGCCTCGTTCGTCAATGTGCTTTACCAGGACGAGCTCCTGAACCGGACCCAGCTGGAGCTCGGCGGCGAATCGTCGGTGACGTTCCTCCCCAAGAGCGTCGTCGCCGCGTACCAGGAGGTGATCGAACGGGGGGGAGCGTTCGTCTCGTTATCCGGCCGGGAGGATCTGGAGGCCTTCCGTTCGATCGACCCGGAGCGGCAGAGCCGTTCCCTCCTCTCCCGCCTCGAGCGGCTCGATTTCTTTTACGAGCACATTTACACGAATCGCATCGCTTGGTGCGTGGCGGCCGGAGCCGCGCCGGGCACGGCCGCGGCCGCGTTTCCCGAATTACCGGCGGACGAGGCGCTGGCCGCCTTGTGGGACCGGATTTTCAGCGTCTGCCGGGTCTATGACGAGGACCCGGTAGCGGCCTGGCGCGAACGGGCGGCGCTGCTCGAGCGGTTGAAGAGCCGCCTCGACGGACTGCGCCTCCGGGAGCTGCGGTTCCAGAGCCCGACCTGCGATTTCAGCCTGCGTCTCTCCGAGCGAGCCCGCTGGAAGGGCGGCTTCTCCCGGACGCCCGACGGCCGTGTTTTTCTCGCCAACCTGCCGACCGAGGAGGTCTTCACCGTGCCCGACTGGCGCTCCCTGGACGGGCGTTTCACCGCCACTCGGCCGCTGGTCTACAAGAACATCTGCGCACCGGAGCTCACGCTCGCCTTCCGCGAGGGGAGGCTCGTTTCCGTCGAAGGGGGAGCGGGGGTGAAGGAGCTCGAGGACATCCTCCGCTCCCACCCGACGCACGGACGGGCGGGAGAAATCGCGCTGGTGGCCGCGGATTCGGCCGTGGCGCGCACCGGTCTCGTGTTTCACGACCTTCTCTACGACGAAAACGCCGCCTGCCATCTCGCTCTCGGGTCGGGCTACGCCGACTGCCTGGAAGGCATTGAAGCCATGAACCGGGAGGACCGGGAGAATTCGGGCTTCAACAACGCTTCGGTGCACATCGACATCATGTTCGGGTCGCCCGGGCTCCGCGTGACGGGCCGGGACGGAGACGGCCGCGAGCGGGACATCATGCGCGACGGGCGGTTCGTCGTCGAATGACGCCGCCTTCGGTTGCGCGCGATCTTTTTTTTCCGTACGGTAAAATATCAGTATATTAAGGTGTCTCGGGACCGGTCGCGCGGCGCCGGGGGTTCCCCGGAACGCGAGCGTGGGCCGATCGAAAGGGAGCGGTGTTTTATGGGAAACAACCTGGATCGGATAGTCGAGGAAATACTCGGTTCGTATCGGGAGCTGGGCGGGATAAATCATCTGGCCGGTCCGAACCTGCCGTCCCAACTCAGCGTCGTCGGCATCGTTCGGGAGTTTGAGTCGCTCATCTTTCCCGGGTACCATGACGACGAGGCCATCGACGAGCTCAACATGAAGTACGTCGTCGGCGGCAAGGTCGCGAGCCTGGCCCGTAATCTGTCCGTGGAGATCGGGCGGAGCTTCGCCTACCAGGCGCGGGTGGAGGGGACCGCTTCGGTTCCCACGGCCGCGGAGGCGGAAGCCCTCGCCCTGGATGTATTGGGGCGTGTCTCCGAAGTCAGGCGTTTGATCCGCCTCGACGTGGAGGCGGCCTTCGCCGGCGACCCGGCCGCCAAGTCGCACGAGGAGGTCATCCTCGCCTATCCCTGCATCGAAGCGATCCTCATCCACCGCGTGGCGCACGAATTCTGGATCCGGGGCGTCCCCCTCATCCCGCGCATGATGAGCGAGCACATCCACTCGAAGACCGGCATCGACATCCACCCCGGCGCCGCCGTCGGGGAATCCTTCTTCATCGACCACGGGACCGGGGTGGTGATCGGCGAGACCACCGTCATCGGCCGGAACGTCAAGGTCTACCAGGGGGTGACCCTCGGCGCCTTGAGCGTGAAAAAGGCGGAGGGCAACAAGAAGCGTCACCCGACGATCGAGGACGACGTGACCATCTATTCCGGGGCGACGATTCTGGGCGGGGAGACCGTGATCGGGGCGGGCTCGATCGTCGGCGGCAATGTCTGGCTCGTCAATTCGGTGCCGCCGGGGACGCGTGTCTATTACCAGCCCGAGCACTACCTCTATCGGAGTCGGGAAGGCAAACCGTCCGATTTCCAGATATAAAACGCCCCATCGGCCCGCACTCCAAAAATTGTGGCCGGCCTTTTCTGAAAGGCGATCGCCGCTCCGTTTTCACCCTTGCTTTTTTTTGGGGAATGATATTCCAATGTTGAACAATTCTTTTTCGGGAGGAACCGACCGTGAAACGATCATTTCTGGCGATATCGATCTTCGTATGCGTCTCCTCTTTTTCCTTCGCCCAGGTGAAGGCGCCCGCCGTCGACGGGAACGGGGAGAATATCCCCGGCCTGGCCGCAGTCTACCGTTCGTCTTTCGACGTCGGCTCCTGCCTCGAGACGACGCAGCTCACGGGAGCTCCGGCCAACCTCGTCATCAAGCATTTTTCCAGCGTCACCCCCGAAAACTGCCTGAAGCCCGAGCGCATCGAGCCCGCCGAGGGCGAATTCACTTTCCAATCGGCCGATGCGACGGTGGATTTTGCCGTGGCTCACGGCCTCAAAGTGCGGGGGCACACCCTCGTCTGGCATCAGCAGAATCCGACGTGGTTGTTCAAGGACGAAAACGGCGGGACGGTATCGAAGACGGTACTGATCGACCGGCTTGAAACGTACATCAAGACGGTGGTTTCCCGGTATCGCGGCAAGATTTACGCCTGGGACGTGGTGAACGAACCGACCGACGGCGCCGGGCTGCGCCGCAGTCCGTGGCTCGACATCATCGGCCCGGAGTACATCGAGCTCGCGTTCCGCTTCGCCCACGAGGCCGATCCGAACGCCAAGCTCTTCATCAACGAGATCGATACCATCGACGCGACGAAGGGCGATACGATCCGCAAGCTCGTTCGCAGCCTGCGCGCCAAAAAGGTGCCGCTCGACGGCCTGGGGCTTCAATTTCACATCACGCTCTCCTATCCCGGCATCTCGGCCATTGCCGCGGCTCTTCGGCAATACAATGCGCTCGGCGTCGATCTCCACATCACGGAGCTCGACATGAGCCTCAACGCGGACCCCAAGGTGAAAAGGGGGAATGCTCCGCCCGATCGTTTGATCCGCCAGGCGCACCGTTACCGCGAGCTCTTCGATCTCTTCAAGCGTTTTAGACGCATTACCAACGTGACTTTCTGGGGATTCCAGGACAGCCACTCCTGGCTCACCTATTCGCCCGTGGTCAAGGCCGATTGGCCGCTCCTGTTCGACGCCTACCTGAAGCCGAAGCTCGCCTTTTGGGGGCTCATCGATCCGGCCCGCCTGCCGCCCGACGTCGAGATCAAGCGGGAGGGAAACTCGTTCACGGGCTCCGCCCTCCGGGGAACGCCCGTCATCGACGGCGTCGAAGACGCCGTCTGGAAGAAGGCGCCGGAAATGAAAATCGTCATTTTCGTGCAGGGGCAAGGGGCCACGGGAACGGGCAAAGCCCTCTGGGACGGCAAGATGCTGTACGTTTTCGTGAAAGTGAAGGATCCCCTCCTGTCCAAGAAAAGCGCGAACGATTACGAGCAGGATTCGGTCGAGATATTCATCGACGAGAGAGACAACAAGTCGCCCGACTACAAGGAGGACGACGCGCAGTACCGGATCAATTTCACCAATGATTTCAGCTCCCGCGGCAACCCGGCCAAGATCGTTTCGGCCGTTTCCATCACCTCCGACGGGTACGCGGTCGAGGCGGCGATTCCGTTCCGGTTCGTCCGGCCGAAGCCGGGGACGAAGATAGGATTCGACCTGCAGATCAACGACGATCAAGGCAAAGGGAGACGGGCCTCCTTATCAAAGTGGAACGATCCGACGAACGAATCGTACCGGAACACGTCCGGCTTCGGAACGCTCGTCCTCAAATGACGCCGAGCAGTTCGTTGACCGCGGCGAGGAGCCTGGTGGAGCGGATGGGCTTGGTGATGAGAAGATATTTTTTTCCCTGAAAGAGCCGTTCCATGTTTTCAACGAGCGGCTTGTATTCCCCCAGGGCGGTGATGAAGAGGATCTTCGCCTCCGGATTTTTTTCGTAAATGTCCCGGGCCGTTTCAATTCCGGATTTCACGGGCATGGTGATGTCCATGATGACGAGCGCGGGGTTGAATATCTGGTACAGGTTGAACGCCTCGACGCCGTTGAAGGCGAAATCGACGATCTTGAGCCCGCGATCGGCGAGGACGGGCGCGATGCTGTAGTGCACGTAGAGCGAATCGTCCACGACCAGCACCGGCGTCCCGTTCGGGTTGTAGCGGGTGTACTCCTGAAGCTTATAGTAATATTTTTGCCGTTCCTTTTTGCGGCGTTCGTCGCGAAAGTGGTCGAGGAGGTTGGCGAAGGTGAGCGAATCGGCCTCGCTCTCGTATTCGGGGAACTCCAGCATCAGGATGGTCCGCATGATGCGGGCTTTCTTTTCCACCACTTCCCGGGGAAGCTTGAACCAATCGCCCAGATCGGAGAGCCGGCGTTCCGAGACGCGGAGGGAAAAGGCCTGCAGCCTGACGGTGATGAGCGTTCCGCCGCCCGGATTTTCGGCCACGCTGATGTGACCCCGCTCCTCGCGGACGATGTTGGCCGCGATCCAGAGCCCTTTCCCCGACCCCGCGAAATCGGCCGCGTTCGCGGCGCGGTAGTTTCTTCCGAACACGAGCTCCCGGTCGGCCCGCGGGATTCCGATTCCCCGGTCGGCCACCGTGAACAGCACGTCGTTTCCCCGCCGGGTGAGCTTGATCCGGACCTTTTCCCCGGCCGGCGAATACTTGAGGGCGTTGTCGATGAGGTTGCCGATGGCGTGCTTGAGGAGCCGCGACGATTCGATGAAGAGCAGTTTGCGCGGGTCGTATTCGAGCTCGATCCGGCTGTGGGAGGGAAGCGGGATCTTCTCGGTTCCGATCTTGACGCCGTTGACGAGGTCGATGAGCGACTCGACCCGCTTCTGGGCGGTGATGAAACCGAGGGCCTCGGAGGTGTATTCGAAGAGCTCGTTCACATAATCGTTCAGAATCCCCGAGTATTCGTTCTGGGGGATGTCCGAGAGAATCGACAGGATGCGGATGAAGAGGTCCCGGGTGTCGTGGCTCAGGATGTCCAGGGCGGTTTGCAGGAGCGCGAACCTTTCCTCGGCGCGCAAGGGCGAAAAGCGGATTGCCTCCCGAGGGCCGCCTTCAGCGCCGGACGGGGCGGGCGACGTGCGGGCGGCGGCGAGTACGGCGTCCAGGATGGCGCGCGACGGACGTCCGCGCACCAGGGAGCGGACGCCCTCCCGTTCCAGCCGCCGGCGGCGCAATCCGAGGAACGGGCTCCTCCCCGCCGGATAGAGGATGACGGGCAGGTCGGGCATGACCTGCTTGAACACCCGGTGCCACTCGTAGCCGTTCGCCCGGCCGTCCGTCGAGAGGGTCACGGCGCAGGCGAAATCGTTGTTGGAGAGGAGGTGGAGGGCCTCGGGGAGGGACGTGGTGAAAAACACGGTCATTTCGGGAACGGAGTCGAAGAGGTCCCTCAATTCCTGAAAACGGGCGGGCGTGTCGTCGACGACGAGCACGTCCAGGTGGACTGTGTTTTCCATGCTGCCTCGGGGCGGTCTGGGAGTTTTCGGACGCGGCGTTTCAGGCCTTTGTCCTCCGGACTACGGCAATTTCGACGCCCCTGGACGAGGCTGAAACCGGAGGTCCTGAATTCCGGTACGGTAATTCCCCTGTCCGACCGGCTCAATCGGCGACCGTCCCCTAAAGTATAGGAAGTTTTTTATCTTTTTGCAGAGAAATCGAGTGAAATATAACTTTGTTCGAAGCCGTCGAGTTTTTTAATCCAGGTGAGCCACTTTTCGGCCTCGGCTTTGACGGAGTAGGGGCCGACGCGGACGCGAAAATAGGTGTCCCCGTGAACGGTCTTGGGGATGATGAGGCCCGAGATCCCGTTTTCGACGAGGGTCGCATTGCGGAAATCGGCCTTGCTTTTGCTTTTATACGAGCCGGTTTGGATCCAATACCGGGCGACGGGCCGTTTCGCGGCCGGCTGGGTTTTGGGAACGTACGTTTGACGGGTGGATGCGGTGCGGGCCTTCGGCGTCGGGCAGGGAGTTTGCCGGGGCGCGGGGGCGGCCTGTTTTTCCGCGTGCGGGGTCGATACCGCCTCTGCAGGCCTCTCGGAAGGGCCCGGTCCGTAGCTGAATTTCTGTTCCTCAATCCCGGGGCTCGGAGACGTCTCCGGCGTCGGGGAAGGAGTCTGCAAGCCCGGCAGGGGACCGCTCTGATAGGCGAGGTCGAAATACGGGGTAACGGTCGGCTCGGGGGTCGCCGCCCCGCCCACCGGCACGGCCGGCGTGTCGCGCAGCAGCCACAGACCGGCGCCGAGAATGACGACGACGAGCAGCGTGACGGCGAGGATGGCCCAGAGCAGCACCTGCCTGTTCATTTTTCCGCGTCCCTCTCCCCGCTCGTTCGCAGGCCTGACGCGATCGTCTTCACGCGGGTCTCGAGCCATGTCCTGTTCCTCGTGTTCCATACATAATATATATCGACGTTTGGCGGCGGCGGTTGAGGGATAATTTCCTTCTGGGCGCGCACCCGGGCGAGGATCCCCCGCCAGCCCACGTCGTCCCGCCGCCTGGCGCGGCGGATACGCAGGAGCAGGGGGGCGCGCACGACGATCACGGCGTCGACCAGCGCGGCGAGGCCCATGGGGAAGAGGAGGGCGGCGTTGATGACGACGTCCCCGCGCGACCGGCGCACCTCGCCGGCGACGAGCTGCTTCATGCGCGGATGGAGGACGGCTTCCAGGCGGGCGCGCGCCCGGTCGTCACGGAAGACGACGGCGCCCAAGGCGCGGCGGTCGACCTCCCCGCCGGGGCCGAGGACCCCGTCCCCGAACGCGGCCGCGACCGCGGCCTTTTTTTCAGCGAGAACCTGGTGGCCGACCTTGTCGACGTTGATCTCCCTGAAACCGCGCTCAATGAGGATCTTTGTCACTTCGTCCTTCCCGGCCGCATAAAGGCCGGTCACGCCGATTACCATTGCGTAACCTTCATTTCCTTCCTCTCTGTGCCCTCAGTGTCTCTGTGGCATTTTTTATGGCTGGAGTCGCTCAGTGGATGTCACCCCAGCTCTCGCCCGTGTCGATGTTGACCCGGAGGGGCACGGAGAGCGGAAACGCCGCTTCCATGAGCCGGCGGACTTCCTTTTTCATGAGATCGGCCTCGGTCTCGGGCACCTCGAGGATGAGCTCGTCGTGCACCTGGAGGAGGATTCGGGAGCCGAGCGACCGGGCCGTGAGAAAGGCGGCGATGTCGCGCATGGCGCTTTTCACGATGTCGGCGGCGCTCCCCTGGATGACCGTGTTGAAGGCGACGCGTTGGGCGGCCGCGCGCTCCGTGCGGTTGGCCGACCCCACGGCCGGGGTCCGGCGGCGCCGGCCCAGGATGGTGGAGACGAAGAGGTCCTTCTCCGCCCGCGCGATCACTTCTTCGCGGAAGGCCTTCACGGACGCGTAGCGGGTGAAATACGCCGCGATGAACTCGTCGGCCTGCTTCTTGCCGATCTTGAAGTCCTGGGACAACCGGAAAGCCGACATGCCGTAGACCACGCCGAAGTTGATCGTCTTGCCCATGCGCCGCTCCTCCGGGGTGACCTCGTTCACGGCGCGGTTGAAGACGATGGAGGCGGTGAGCGCGTGCACGTCCGCGCCCTGCCGGAAGGCCTCGCAGAGGAGCGGGTCTCCCGAGAGATGGGCGAGCACGGCGAGCTCGATCTGGGAATAATCGGCGCTCAAGAAGAGCATGTCCGGCCCGGGCACGAAGGCGCGGCGGACGGCCCGCCCCGCCTCGTCGCGGACCGGGATGTTCTGCAGATTGGGGTCCTTGCTCGAGAGCCGTCCGGTGGCGGTGCCGGTCTGCAGGTACCGGGTGTGGATGCGCCCGGTGGCCGGGTTGACGAGCAAGGGCAGCGTGTCCGCGTAGGTGTTCTTGAGCTTGGCGAGCGAGCGGTGGTCGAGGACCAGGGCCGCCACCCGGTCGACGGGGGCGAGGGTCTCCAGGACCTGGTTGTCCGTCGAAAAGCCCGTCTTGATTTTCCTGACCGGGGGAAGCTTGCGGTCGATGAACAAAACCTCCTGGAGTTGCTTCGGCGAGCCGATGTTGAACTCCTTGCCGGCCTCGGCGTAGATTTCCTTCTCCAGGGAGGCCATCCCGCTCTCGAGCTCGCGGCTCAGGGCCTGGAGCTTGGCGGGGAGGATGCGGATGCCGGAAAGCTCCATGTCCGCCAGGATCCGGACCACGGGCATCTCCACCTCGCGGCAGAGCCGCTCGAGGCCGCGCTCGGCGAGGAGCGGTTCGAACAGTTTGTAGAGGCGAAAGGCGATGTCCGCGTCCTCGGCCGCGTATTCGGTGGATTTTTCCAGGTTGACGTGCGACAGGTTCTCGCCTTTTTCCGGATCGACCACTTCCGTGTACGTGACGGTCCGGTAGGACAGGTATTTTTCCGCGAGGCTGTCGAGGCTGAAGGCGGCGGGGCCGGCGTCGCTTTCGAGAAGCCAGCCGGCGATCATGGTGTCGAAGAGCCGGTTCTTCATCACCAGGCCGCAGCGCCTGAGGACCTTGTAGTCGTATTTGATGTTCTGCCCGACGAGGAGGATTTTCGGGTCTTCGAGCAGGGGCCGCAATGCCGCAAGGACCTCGTCGAGGCCGAGGCACGGGGACGATTCGCAGCGTACGGGAATGTACACGCCGTGCCCGGCCGCGAGCGACAGGGAAAACCCGACCGGCTCCGCTCCGAGCTCGTCCAGATCCACGGTTTCACTGTCGAAAGCGAACACTCCGGCCTTGCGGGCGGCCGCCATAAGCTCGCGCAGCGCGGCCGCGTCTGTGATCGCCCGGTACGCGCCCGGTTTCACCGTCTCGAGCGGCCGCGCGGTTTCCGTTTCGGCGGCTGCGGCTGCCGCGCCACTCGCGGACGCCGCGGACGCAGAGTTACCGCCGAGCTCACGGACGAGTGACTTCATGCCCTCGCGCAGGAAAAGCGGCGCGGCCTTGGCCGCGTCGAGCGGTTTACTGAGGAGCGCATCCCCGGGGACGTCGAGCGGCACGTCGGTCTCGAGGACGACGAGGCGCCTGCTCAAACGCGCGTTTTCGCGGCCGCTCTCCAGTTTTTTCCGCTGGGTCTCGGGGATTTTCCCGAGGTTGTCGTAGATCCCATCCAGGGTCTTCCACTGCGCGAGCAGCTTGACCGCGGTCTTGGGTCCGACCCCGGCCACGCCCGGGACGTTGTCCGACTGGTCGCCGGTGAGCGCCAGGTAATCGACCACCTGCTCGGGATACACGCCGAGGCCGGCGAAAACCTCTTCCCGGCCCCATTCCTCCCAGTCGCCCGCGCCTTTTTTCTGCCTGAGCACCGTTACGTCCGGTCCCACCGTCTGCAGCAGGTCCTTGTCGCGGGAGACAATGTACACGCGCGTTTTCGAGCCGCGGGCCCGCGCCGCCAGGGCGGCGATCAGGTCGTCGGCCTCGTAGCCGTCGACGCGATAATGGGGAATCCCGAGCGCGGTGAGGATCTCCTCGATCACCCCCACCTGGTCATGGAGCTCCTGGGGGGCGGCCTCGCGGTGCGCCTTGTACTCGGGGAAGAGCTCGTGCCGGTGGGTCTTGATTTTGGAATCCATGAGCACGGCGAGGCTGCCGGGCTTGCGCTCGCGCAGGATCTCGAACAGGGCGCGGAAGAAACCGAAGACCGCCTGGACGTTTTTGCCCTGGGGGTTGGTGAGCGGCCGGTTGAGGAAGGCGAAGTACGACTGGTAAATGATGCTGTATCCGTCGATGAGGTAGAGTGATTCGCTCATGAATATACGTCGATGAATTGGGGATCGTCGCCGGACGGCCGATGCCCGCCGGCCATCCGGCTGCGCGTGGCGCGCAAGGAGTCGAGCTCCTTTTTCACCGTTTCCTTTTTCGATTCCAGGATTTTACGGGCGGCGTCGATGGCCGCCAGGGCCGCGAGGCGCAGCGATTCGAGCTCGGCGCGGCCCGCCGCCAGTTCGGCCTCTTCCTCCGCGCCCACGCCCGTCGGCGCGAGCTCCCGAAAGAGGCTCTGCAGGCTGCGATCGGTCTCGATTATTTTTTCCCGCCCGGCGATCTCGAGCGTGCGGTAGAGGTCGAGGCGGTCGTCGTCGTCTTTTCCCGCCGCTTCCTTTTCGCCGTCGAGGACGCGGAGATACTCAAGGTAGTGGCCTTTCTGGGCCGCGATGAGCGACCGCAGCTCTCCAACGAACGCGCCGGACGCCGGGCGTCGGGGAGTCGTTGCCATGGTGAACCTCTCTTCGATTCGCGGGGACGGGGCGCGCTAACCGGCGATATTGATTGATCCGGCCGCGGCCCTGACGCTGTCGTTCTGGGTCTTCTGGGAGGCCTCGATCCAGGCCGCGCGGAGGTCGGTGAGGAGTTTCTTGATTTCGTTGAGGATGCCCTGGTCTTTCTGAATGTTGGCCTCGATGAGCCGGCGGTTCATGTAGAGGTACAGACCGAAGAGGTTTTTCGCGATCTGGCCTCCCTTGTCGAAATCGAGCGAGACCATGAGCTCGGTGACGATGTCCTGCGCCTTGATGATGTAATTGCTGACTTTGTCGTAGCCAACGTGTTTGTCGGCCATCCGCTCGAGGGCCAGGTTGATGAATTTCACGGCGCCCTCGTAGAGCATGATGACCAGTTTTCCGGGGGTGGCTGTCTTGATCTGGGTTTCTTTATAGGAATCAACGGCATCCGTGGTTTTCAAAGGTCGGCCTCCTTGAACGGGAAGGTGGACTTTCTTCCCTCATCCCTTTATCGACGCTCAGACGTTTTATCTTGAGCGACCGACTCTATAAATCTAATCGATTCTTTTCAATTTTCAATAGCAAAATTCAGAAAAGAAAGCCCGGCCTCTTTTTGAAAAAGCTTCGCTTACCCAAAAATTGGTACAGGATATGCAGTGACAATTGTGAGGGAAATTATGATTTTTCATACACTAGTGCGTTCGGTCAAGTAAGATCTTTTGAGTGCCCCCAAGATTGCGACAGCGGCCGGATCGGAGATCCCAGTCCGATCAACCCGACCGATTCGGGTATTTTCCGGCGCTGATCACATGTTATCCAACTTCATCGCAATCTTGGGGGCACTGGATAAGGTCTCCCGCTTCTTTACTTTTTCCAGGTAATACTCTCAGGTCCCGATGAACGCGTAGAAGGAGTCGCCGCGGTTTCGGGGGCGATCCCCTCACATTGCGGAGAGGAAGCTCAACCGGGGCGTTTCTGTTCCGGGAAGTCGTAGCAGACGTTCTGGTTGCCCAACCCGGCGAATCCATAGCGCCTGATCTTCTCCCGGAATTCGACCCAATTGTCTCCATAATGGGTGAGGTAGGTCTTCTTTTTAATCCCGGCCGGGAGGTCTTTCAACTCCTCGAGCGAGGCGTGCACTCCGGCCGTGAAGAACTGGCAGTCATGGAAGATCGCCTCCAGGGGATAGCGGGCGTCGCACTCGAGGAGAAGCTCGGGATCGTAGCGCGTGTCGCTCGTGAACAGCACCCGGCCGTCGATCACCACGCCGAGGCTGAAAAAGGAGTCGCGCCAGCCCGCTGCACTGTCGGGGATGTGCTTGGTGCGGAACAGGATGAGGTCGATCGATCCGGACTGCGCCTTCCAGGCCTCGCGCTGGAGGACCGGGTGCGGCTCGGGGGAGAGCGGTTCGAAGACGTCTTCGAAGGCGAGCGGACGGCCGTTGACGAGCTCGCCGAAGGCGATGCCGCCCTTGAGGGACATGTCCCAGAGAATCCCCTTGTATTCGTCCGTGATGATCATGTCCGGCTTTTTCTTCGCGAAGTAGCGCCCCATGAGCGCCGCTTCTTCCAGGCCGCCGATGTGATCGGCGTGGGAGTGGGTGATGAGGAAGTGCTGGACGGCCGTCACCGGCAGGCCGAGATCCCAGAGCGCCTGCGGGCACTTGGTGCCGCAGTCGATGAGAAGGTGGTTGTGCCCCTTGATGACCAAAAGATTCGTCTGGTTGTGTTTTTTGGAAAAGGCGCTTCCCACGCCCACGAAAAACAGGCGCAGAAAACCGGGAGTCTCAAGGGGGAACGGCTTTTTTCGTTTTTTCCACGTCGTGCGTTTCATTTTTTTTCCTATTTGTGGTCCGTTCGACGGCTGATTCTCTTAATAACGGCAAAATCCGGACGTTCCTTTACAGAGGAGAGTCCGCCGGGGCGAGGCGGCTTTCACTGTTCAGTGAATTCCACCTGCCCGGGGATCTTCGGGATGGAGAAAAATCCGAAGACGCGCGTGTTCCGGAAGACGATGCTTCCCCGCGCGCCGTTCTGGAATCCGAAGGCCAGGGCGCCGGCCAGGTTGCCGTAAATAAGGCAGCGGTCGAGGGTGATGTCGAACGGCTCGGAAGCCGCCGTGTGGGCGGCGAAGTAGCATTGAAATCCCGCGCCCGCGTTGTCATGGATCAGGCAGCGTGTGACGACGCAATCGACCACCGGCTCGTCGGGAAGGTTCGGTTCGAAATCGATGCCGGCGCCGGGGGGCGTGCCCGAGGTTCCCGCCATTTCCACGTTTTCAATTCTGAGTCCCCGGGCGGTGATGACGCTGATGCCCTGCCGGTAATGGTCGCGGAGAATGAGATCCTTGAGGGCGACATTGGTGTTGGTGAGGTTCTTTCCGCCCCTCCCCAGGTAGACGCCGTCGCCGCCCGAGAGCTCGGCGGTGATTCCTTCGAGCGTCACGTTGCTGCCGCCGCAAATCCTGATCGTATGGCGCCATTCGCCTTTCGCGTACGGCGGCCACCTGTAGTCCGACCGGCGCATGCGGATGACGGCGCCGTATCCGAGCACGGTCACGTCGTCGGCATCGACGATGTTGAGGAGCGACTGCGTCTTACTGCGGAAACCGCCCTCTTTGGCGAGGAGCACCGCCCCCTCCTGCAGGATGAGAACGGTGCGGCTCCGCACGTAAATATCCCGGCACTGCCAGGGTGACGCCGTTCGGGGAACAAGAACGGTCGCCGCGCCGCTGTCGAGGGCGCGCTGGAGAATCGCAGTGGCGTCGGTCGGATCAAATCCCCACCAGGCGGCGCTGACCGCATCGGGCGCCTTTCCCGCGGCCGGCGGCCAGGCCGCGGGAGCCTTGAGAAGGTCCCGGCCGTCGAAAAGAGCCCGGACGCGTTCCCGCTGCCGGGCTTTTCCCGGTTCGAGATCGACGGGGATGATGTCTTTAACGAGGAGGCACGAGCAAAGGAGCGGGATCGATAAGCTTAAGGCGAGGAATGACGATGCGCTCACGCGGATTCCCGGCGTTCAGGAGGCATCCTTCGAGCATACCCGACCGCCCGGATTTGTCAAGGAACCGGACGTGACCGAGGGAAGGACGATTTTTATTTTCGCTTGACAGTTCGTTCCTTTTCGCCATCATGTGAATCAGGAGACGGGACCACCGCCCGCCAAGGAGTGAGGAGACATGAGATTCAGGCATTTCGCACTCGTAATATTCTTCGCCCTGTCGGCCGCCGCGTTCGCCGACGAGACCCGGCCCGGCGCCCCGGAAACGGCGAAGCGCGACCCGTTTCTGTTCACCTTCGGGCTGCGCCTGCTCGGCGCCGACGTCGGCATCGGCTGGCGCGGCTTCACCAATCCGCCCGCGCCGGACACCATCATCTGGCTCATCGCCGGGGGCGGTTACGAGTGGCTCAACTATTTCCGCCTGCCCGACGACACACTCTACACGGGAGGGGGCGGCTACACACCAGCGTACACGCGCGTCGGCGGGAGGCTCGATCTCGGCCTGGCCCAGGGGATCGTCTGGAACGACCGGCTGAAATTCAACCTGTTCGAGGTCTACGGGTTTTTCCGGACGCGCCTCGATCACGTCATCGCCGACCCGTCGGCCAACGAGCTCTTCCTCGCCTCCGGCAAGCCCGACGAGCCCGACCTCTTCCAAGCGTCGCTCTTTGCCGGCGTGAGCTACAACAACCTGGACAAGACGGATCCCCACTGGAAGCTCAACGGGCTTTACGCCGAGGCCTCGGTCGAGTGGGGGCCGCAATGGCTTCTCAACGACCTTCTCGGCCGCTCCGACTTCGTGCGCCTCAATCTGACCGCCTACGGTTTCCTTCCCCTCTTCGACGCCGATCCGGAGGCGGAGCTCGGCACCGTGTCCGGATACCTGGGGGCTTTCTTGAGCGTCGACTGGTGCGACGGCGCCGCGGTCCCGGCCAACATCCAGCAGACCTTCGGCGGCCGCGGATACCGCTACGGCCTGGGGTACGCGGTGCGCGGCTACGAGGACGCCCGCTTCGACGGGCGGTTCAAGGCCGTGCTCAACCTGGAGTTCCGTCTGAACCTCTGGCAGTTCAAGATCATCAACACCTTCACCCCCGGCCTCTACGCCTTCTTCGACTCGGGGTATTACAATTTCATTTACTACCCGGAGCAGGGATTCCTGTTTTCGGCGGGCGCCGGGGTGTATCTCAACTGCTGGAAGCTCACCACCCTCTCGCTCTACCTCGTCATGCCATTGAGCCACCCCATGATCGACGGAGTCACCTGGCTGCACATCGGCGTCGGGCTGGACGCGCATTTCTAGGGGCCTGCGGGTTGCGTTGATGGAAATAATTGT
>CAZKOS010000034.1:0-2357 GCA_964554445.1 uncultured Spirochaetaceae bacterium | reverse complement strand
GTCAACATGATCTGGTAATTGAATCTGCCCATTTTCAATCCGTTGCCCGTCCAGGCCTTGAAGTGATTGCCGGTGGTGACGACGTGATCCTTTCCGACCTCCGTCGGCGTCCGCCGGACGCTCCAGTACTGCATGAACGTGGCGGTGCCGTTGATGGAAGGCTGATCGACCTGTTCGTGTTTATACAAATCGTAAGTGGCTTCGTCGGACGTCACCGTACCCACATTGGAGTACGTCGGCCTGAAGTTGCCCCAATTCTCGACGATGTAGTATTCAATGAGCGGGTTGGTCGTCCAACCGTAGACGGCCAAATACGCGCCGCCGCTCGACTCCCACGTCTTGCAGTTATAGGTGATATTTCTGTCCGTTCCGGTGGACCAGCCCACCCCGCAGGTGAAATCCCCGGGATTGTTCCAGCTGACGCTGTAATTGCCGCCGGGATTGATCGTCATGCCTACCGACCCTCCGCCGTTGGTCCAGAACGAATAAAAGTAGCCGCCGAAGTTGCCGGTCTGATTCTTGGTGATGTATTTATTGGCGGCGGCGGGAGGCTTGGCAACGTTCGCTTTTTCTGAATTGCAGCTGAAGAGCAAACCGACCGTCACTAATGCCGAAATAATAAGCGGAATCTTCTTCATCATACGTCCTCCGAAAATATGATTATAACGACGGGCTTTTTTTAAGAATAGATGAATTCCCGGAATTAATCAAATTGACTCATTGGGCGCCGCTCAAGACCGGTGCCGGCTTCCGGGTTTTTTCACGGTCCCGCTTCGGGCGACGACCCGCCTCCGCAAAAAAAAACCCGCCGCCCGGCAGAGGCGGCGAGTCAAAGGGGAACGCTCTTTCAAGCTCTTCCAGCAGCAGCAGCAGCAGCGGTAGCGCCGGCAATTCCCGTTTCTTCTTCTCGATATATAGTGTATTCGCGAGTTGTGAAGATGGTGTGAAAACAAAAAAAATCTTTTCGTGAAAATCAGGGGTGATGAAGAGAAAGAAGAGTCCCCGCCCGTATGAAAAAAAAGCCGCCCGGAAGGTGAGCGGCTTGTCGTCACACAGGATCCCATTCGTGGATTCCTGTTTTTCTTGCCCTAAAATTTGACGTCGCAGCTGATCGAGGCGCCGAGCATGTTGTTTTTGATGACGAGGTTCGTTCCGTCGTACGTCGGCGCGATCGTGTATTCGCGGTTGTTGAGGCCGAGGTAGGAAATGATCTTGAAATCGATGGTGAAGTCGTACACCGGGGCGTAGGCGAAATCGGCCATGGCGATGAAGGACATGTCGGAGAAGTTGCCGATGCCCGAAATGGTGAGCGAGAGCTGGTTCGCCAGGAACTTGTTGATGGTGAGGGCGGCCATGCCGTAGTATTTCCCGTAATCGTTCGGATCATAGTAGCCCGAGATGAAGTTGGCGAGATTTATCGGCGAAAGCGACCCGAACATGTTATCGTCATAACCCGCGGAATTGAAATAAAATTCGGCATTGAAGACGACGCCGTTGTCGTTATTGTCCACCGCGAAGGAACGGGAAAAACCGGCCGACACGCGCGCCACGAGCCGGTCGCGGATCGGGGCGTCATTGCCCGCCGCATCCATGTGGGGCAGGTTGTCGCCCCAGGACACGGCCGCCTCGGCGTGGAAGTTGATGTCCCAGAAGAGCGGGGCGGAGACGTCCCAGCCGAAGACCGGGATCTTGCCGCCCTGCCACCAGGCGGAGAGGCTCGTTTCCACCTGCCCGATGAGGAACTCGGCCTTGCCCGCCACCGCCATCTGGGAGAAGTCTGAAGCGCCCTCGAACTCGACGTAGGAGTAGAGGTGGAACGCCCGGTCGAAGGCGAAATCGACGCGCAGGCCGAACTGGCCCTGGCGGAGCGCGGTGATGTCGAAGAAGCTCTTTTTTTGAATATTGATCAGGTCGGTGGGGTTCCAGAGGTAACCGGTGCCCCACTGGAGCACCTGTTTTCCCACCCGGAAGTACACCGCGTTGTCGATGTTGAAATCGACGAATAATTCCTTGACACCGATGGCCAGGTTCTGATCTTCGGAGACAAAGAAAACGGTCCCTGACGAAAAAACCGCGGTGCCTAAAGGGTTGAACGTCAAATCGTAGAGGGTCAACGCCACGGGGTTTAGTATGTTGAAAGAGTGGAACGCCGGCAATCCCACGTTCGAGTATCCGACATTCAGGTCCAGGAAGGCCCGGAAGCCCCTACGCAGGCGCGCGTCCAGGAGGAAGTCGCCGATGAGGCGGTAGGAGAGGGCGTTGTCGTCGATGTTCGTGTAGCCCCAGAGGAAGTCCCGGGTGAGGGTGTAGCTCCCCAGGGCCTGGATATCGCCCGACAGGGTGAGGGACTCCTTGTC
>CAZKOS010000033.1:0-19548 GCA_964554445.1 uncultured Spirochaetaceae bacterium | reverse complement strand
CGCTCCGCCCGCAGGATCGCCCGCACCACGTCGCGCCCGTCCTTGACCGCGGGCGGCGTTCCGGGTGCCGGCTCCGTCCACTGCCCGATGAGGTGGAAGCGCTCAAGGCCCGGAAAGGTTTGGGGAAGTCCCCGGCCGGTGGTGCTCCTTTTCCAGAGCTCGGGCGTGATGGCCCAGGCCTGCATGCAGCCGCGCCAGTTGCCGGTGTAGCGCTCGCAGGTCGTCGGGGTCGCGACGTCGCTCGCCTCGACGCGGTCCGCGAGCCCGGGAAAACGCTCCTCCAGCGCGCGGACGGTTTCCGCCAGGACCCGGTTTTTTTCGGCCCGGTACGACTCCTTGTCTTCACGGAGCGCGCACCAGCGGTCGTAATCGCCTTCCATCTGAACGACAAAAACCGTTCCGCCCGCGGGCGCCATGTACGGGTCACGCGCGTAATGACGCAGGCGGAGGCGCGATCGTTCACGGCCGTCCACCGTGACCGGCCGCGCCAGCGGCAGGAACAACTTGTCCGGCGTTTCCCGAATTCCCCAGGCCGGATCGATTCGAACGCCCAGGCTCACCTGTATCAGGCTGACGCTCGTGTTCCGCTCCTTTCTTTTCCACCGTTTGTTTCATCCATATTTATACCCAATCGTTTTTGATTTTCCCCTTCGTGCGCTTCGTGTTCTTCGTGGTTTTCAACAGGTCCGCGTGATGTGGACCGCACCGCTTGAACCGTCCCCCGCCGAATGCTACATTATCCGAAACCGTCGCGGCGAATCCGCGGGGAGCGTCGCGGCTTCCGTACGGGAGGAGACACTCATGAAAAGCGAAACCGTCCACGGCGTCACCCTTCCCAAAATCGGCTTCGGGACGTGGCGCCTCGGCGGCGAGTCCCGTGCCGATCCGAAGACCGACGCCGCCTCCCTGGCCGCCCTGCGCACGGCGCTGGAAACCGGCTACACCCACTTCGACACGGCCGAGTATTACGGGGCCGGACGCGCCGAGGAGCTCCTCGGGCGCGCCGTGCGCGACGCGAACTCCGACCGCGGGAAACTCTTCATCACCACGAAAGTCTCTCCCGATCATCTGGCGCACGACCTGGTGGTCCGCGCCTGCGAAGACAGCCTCCGCCGCCTCGGACTGGGGTACATCGACCTCTACCTCGTCCACTGGCCGCCGCGGTCGGTCAAGCAGCTGCCCGAGACCTTCCGCGCCCTGAACCGCCTGGTGGCGGACGGAAAAGTGAGACACCTGGGCGTGAGCAACTTCAAACTGAAAATGCTCAAAGCGGCGCAGTCTTTCTCCGAGACGCCCATCATCACCGACCAGGTCCCCTACCGCCTGCCCGACCGCGCCTACGCCGCCAACGGCGTCCTCGAGCACTGTCGGCGGAACGAAATACTTCTCACCGCCTATTCCCCGGTCAAATTCCGCAACCTGCCGGTCAACAAGACGATCCGCGCGGTCGCCGAGGCGCACGGGGCGACTCCCTTCCAGATCGCGCTGGCCTGGCTCGTCGCCCAGCCGCGCGTCATCACCATCCCCATGTCGTGGAATCCGGACCACATCCGGGAGAACTTCAGGGCGGCGGAGATCGAGTTGACGAAAAAGGAATTCGAGAGCTTAAGCGCTCTGTACTGAGGCGGATATGGAAGAAAAATACCTTTCGCTCAAAGGTTCCGTAGAAAAATGGATGTAAAATATCTTTATCATTATTATGATGAAAGAACCGGCCCGTTCCTGTCGTTGTCCCGTTTATCGATTGAAGACGCGGCGGCGGTTCAACGCGAATTAAAAAAGGAAGACGCGACCTTCGCGGCGAAGCGCGGCGAAGACTATGTCAAACGGCGAAGAGAGCTGGAGGAATTGGCCTATCGCGAATTCCTGAAAAAAGGCGGAAAGCCGCGCAGCCGGTACCCTCAATACATGGTGGTGGAAGAATGCCCATGGCTCGAGACATGGTATGTTTCGCCCCGCCAGCTCAGGATTCCCATGGCGGCGCTGAACCCGAAAGAAATCTCCTACTCCTACGGGGATTTGTTCCCGACCTTCAGCGAAGCACCGGGCGAGAAAAAGGAATATTGGAAAAAGATTTATTCGTGGGACGAGATGAGGACATTGATCGATAAATACGGATTACCGCAGACGTGGAACGGAGACGGGAAATACGGCCCCGAGCGATATATCGAGGCGCAGGTATGGGCGCCACGGGAAGAGATTTTGAGAAAGGTCGAACGGCGATGACCGAACCAATGACTTTCCTCCGCCCGGGTGAAGCGCACCGAGCCCGCCGCGGGCGCCCGGGACCGTCCGCGGCGAATGACGGTTCCCGTTCGGAAAGAATGCGGACATGAACGGCGCGCGGCGTTTTCGGGTGTTTTTACTCATCGATCCGCTCGTCGCTCGAAGCAAGGGCGTTCGGCTTCGCCCCCGGAGAATTCCCGGGAGACGCCGCCGGGAAGGAATTCACGCCGGCGGCGGAGTATCCTGATTTTCGGAACGGCGGGGAAACCCCGCAACGCGACGGGGACGACGAAACCGCAGTCACCGTGAGAAGTGCGGGCGAAAGAACCGCGTTGCGCAATGCCGATCATGGCCCCGGTAAAAGGAGGATGCGATGAAGCTGTCCGACGTTTCCAAGACCGCGATCGCCAGCCTGCGCAGCCACGTCATGGAATCGCGCAGGAAAAACCCATTGATCACCGATCCGATGGCGGAATATTGCCTCGAGCGGTTCTCGGCTCTCATGCCGGACGCGGCCGGCGAGGAGATATTCACGAGAAAGCTCTCCCGCCGGCTGACCATCCACTTCGCGATCAGGGCCAGAAAATACGATTCGATCGCCGACGAGTTCATCAAAAAAAATCCGCATTGCACGGTCGTCAATCTCGGCTGCGGTTTCGACACCCGCTACTGGAGAATCGACCGGCGGGGATGCCGGTATCTCGAGCTCGATCTGCCCGAGGTCGTCGGGATAAAACGGGAGCTGCTGGGGGACAAGCTTGAATACGAGATCATCGGCTGTTCGGTTCTGGACCCGGCCTGGATCCGGACGGTGACCGAAGCGGGCAACCGTAACGTCCTGCTCATGGCCGAAGGCCTCTTCATGTATCTGGACAAGGCCGACGTCGTGAATCTTTTCAGGCTATTTTCCGAAAGTTTCCGGCGCTCGCAGATCGCGCTCGAAGTGGTGACTGAAAAATACACGAGCGGCATCTGGAAAAAAATAGTCACCGCCAAGATCAAGCAGCAGCTCGGCCTCGAGGCGGGGTCTTCGTACAACTTCGGAATCAAGAACGCGGCCGAAATCGAGACGTACGGCGCGGGCATCAAAATCACCGGAGAATGGTCTTATGTCGAGGACCCTGACATCCGCCCGCGGATCCTAAAACACCTGGGCATCTCCAGGACGCAATGGACCGTGCTCGCGGACATAAACGGCGGGGACGCGCCATCCTGAAATGCTGATTGCGTCGGGCGACGTCGACAACGCGCTCCTCATCATGAAAGAAGCAGCCCATTGGCTGGCGGACGCCGGGATGCCGCTGTGGAATCCCGGGGATTTTTCGAAAGAAAAAATCCTCACAAAAAATCATGAAGACGATTTCCGCGTCGGGTACGAAAACGGCGCACCCGTCGCCGCCATGATTTTAAAATGGCACGATCCTGATTTTTGGCCGGACGCGAAACCGAACGAGTCCGGATACGTTCACAAGCTGGCCGTCCGGCGCATGTATGCCGGAAAAAGGTACGCGGCCGAAATGTTGACGTTCGCCGAAAAAGAATGCCGCCGCAGAGGAATCTCCCGCCTGCGGCTGGATTGCGCCGCGGACCGGCCGAAGCTGTGCCGGCTGTACGAAAACCTCGGCTTCGTCAGGGTCGACGGGAGAAGGCGCGGGGAATACGACGCCGCGTTTTATGAAAAGCGGATACGCTGATCGGCGGAATGTTCGTTTGATTCGCGTCTCGGCGTGCACTATACTTTGGAGAAAACGTCTCCCGCACAGGGGACGCCGGTCGCGTCCCGCGAGAATACAGCTATGGAGGATTTTATGAAATGCGGCAAATGCCTGATCGCCTTCGTCACTCTCGCCGCCCTGGCCGCCTTATCGGCGTCGTGCGGGGGAGCGGGGAAATACGCGGACGCGGCCAAGCTCCTGCAGGACGCGATCACCGCGAACGAAACGTTCGTCAAGGCAATGGAAACCGCCGCCGATGGGGATGCCGCGGCCGCGGCCATTTCCAGCTACGCGGCGTCATTCAAGAATCTGGGCCGACAGATTGAGAGCCTGGAGGGGAAATATCCCGAGCTGGGGGAGAATACGCCCCCCGAGCTGCGCGACCTCGAGGCGAAATACGAAAAAACGAGCAAGGAAGCCGTCCAGACGCTCATGTCGAAGGCGGCGGTCTTCGCGGCAAACGAGAAGGTCACGGCCGCGCTTCAAGCGTTTGAAGAGCTGGAATAAACGGCCGGCGGCGGTCTTCCGCCGGAATGAAGCGCATCGTGAGAAATGTACCCGCAAAGCTACGCTTTGTCGGGTATTCCCGATTATAATTCCTTGTCAAGCCGAGATTTATGCAAATCTCGGCATGACAAATCAAAAACGCTTGAGCATAACCGGATGATTTTTTGGGGAGCCGGCCGGAGGTTCGCATAACGCGCGGCGGCGACAGCGTCCCGCGCTCTGCCGCGGCCGCTTTTTTTGGATCGCGATTAATGCCCCGCAATCTGCACAATTTTCCGATCGTTTCCTTTCCGATCATTCCCACCTTCCGCATCCGTGTTTTTCAACTTCCTCATCTTCCCACCTACCCCCCGCTGCCCGGGCCGGCGGATTTGCGGTAGCGCGCCTCGATAGTCCGCGCCGCGTCCGCCATGCCGAGGAAGAGGTCGCAGAGCTCGGGGTCGAAGAGTACCCCCGAATTCTCGCGGACGTAGCGGCGCGCCTGGTCCTCGGTCCACTCGCCCTTGTAGGAGCGCTTGGAGACGAGGGAGTCGTAGACGTCCGCCAGGGTGACGATCCGGGAGAGGAGCGGGATCTCGGTCCCCTTCTTGCCGGGCCCGAAGACGATCTCCCGGGAGAAGAGGTCTTTGATCTTGCCGGGATACCCGCCGCCGTTCCACTGTTCGTGATGGTTCAGCGCCACCTCGGCCGCGGCCTTGTCCCAGGGCGAGCTCGTATTCATGAAGAGGCGCGCCCCGAAGACGGTGTGGCACTGGGCCTGGTAGCGCTCGAAGTCGGTGAGCTCTCCCGGCTTTTTCAAAACGGTGTCGCTCACCGCCACCTTGCCCACGTCGTGGAGGATGGCGGCGATGCGCAGGGACTCGCGCGTGTGGCGGCGTTCGCGCTGCTCCACGCCGTGTTTCCCGGCCCAGACCGTGTACAGTTCGGCCGAGAGGGCGCTCACGCGCTCGGCGTGGGCGGCCGTTTCCGTGGGGTCGCGGAGCGCGGCGATCTCCACCATGCGGAAAGCCATCTCGCGGGTGAGCTTCGCGTTCTCGATGGCGTAGGCGGCGTTGTTGGCGAACTGGATAATGTAGTGCGTGTCGTCCGAGGAAAAGGAGACGACCCGTCCCCGCCGGTCCGTGGCGTTGATGAGCTGGAGAACGCCGAGGAGCTTTTCGTCGCGCGCGGCGATGGGCACGGTGAGCATGGAGCGCGTACGGTACCCGGTCGCGCCGTCGAATTCCCGGTTGAAGGCGAAGGGAACGTCTTGCCCGAGTCCGTACACGTCGTCGATGAGAAGCGCCCGCCCGGTCACGGCCACGTAGCCGGCGATCGACTTCTCGTCGAGCGGGAGGGCGGCCTTCGAGTAGACGTACATCTCCCGGGCGCGCCGGTCGCGAAGGAAGGTGTCGTTCTGAATGAAATTGAAATGGAGATGCGTCCTCGTGGCGAGATAAATGGTGCCGGCGTCCGCGCCGGTGAATCGCCGCGCCTCGGACAGGATCCGCTCGAGGAGCGTCTCCAGGTCCTTGAGATGGTAGAGTTCCTCGATCGTCTTGAGCATTTCCTCGGCGATTGAAGAGACCGCCCGGCCCTTCTCCGACGCCACCGCCGCGTCTTCCGGGGAAATTTCCTTCAGGAGTTTACTATTCTTCATGCATTAAGTATAGCGCTAAAAAGAGCGCCGCGGCAATGGCTTCACCCACGGCCAATGAGGAGGACACGGAGCACACAGAGGAGACGGAGAACACGGAGAAAGGGAATGGCGGACACGCATGGTGTATGGATATCTCTGCAACCGCATGATCCTCCACGACTGAATGCGAATGGAGAAAAATACGAAAACGATAGCCGGAGTTCAACAAATTCAGGTGAAAATCAGAATTATACTCAATCGTTTTCGATTTATCATACCGAGATTTGCATAAATCTCGATATGACAAAGAATTATAATCGGAAATACCAGACAAAGCGCAGCTTTGCGGGTATATCTTCACCGTCTTTCCTTGTCTTTTCCTCCCCTCCGTGCTCTCCGCCTCTCTCCGTGTTCTCCGTGTCCTCCCCCCGAAAAAAAGCCCCGCGCGGTTTCGCGCGGGGCTGCTTGTCGGAGACATATCGGATTTATTTCTTGATCAGAATGAACTCGACGCGCCGGTCCTTCCAGCGGTTGACGAGATCGGAGAAAGGAACAATCGGCCGGGCGGCCCCCACCCCGATGGTGGAAATCCGCGAGGCGGCGATGCCGAGCGCCACGAGCGCCCGCTTGACCGCTTCGGCGCGTTTCTTGGAGAGCGGCAGGAGCTCCTCTTCCTGCTCCTTCTTGGCGCGCGCCGGGTCGTTCCAGTATACGCTCACCGCGTGGCCCTCGATCTGGATGTCGTAGGTCGAATACTTCTTGAAAATGACGGCCAGCCGCGCCAGCGTCCACTGGTTCTTCTCGTAGGCCTCGGGCGAGACGTCCACGTAGTCGTCGGTGTTGGCCTTGAAGGTGATGGACGGGACGCGGATGCGGAGCTTGTCGCCGTCGCGGTACACCAGGACGTCGACCATGATGGTCTTGGTGAGGCTCGCCTTGTTGCCGAGCACGTCGGTGATGGTGAAATCGAGCTTGTAATCGCTCGCCGCTTCGACGGTCTCGCCGGTATCCGAGACGCCGTCCCAGACGATGGTCTCCTTCGGGGTGCCCGTGCCGGAGAAGCTCGTGAAGTGGACGCCCGTCGGATCCGTGATTTCCATTTTCCACGTGGCGATGGGCGACAGGTCGGAGACCTTGGTGATGATGTTTTCCTCGTCGTCCACGCCGTCGTTATCGGGCGAGAACGGGACCGGGTTCAGGGTGAGGTCGACCTTCGGACCCGCCGCGTTGAGCACGAACGGCTTGGATTCGGCCTCGAGCTTCGTGCCGCGGTCGTATTCGATCATGAGCCGGCCCGTGTATGAGCCGTCCGGCGCCTGCGTGTCGTCGTCGCTCCGGCCGTCCCAGACGAAGGTCTGCGGGATCGGCGTGTCGGCGAGACCCTTGAGGGTCCGTTTCGGCTCGTCCTTGTCGTTGAGCACGGCGAAGTACCAGTTTTTGATCCCCTCCCGGTAGGTCACCGTGAGGGTGAGCGTGATGGTGGCGAACTGCGGGCTGCCGTTGGGCGTAAGCCCGTCGCTGCCGGCGGTGACGAAGGCGCTCGCCTGCTTGGTGTCGATGATGACGTTGTCAACGCTGTAGGAGGCCTTGTTCCCGGCCTTGTCGGCCGAGGCGAGCGTCACGCTGTAGACGCCGTCCGGCGCCTGAGTTCCGGCGTCGGTGGTGCCGTTCCAGGCGAAGCTCGCCGGAGAGGAATCCTTCCACTCCTTGGTGAAGACCGCGGTCCCCTTGTCGTTGAGAACGGAGAGCTTCCACAAGTCTTCCTTGCTGCCCGTGATGCTGACCTGGAGGTCGGTCCGGGCGCCGCCCGTTCCGTTGGGCGAGAACACGAGTTTCGGGACGGAAAGCGAGGCCTGCGGCGGCGTGTTCTTGACGATGACGGTGTACGGCTGGGAGACGCCCTTGTTGCCGTTGTCGTCCACGGCCTCCATGGTGACGGTGTAGGTGCCGTCCGGCACGACCGTCCCTTCGGACGATTTCCCGTCCCAGACGAGGGTCTCGGGCACCTTGATGCCCGCGCGGACGTAGACGAGGCGCTGGAACACGTTCTCCACGTTCACGTTCTCCGGCCGCTCTTCCTTGTTGGCGATGGTCTTGACGACCTTGCCGGCCGCGTCCATGACGGTGAGCGTGTAGCCCTTGACGTAGTGCTCGTCGGTGATTTTGAGCGGGATGATCAGGTCGTCCTGGACCCCGTCGAAGTTGGGAGATATCCAGGTCGTCGGGGCGATGTCCATCTTGATGACCGGCGGGGTGGTGTCGACCACGCCGAGGGCGAGGTTCAGTCCCAGGCCGATCGCCTGCTGGCCGTTGGCGAGGGGCGCCCAGGCGCCGTCCACCGCCACGTCGCTCCGGTTCCAGCCGCGCTCGGAGATATTAAGAAAGGAGATGTTGTCCTTGATGTCGGTCTTGAAGACGATCGCCAGGCCGAAGGCCATCGGATAACTCCGCGGGGCGGCGGCGTTCGCCATCTGGAACGAATCGAGCTCCACCTTGGCGCGCACGAACAGGGTGTCGAAAAAACCGAGCTCGGTGCCGGCCATGAAGCGCACGCCGGCGAAATCGGGGACCGAAACGTCGGCCGCCACCTGCCAGTAGAAGTCCTTGACCTTGACGAGCTTGAAATTGAGCCCGAGGGCGGGGGTGAAAGTCTTGGGAAAATACGTGTTGTCGCCGGTGGGATTGTACCGTTTGCCCATATCGCGCATGGAAATTCCCCAGGCGAAATCCTTCAGGAACAGGAGCTGGTCCACGATGTGGATGAAGCCGATGCTCCCCCCGAGGCCCCAGTCCCAGGGGCTGGACTGCGTGCCGGCGCTCGCGTCGAGGCCGATCCCGATCAGGAAGTTGGGGTAGAGGTCCTTGGCGAAGGAGGTGTGCAGCTGAAAGAGCGTCCCGATGTTGGTCGAGGCGAAGGAGTCCCCCACGAAGTGGAGGCTGGTGGTCCAGACCCCGGCGTTGGTGGGAATGCACAGGCCGGCGTTGATCGCCGTGCCCAGCCCCCCTTCGGTGCCGAAGGGGAAGATGCCGATGTAGTTGAGATCGGCCGTCACCCGCTGCTTGAGGCCGGCCGCGGCCGGGTTGAAGATCGAATTGTACGGCGATTGCATGGAAGCGGAGAATCCGCCGAAGGAGAGGATGTACGGGGAATACAGCTCCTCGACGTTCTGGCTCCAGGCCGCGCCCGCGAAGGCCGTCAGCAGGACCAGAACGGCGGCGATTTTTTTGACTTTCGACATGGTGCATCCTCCTTTGGATTATGACACGTCTCTCAATACCGAGCAATCTCGCGACGGTCCCGGCGCCCTGCCGAAAACGCTCGTTCGACGATTCGCTCCCGTTCGGGATTCGGATTCTTCATCGAACCCCGATCCCTTGATTAATATAGCATACCGTCCGCGCTTGGA
Organism: uncultured Spirochaetaceae bacterium; assembly: GCA_964554445.1. GTDB lineage: Bacteria > Spirochaetota > Spirochaetia > SZUA-6 > RPPD01 > JAFGSW01. Next base: position 10,075 of record CAZKOS010000033.1, on the reverse strand, counting down.
CAATGAAACTTTCGGTATAATTGCCTATTCCGCCTTCGAAAGAGGACACGAAGGGCATGAAGAAAGGAGAAGAACACGAAGAGCTGAAGATAAACATTGCTCCTTTGGAATCGCTTCACGCCATTTCTTCCGGTTACTTGACCCTCTTCGTGCTCTTTGTATTCTTCGTATTCTTCGTGTCCTCCCCTCCTCATCCGCGCTTTTCCTCGGTTTTCCTCTCCCGCACGGCGACCCCCAGAACGAACAGGGCGACGACCGCCGCGGCCCCGCCGAAGAGGTAGGGCGCGGCCGGGAAAAGCAGGTAGAGAACGCCGGCGATGAGGCTGGCGGGCAGGAGCAGCACGCCCTGGACGGTGGCGAGGAACCCGAGGGCCGTCGCCCGCCGCTCGGCCGGCGCCAGGTCGCTCACGAACGCCTTTTCCACGCCCTCGGTCAGTGCGTAGTACAGTCCGTAGAGAGGCCAGAAGATCCACAGCAGGAACCACCAATCGCGCACGATGAAACCGAAGGCGGCGTAGACGACCGCGTAGAGCGCGAACCCGACGAGGAGGAGTTTCTTCCGGCCCACCTTGTCCGAGAGCGATCCGAAGAACGTGGCGAAGACGGCGGAGGCGAGGTTGAAGGCGATGTACATGAGCACCGTGAGCGAGAGGTCGCCGGTGAGATCCGTGGTGCGCAGAAGGAGGAACTGGTTCGAGGAGTTGCCGAGCGTGAACACCGCCTGGGCCAGGAAATAGAGTTTCAGGTTCCGGTCGTAGCCCTTGAGTCCCAGGTTGAGCAAGACCCGGCCTTTGGCGTCGCCCTTCGCCCGCCTCCTGGCCGTTTCCGTGGTGAAGAGAAGGAAGATGATGCCGATGAAGGCGGGGACGATCGAAATGATGAAGATGGTAATGAAGGCCGGGACGCTCGTGAGCTCGTGCGACACCGGGTCCATGAAGAGCCGCACCAGGAAGAAGGCGATGAGCGCCCCCAGGGTGGCGCCCGCGAAGTCCATGGCGCGCTGCACGCCGAAGGCCCGGCCCCGCGACTTCCTGGCGATCGACTCGGCGATGAGCGCGTCGCGCGGCGCGCCCCGGACGCCCTTGCCCACGCGGTCGAAGAACCGGTAGACGATCACGAAAAACCAACCGAGGCCGGACAGCAGGAGGGCGAGCTTGGCGACGGCCGAGGTGGCGTACCCGGCGATGGCCGGCAGCTTCCTCTTCCCGAGCCGGTCGGAGATCCAGCCGGCGTAGACCTTGAGGAGGCTCGCCGTCGATTCGGCGATTCCCTCCATGATTCCGAGGACCGGGCCAAGCAGGCCCCGCACGCCGGACAGGATGAGCCGTAAAAATCCCTGCAGCAGGGGATAGATCATCTCCGAGGAGACGTCGGTAAAAAACGAGGTGAGCCCGGTGAGGAAGACGTTCCGGGAGAGGGATTTCTTTTCCATTCCGTGATCCTTTCTGGTCGCGTTACGCACAGGAATGGGAAAGGCTACCACGCAAAAAGGGAAAAGGCAAACCGGCAGGGGGCCGGGGCGATGCCCGTGGGCAGAGAGCCTCAGGCCTGAGGGCCGGGGGGGACAATATGCGGTTCCCTTCGGAGAGGGCGGGATCAAACTCACCTACTCGGGGCGAAACGACGTGGCGTGAATAATACAGAAAACTTATTCACTATCCGCCCGATACCAACCCATTTTTATAAACTTATCCAGTTTGGACAATGAGCCCTTCACATTGATTTTATTAAAATCAATGGTAACAATTATACTCAATAGAAAATGGTTTTCTACTTCCGCAATCAGAAACATGGTTTAGCACTTTATCGGGTAAGGAAATAGAAAAGCATTATGATTGGAAATGCTGAAACCCATTTGATTTTCTGCATAAATCATTCATCCATATATACCCTCCATGTTAATGCGCCAGTATGTTCCCCGCCTTGTTCCCGGCCCCGATCACGTCAGCATGGTCGCGCGTCATTTCCGTAAGCATTTTCAAAATACTCATTTGTTAAGACGTGTATTGAGAGATGCTCCATTATCGCCACGCGAATTCCCGCTGTCAAGAAAAATCAAACAAAAAGAATGATCAGCTCTCCTCTGCTGCTTATTTTCTTTCCTTCCAATCGGCGCCAGGGAAGGCGCCGTTGTCCGGAGCGTTCCGAGGCAGGGATGCCGAGGCACGCGGGTTGGGGAGGGTCCAGGGAGGGGGCTTACACAAGCCCCCTCCCTGGAATCCACCAGCGTGTGGAGTCGTCCCGTTCACTCCGAAGGAGAATGCCCGTCGCAAGCGCAACGCAAACCGCAGCCCGTCAGCGGCAGCTGAAATAATAGACTTCTACGAAGACACGACGTCAACCGCCTGCCACGCCGCTCAAGGCAACTCAAAATACCGCCGCCAGAACCCCTGGAAAAAATTCCTTACATTGACGCCGAGAACGCGGGTATCGTAGCCCCCCTCGTGTACGATGAGCGTTTTCAACCTCAGGGCGCCGATCAGCTCGCCGTTGCGCCTGAAATCGTCCGCGGCAAGCAGCCAGGAGCCGGTGGGATCGTTTTTAGCCGTATCGGTGCCGAAGGCCACCACCAGGAAAGCCGGCCGGAACCGGGCGACCGCGGCCAGGGCCTGCGCCAGCGTCCGCCGGTACGCTTCTCCGTCGGTGTTCTCAGGCAGGGGAAGGTTGAGGTTGTATCCCGTCCCCCGACCGGCGCCGTGTTCGTCGCGGAAGCCCGAGAAATACGGATACGCGAAATTGGGATGGCCGTGAATTGACACCGTCAACACGTCGTCCCGATTATAGAATATTTCCTGCTGGCCGTTGCCGTGATGGTAATCGATGTCGAGAATCGCCACCTTCCCCCAGCGCGAAAGATAATCGGCGGCAATGGCGTTGTTGTTGAAATAGCAGAACCCCCCGAACCATTCCCGCTCCGCGTGATGCCCCGGCGGGCGGACGAGGGCGTAGGCGACGGGCGCCCCCTCCAGCAGGGTGAGCGCGCCGGTGAGGGCCGAGTCGACCGCGCCCCGGGCGGCGATGTAGGCATTGCGCGACAGCGGAGTGAAGGTGTCGATACAGTAATATCCGGCCCGCATGGAAAGCACGCGCGGCGGATGGGCCTTGTTCCGGATGGGAAAGACGTAGGGGTACAGCGCCTCGTTTTCCTTCATGTTTTTGCACACGGTTTTGAAATAGGAAATGTACGCCTGGTCGTGCACGTTCAGAATGTACCGCTCCGAGAAGGGCCGCGCCCGTATCCGGTTGAAAATCCCCATGGGTTCGATGCGTTTCAGGATACTGCCGATCCGGGCCGGGGCTTCCACGTACCCCCGTTCCCGCACGTGGTGGATTTCGTGTTTTTCATTGACTATGAGTGTCAACATGCGGCCGGCCGGGATGCCCGTCGCCGGGACGATCGGCGCATCCCGTTTGATATAGCGGGGCGCCCGCAGCCGAACCGGGTTGTCCCGAAAGGAACGGACTATTTCCTCGATCTTTTCCGGGCTGATGACGTCCGAGTACTTTCTTCTCAATACCGCCCGCACGATCCGCCGCGTCTCCTCTCGTCCGGGGGGTTTGTTCCTCCCCAACCCGTCGAAGACCAGGTACGGGGGATCGGTGTCTCCCTCTTTTACCGGCGTCTCATACTCGGTCCCGGCAATCGGATAGGCGCCGAACCGCTCGTAAAACCTGAGTCGGGCCTGATTCTGCTTGCGGACCTCCGGTCGGGGCGAGAGCGCCGGATCGTCGGGCAGGCATTCGAAAAAAAGCCCGATCACGCCTAACAGACGGGCTTCACGGCGCATGTGCTCGTAGAGGATCCCGCCGAGGCCGCGGCTCGACTTCCCCGGAGAAACGGATAGGTAATCCAAAAAACAAAACTTGAGGTCCGGATCGTGCAGCATCAGGGCGAAAGCGCCGATCGTGCGCGCCTTCGCTTCCGCCACGTAGAGGATGGGACGGAATTGGTACTTCATGGGATTGAGGAGCAGGGAAGATAACTTCCCGTATTCCGAATCGTGGAGCAGCGGAAACTGTTCTTTCAGGATTTTTTTCACCTGATCGACGGCGTTTTTATCGGCCGGGGTCAGCTCGTCGAATACGCGTCGGATGCGGAACATGGGCTCTCCTTATGAAAGCGGGGCGGTGAGCGCTTTCCATTCTCCGGTTATTTTTCCGGTTTCATTCTTTTTTTTATAACATCCACCAGGCCGCCTATAAAATGCTTACGCTCGCGCCCGGGCTGAGAGGCCTTGCGGTCGGCCGTCTCGGTGACGAACCCCTTCAATTCATGCGGCCCGAACACGACGACGAAGTAGGAAACGTCATTGTTCTCGGTCAGCACGGGATAAAACGTGAGGGGGATTTTTCCGGATTTCACTTCCGCCGGGCTTTTCGTCCGGTTGGCCTGCTGGAGGATTGCCTGGAAATCAAGATCCTCGACATAGCCGCGCAGCTGCGTCCCGGCCGCCTGGACGGGGGTGATTTTGTGTTTTTCGGAGAAACCGCCGCTCACCTTCCTCACCTCGCCGGTGGCGTCGACCACCAGCAACGGCACGTTGACGAACTCAAGCAGCTTGTTGATGGTGAGATTCTGCTGCTGGATGCGGCTGCTTTTCCTCTCTCCGAGCGCGTGGAGCTCTTCGTACAGGCGGCGCATGTTCGCGCCGAACGCGCCGAAATAGTCGAGCCGTTCCAGGGGAAGCTGCCCCTTGAGTTTCAAGGCGTCGAGAATTTTGTCGAATTTACGGGCGGCCCGCCGCCCGTACGCCAGGATGCGGACGCAGAAGACGATCATCACGCCGCCGGCGACCAAGCAGTACATCAGGAGCCGTTCCGCGCCGGTTTTATCTCCGTTCGCCATGAGGGACACATACCCCATGCCTCCCCCGCCCAAGACGAGCGCGGTGATGAGAACCATGAACGCGATGAAAAATCGGGTGCGCAGGAAAAGCATGATCGGCTCCTTCCGCTTATTCCAGGGCAACGAGGGCGTCGATGTCCTCGTTTTTGCCTACCACCAACAGCACGTCGTTTTCCTTCAGGACGGTATCCGCGGCCGGCATGATCAGTTCCTCCTGCTGCTCGGGATTCCCGACGTCGTCGATGCCCTGCAAGGTCCGCCTGACGGCCGCGACGGTCAGGCTGAATTTTCCAGGCAGCGCGATTTTCTCCAGCGTCTGGCCGCGAAAGAGGCCGGGCAACTGAATTTCCGCGAAACTGACGGCTTTGGAAAGGGGAATCGTATCGAACACCTCGGGCGAGATGAGCCGCTGGCCGATACGCGCGCCCTCGTCGATCTCCAGATTGACCACTTCATTGGCCCCCACTTGGCGCAGCACGGTCTGGTGGAGATCGGAGACGGCCCGGGCCAGAATGTAGGGCACGTTGCGCTTTTTCAGGAGGGCGGTCGTCAGAATGCTCGCCTCGATATCCTCTCCGATGGCGACGACGGCGACGTCCACTTCGTCGAGCGGCGCCTTCATGAGCGCCGCCTCGTCGGTGGCGTTGACGTGGACGGCGGCGGTGACGGTGTTTTTGATCCGTTCGACGGTCTCCGGGTTCTGGTCGATCGCGATCACCTGCCCGCCCTTTTCCGCGAGCACGCGGCAGAGCTTTTCCCCGAAGGCCCCCAGACCGATCACCGCGAATACTTTGCCTTTCGCCATTGCCTGCTCCTTTTTGCGTTCAACCGATGGAGATGTCGCCCATCGGGTATTCAATGTTGACGTTCGGGCTCTTGCGGCCGGCGGCGCTCAATATGGTGAGCGGCCCCAGCCGGCCCAGGTACATGAGGACAATAATGATTATTTTTCCGAAAACGCTCAAGGTCGCGGTCACGCCGGCGTCAAGGCCCACGGTGCCGAAGGCCGACGTCGCCTCGAAAAACAGGGAGAGGAACGGGGCGCGTTCCGTCACCGCGAGCAGAAAGGTCCCGAGGATGACGGAGAAAAGGCCGAAGAGGATGATGATGAAGCTCCTGCCCACCCGGTCGGGAGAGACCGAATAGTTGCCCAGCCGCGCCTGTTTCTCCCCCTTGAAGAACGAACGGAGGTAGGCACCGATCACGACTGCGGCGTTGATTTTAATGCCTCCCGCCGTGCCGCCGGACGCGGCGCCGATGAACATGAAGACGATCATGAACAAGTAGGTCCCCGGCTGGAAGGCGCCGAAGGGAACGGAGTCGAATCCCGCGGTGCGGAGCGTGACCGACTGAAAGAAAGCGGACAGGTACTGTTCGCCCAGGCCGTAGGTTTTCATGGCGTGAGCGTGCTCGAGGAAGTAAAAGATCACCAGGCCGGAGACGATCAACAGCAGCGTGTATTTCAGGACGAGTTTCGTGTTGAGCGTGAGGCCGATCCGGGGAAGCGGGGAGCCGGTCACCCGGCGCCGGATCCTGCGGACCAGGGAGGCGCTGACGTTGGTGATCACGGCGAAGCTTATCCCCCCCAGGATGATCAGGACGGCGACGGTGACGATGATCACCGGATCGCCGCGCCAGGATTCAAGGCTGTCGGAAAAAAGGGAGAAACCCGCGTTGCAGAAAGCCGAAACGGAATGGAACACGGACAGAAAAGCGTTTTCCGGGGAAAAGCCGAACTTCGGCAGAAACCCGGCAAAAAGCACGGCGGCGCCCGCCAACTCAATACCGAAGGTGATGAGAATGATGTTGCGGAGGGACCTGGTCAGGCCGGACATGTCGTCTTCGCTCAGCATGTAGCTCAACAGGAGCTTGTCCTCGAGGGAGATCGTGCGCCGCAGGGCGAACACGGCGAAAAAGGAAAGAATCATGATGCCGAGTCCGCCGATCTGAATGAGGATGAGGATGACGAGTTGTCCCCAGACGGTGAACTGCGTCGCGGTATCGACGACGATGAGCCCGGTGACGCAGACCGCGGAGGTGGAGGTGAACAGGCCATTGATGAAGGAGAGGCCCTTCCCGTCCACGGTGGTGAAACCCATCATCAGGACGAGCGTTCCGATGAGAATGACGGAGAGAAAACTCAAAAGGATGCTCCGGGCGGGATGGACGGTGAAATTCTCCATGAATTTCGAGAATTTCTGAAACCGCCCGAAAATCTTCATAACCAGGAAAGCATTGCGAAGGAGGATCATCAGGAGCGAGATGCTCCCCCCGGTGGCCGAGAATCGGGCAAATACGTTCGCTTTCACGATAATGAACAGGGCGATAAACACGGTGATAAACAACAAGGAGAACCAATGTTCTTTTGCATAGAGAAATTTGTATCGCGCCGTCATGATACCGATCAGTGCCTCGAGAAAGACAAGACTGACGATCAGGTAATCAATGACGTTACCGGCCGTTTTCACGCCCGGGCCGACATCTTTCACCTGTTCCAGAAACAGGGAGATAATGCTCAAGAGAAGGGTGACGATGATAATGACGCGGAAAATTTTTATCAAGCGTACCTCCGGAAACCGGGAAACGAATTATACCGCGCGAAAGGTTTTTCCGATCATGCCCGACGGCACATAACATGCTGAAAACCAAATGGCTTTCAGCATTTCCGTTTATAATGGTTTTCTATTTCCTTACCCTAAAAGAAATTATAGCATGTTTTTGGTTGCGGAAGTAGAAAAACATTTTCTATTGAGTATAATATAAAAAAAACGTCAAAGGAAGCGTGATCCGGTTGTCGGGACGCACGGCCGTGGGTTCCGACTAGGCGGCGATTCGCCATTTGACTTAAGCCGAAATAGTCGATATACATAACTAATAAGCGTCATGGCCAATCTTGCCGTTCGGTCCGGTCAAAGTTAAGCCAGCGGAAAACTCACTCACGGGATTCAGGTATGAACAGGATCAGGGAGAGAACGCAGCTTGCCGGCAACGTCTTCCGGTACTCGATCGAAGCGCCGCTCATCGCCTCCGAGCGGAAACCGGGTCAATTCGTCATCGTCCAGATCGACACGCACTTCGGGGAGCGTATCCCGCTCACCATCGCCGACGCCGACCCGGACGCCGGCACCGTCACCCTCATTTTCCAGGTGGTCGGCAAGACGACCGAGCATTTTTCGCGCCTGCAGGTCGGGGAATCGGTTGAGAACATTCTCGGCCCCCTCGGCCGGCCCACGCACATTGAGAAGGTCGGCCGCGTCGTCTGCGTGGGCGGCGGCATCGGCGTCGCCCCACTCTACCCCATCGCCGAGGGCCTCAAGCGCGCCGGCAACGAGATCACCGCGATCATCGGCGCGCGCACGAAGGAGCTCCTCATCCTGGAGGACAAGATGCGCGCGGTGGCCGACGAGCTCGTCGTCACCACCGACGACGGCTCCTACGGCCGCAAGGCCTTCGTCACCGAGCCGCTCAAGGAAGTCTGCGCCGGGCCGAACCCCCCGCAGCTCGCCGTCGCCATCGGTCCCCCCATCATGATGAAGAATTGCGCCGCAACGACGAAGCCCTTCGGCGTGAAAACCTTCGTGTCGCTCAACACCATCATGGTCGACGGCACGGGCATGTGCGGCGGCTGCCGCGTCACGGTCGGCGGCGAGACCAAATTCGTCTGCGTCGACGGACCGGAGTTCGACGGCCACCTGGTCGACTTCGACAACATGATGCTTCGCCTGAACGCCTACCGCGACTTCGAGCGGCAGGCTCACGAGGGCTGCAAGCTCGACGCCGAAATCGGGAAACTGCAGGGGGGCCGGGCATGAGCTTCATACCTCGGGAACAACTGAAAAACGAGGCCGAGCGCCTTTACACCGAACTGAAGCCCAAGGCCGCCGAGCTCACCGCCAAAGACCGGCGCGCCATTCCCCAGCAGGAGATGCCCTCCCAGGCTCCGGAAGTGCGCGTGAAAAACATGCAGGAGGTCACCTACGGCTACTCGAAGGAGCAGGCCGTGGTGGAGGCGCTGCGCTGCCTCCAGTGCAAGAAAGCCCTCTGCATCGAGGGCTGTCCGGTGCGCATCGACATCCCCGCCTTCATCAAAGCCATCGTCGACGAAGACTTCAAAAAATCGATCGACATCATCAAGCGGGACAGCCTCCTGCCGGCCATCTGCGGCCGCGTCTGCCCGCAGGAGACGCAGTGCCAGGAGAAGTGCACGCTCGGCGCGGCGCTCAAGGACAAGAATAAATCGGTCTCCATCGGGAGGCTCGAGCGCTACGTGGCCGACTGGGAGCGGGAGAACAACCTGGTCACGGCCCCCGATGTCAAGCCGGAGACCGGGAAGAGCGTGGCCGTCATCGGCTCGGGCCCGGCCTCCATCACCGTGGCCGGCGACGTGCGCCGCGAGGGCCACCGCGTCGTCATGTTCGAGGCCTTCCACCGCCCGGGCGGCGTCATCGTCTACGGCATTCCGGAGTTCCGCATGCCCAAGGCGATCGTGGACGCGGAGATCAAGGCGCTCCAGGCGATGGGCGTGGAAGTGAAGACGAATTTCCTGGTGGGACGCACGCGCAAGCTCAAGGATCTCATGGACAAGGACGGCTTCGACGCGGTGTTCATCGGCACGGGCGCGGGCCTGCCCCGCTTCATGCACATCGAGGGCGAAAACCTGGTGGGCGTGTTCTCCGCCAACGAGTACCTCACCCGCGCCAACCTCATGAAGGCTTACGACTCCGGGCGCGCCGACACCCCGATCTTCAAGTCGAGGAAGGTGGCGGTCCTGGGCGGCGGCAACGTGGCGATGGACTCGGCGCGCATGGCCAAGCGCATCGGAGCCCAGAAGGTCTCCATCGTCTACCGCCGGAGCGAGGTCGAGCTGCCCGCCCGGATAGAGGAAGTCCACCACGCCATGGAGGAAGGAATCGAGTTCCGCCTCCTCACGAACGCCCAGCGCGTGCTCGGGGACGAGAAGGGATTGGTCAAAGCGATCGAGACCCTCTCCTACGAGCTCGGCGAGCCGGACGAATCGGGCCGCCGCCGGCCGGTGCCGATCAAGGGGAGCGAACGGATCCTGGAAGTGGACACGGTGATCGTGGCCATCGGCAACGACTCGAACCCGCTCATCAAGCAGACGACCGAAGGCCTCGAGACCAACAAGCGGGGCAACATCGTCGTGGACGAAAACTGCAAGACCTCGCTCGACCGGGTCTACGCCGGCGGCGACATCGCCCTCGGCTCGGC
>CAZKOS010000032.1:17009-19658 GCA_964554445.1 uncultured Spirochaetaceae bacterium | reverse complement strand
GGGGCGGACAAGGGCCCGGCCGCGCTCATAGCCGCCTCGGCCCAGGTCGAATATTATGACATCGAAACGGACAGCGAGCCCTGCCGGCACGGCATCCATACCGTCGAATCGCGCCTTGATTTGAGCTCGCCGGAAAAAATGGTGGAAAGCGTCCGGGCGGACGTTTCGGAAATCCGCCGACGCTCCGCATTTCCCATAATCATCGGCGGTGAGCACTCGGTGTCGATCGGCGCGATCCGGGCCGCGGCCGCGGCGCACCCCGACTTCAGCGTGCTCCAGCTCGACGCCCACGCCGATCTCCGGGAGACCTACCACGGCTCGCCGTACAACCACGCCTGCGTCATGGCGCGCGTCCGGGAGCTGTGCCCGATCGTGCAGGTCGGCATCCGCTCGGCCGACCGTGAGGAGCTCAGAGGCGCGCCGCGCGAACGGATCTTTTTCGCCCGGGACCTCGCCGGATCGCTCGACTGGATTCCGCGCGTCGTCGCCCTGTTGACCGCGAACGTCTACGTCACCGTCGACCTGGACGCCTTCGATCCCTCCATCATGCCCTCCACGGGAACGCCGGAGCCGGGCGGCCTGGGATGGTACCAGGCGCTCGCCCTCCTGCGCGCGGTCATGGAGCAAAGGCATTGCGTGGGTTTCGACGTGGTGGAGCTCTGCCCGAACGGCGCCCCGCACGCCGAGTACCTGGCCGCCAAGCTCGTCTACAAGCTCATCGCCTACCATGCTTCGGGAACCATGCGGCCACAACGCTTCGCCTGAGCTTCTTTTGTTTATCGCAGCCGTTTCCCGAGAAGAATGATGTCGCGCAGGCCGTCCCGACGCCTGGCCGCGAGCCAGGTATGTTCGAATTTCGGGTTCTGGATGATCTGGGCGATCGACGAAAGCGCCCGCAGGTGGAAATTGCGTTCGTCCCTGGTGCCGGCAAGGATGAAGACGCACTTGATCGCGGGCATTTCCTCGGAAAATCGGATGCCCCGTTTGTTGCGGGCGATGAGAAGGTGGAATTTGTTTTTCCCGGGAATGATGACGTGCGGCACGGCCCAAAAGGAAGTCAGCGCCGTGCTGCTTTCTCTTTCACGCTTCAGAAGCAAGGCGGCGATCGCGGCTCGGGGCATTTTCAGCCTTCCGGCCAGAGCGGCGGCCGCCGCGCGGAAAAACTCTTCCTTGGTCCTCGGTTGATCGTCGTCCAGGACGACCGCCCGTTCCACCAGCTTGTCGAACCGATCCTTGGCGATGTCGTCGCGCTCGAAGAGAATTTCGCGCAGTTCCGTCTCCAGCGCGTTGGCCGTGATCTCCCTGGCGGTGATGCGCTCCACCAGATGCAGCAGCGCGTATTCCCGATACCCCTTGATGCGGCCGAAGAAAACATAGGTGGCGAGCCCCGCCACGATGAAGCCGCCCGTAATCGCGATCGCCTCCCATCCCATCTGGATGACCAGGAGCACGAGACAGACGATGCCCGCGATTTGCAGCCAGGGGAAAAGGGGAGCGCGGAATTTCGGACGGTAATTCTGGAGCTTGCTCGCCCGGAGGATGATGACCGACAGGCAGGTGAGGATGTTGGTGAGGATGAGGACGAGCGAGGCCGCCTCCACGAGGATCTTGAGCTGCAGGAAAAGGGAGGCGGTGACGACGACGGCCGTGAGAATGAGGGCGTTGTAAGGGGTGCCCCGTTTCTTGCTCACGGAAGCGAACAGGCGCGGGAACAGGTGATCGCGGGACAGCGGCACGAGCGAGCGGGCCGAGGTCATGATCCCGGCATTGGCGGTGGAGAGGAAGGCGAGAACGGCGGCGACGGTGAGGGCGATCGCTCCCGGGGCGCCCGCGAACGCGGCGGCGCCGTCGGTGAGCGGGCGCAGGCTGCCCGAGAGAGAGGACGGCTCGAGGACGCCGACCGTGACGAAAATAATGAAGAGGTAGGCGAGGACGACGGTGACGAGGGAGGCCAGCATGCCCAGGGGGATGGTGCGGACGGGATTTTTGATCTCCTCGGCGATGCTCGCGATTTTCAGGAGGCCGGCGTAGGAGACGAACACCATGCCGGCCGTGGAGAATACCGACACCGCTCCGTGGGGCGCGAAGGGGGCGAAGCGCTGCAGCTTAAGGGCGGGCAACCCGAAGACGACGTAGGCGATGATGACGACGAACAGGCCGATGACGAGGACGTTCTGCACCCGTCCCGCCTCCTTGACGCCGACCAGATTGAGCGCGAAAAACAACGCGCAGAAAAAAACGGCGATGATGCGGATATCGACGGGGACGAGCAGCTCGGTGAAGATCGACATGCCGACCAGGGCGAACGAGCTCTTCATGGCCAGGGAAAACCAGCTCATGAGGCCCGCCACGGTGCCCACGGCCGGTCCCAGGCTGCGAATAACGGCGAAGCAGTCGCCGCCGGCGCGGGGCATGGCGGTGGTCATTTCCGCCAGGCTGAGCATGCCGGGGAGGGATACCAGTCCGGCAATCAGATAGGAGAGGATGAGGGCGGGACCGGTCAGGGAGTAAGCCAGCCCCGGCAGGATGAAGAGCCCGGAGGAAATCATCGCGCCGGAGGCGATGCAGAAGACGTCGAGGCCGGAGAGTGTCTTTTTCAATTTTTCCCGCATGGACGCTCCCTGGTGACAGTATGACAGAAATTCCGGC
>CAZKOS010000032.1:7568-16909 GCA_964554445.1 uncultured Spirochaetaceae bacterium | reverse complement strand
AAGCTCATGGCCCGCTCCTCGCTTATCGTCACCGCAGCCGTTTCCCCAGGAGCACGATGTCGCGCAGGTCGTCCGGGCGCTTGGCGGCCAGCCAGGTTTTTTCAAATTTCGGATCCTGGATGATCTGCGCGATCGACGAGAGCGCGCGCAGGTGGAAGTTGCGCTCGTCCTTGGTGCCGATGAGGATGAACGCGCACCTGATCGCCCCGCAGTCGGACGTGAAGGTGATGCCCGCCCGGTTGCGGGCGATGAGGAGATGAAATTTGTTTTTCCCGGGGATGATGATGTGCGGGACGGCCCAGAAGGGCGTGATCCCCGTGCTCCCTTCCTTCTCCCGCTTTTGCAGGAGGGAGAAAATTTTATCCGCCGGCAGTTTCAGCTCCCGCGCCAGGCGGGCGGACGCCTCGCGGAAAAAATCCTCCTTGTCCTGGGGCTCCTCTCCGTCGATCACGACCGCGTTTTCCACGAGCTCGTCGAACCGGTCCTTGGAGATGTCGTCACGCTCGATCAGGATGTCCTTGAGCTCGTTTTCGAGGGAACGGGAAGTAAGCTCCCGCGCCGTCAGGTTTTCCACCAGGTGGAGGAGCGCGTACTCGCGGTAGCCCCTGATCCGGCCGAAGAACAGGTAGATGCCTCCCCCGACGATCACGAAGCCGCCGGCGATGACGAGCGATCGCCAGCCCATCTGCACGACGAGCAGCGCGAGCAGGACGACGCCGGCGATCTGCAGCCAGGGAAAGAGCGGCGCGCGAAAGCGGGGATGGTAATTCTGAAGCCGGCTTATTCGCAGAATGAGAACGGACACCGAGGCGAAAATGTTGGCGAGGATGAGCGCGAGCGAGGCGGCCTCCACCAAGAGCTCGAGGCCGAGGAAGACGGCGCCCGCGACGGCGGCGGCGGTGAAGACAAGCGCCACGAAGGGAGTGTGGAAGCGGCGGCCGACGCGCGCGAACGGGCGGGGTACGAGGTGGTCGCGGGCCAGCGGCACGAGGGAGCGGGCCGAGGCCATGAGGCCGGCGTTGGCGGTGGAAAAAAAGGAGATCACCGCCGCCAGACCGAGGATCACCGGTCCGGCGGCTCCGGCGAATACGCCGGCCGCCTCCGAGAGCGGGCGCAGGTTGCCGGACAAACTCCGCGGGTCGAGGGCGCCGACGGTGACGAAGACCACGGACAGGTTGAGGACGAGCATCACGACGAGGGAGGCCGCCATGCCGAGGGGGATGTTGCGGACGGGATTCTTGACTTCCTCCGCCACGCTGGCGATTTTCAGGAAACCGGCGTACGAGATGAAGAGCAGGCCGGTCGCGGAAAAGACGGCCGGCACGCCCGAGGGAAAAAAGGGCGCGAAATTGCCGGCGCGGACGCGGGTGAAGCCGACGCCGACGTAGGCGGCCAGGACGACGATCAGGACGACCGTGAGAGCGGTGACGACCCTGCCGACGTGCCCGATGCCGACGAGGTTGAGCCCGAGGAAGAGAAGGCAGAAGGCCAGGGCGATGAGCCGCGCGTCCACCGCGACGAGGAGCTCGGTGAAGAGGGCCGCGCCGACGAGGGCGAAGGCGCTCTTGATGGCCAGGGCGAACCAGCTCGCGAGGCCGGCCACCGTTCCCACCGCCGGCCCCATGCTCCGCACCACCGCGAAGGAGTCGCCGCCGGCGCGGGGCATGGCGCTGGTCAGCTCGGCCAGGCTGAGCATCCCCGGCAGCGACAGCAGTCCGGCCGCCAGGTACGACAGGAGAATCCCCGGCCCAGCGACGGCGTAGGCGATGCCGGGCAGAACGAAGAGCCCGGAGGAGATCATCCCGCCGGAGGCGATGCTGAAGACGTGAAAGGCGGACAACGAGCGGGTGAGCTTGGCGTGCCCCGGTTTTTCCATCCTTCCAATATACTGGGCGGCCGGCGAACGCGTCCAGTTCCGGCGGAAAAATCCCGAAAAAAATCTTCCGCGGTTCTCACGCCCCGGACGGTTCCGGCTGCTCCGGCTCAATGTGGATGGTGGCGTCGAAGTCGTATTTTTTCTTCAAGGCCGCCTCGATTTTCGCCGTGAGCTCGTGGGCGCGCCCGACGTCCATCGTTTTTTTCACACGCACGTGGAAGGTGAGCTCGGCGTGATCCCCGTATTTGTGGAAGTGAAAGTGATGAATGTCCGACACGTCGCCCGACAGGCTCGTGACCAGGGCGACGATGTCGTCCCGGGCGGCGGCCGGCAGCGGTTCGCCCATGATCGCTTTCGTGTTTTCCCGGATGATGGCGGCGGCCGAATACACGATGAGGGCGGAAACCGCGAGCCCGAGCGCGCCGTCGATCCACCAGAGATACGGCCCGAGGAGGGCGCCCGCCACGATCAGGGCGGAGGCGATGGCGTCGCTCCGGTGGTGCCAGGCGTCGGCCTTGAGCGCGGTCGAGTTGATGCGCTTGCCCAATCGCAGGGAGAACTGGGCCATGGCTTCCTTGCAGAGGGCGGAAACGCCGAACACGACGACCGCGACCAGCGTGAAGGAGGCCGTCTGGCGGTTCCGCAGGCGTTCGATCGAATCCCAGCCGAAGGTGACGCCCACGACGATGAGCAGGGTGCCGATGACGAGGCTCGCCGCGAGCTCGGCCCGGCCGTGGCCGAACGGGTGCTCCCTGTCAGCCGGCCGGCTCGCGATCCAGAAGCCGATGATGACGATGAGCGAGGTGAGGCTGTCCGAGAGCGTGTGCCAGGCGTCGGCCTGCATGGAAACCGAGTCGGTCGCCAGGCCGGCCCACAATTTCACGCCGAAGAGCGCTGAGTTGAGGGCGATCGAAACGAACCCTCCCAGGTAGCCGATTTGTTTTTTAGACCATTGGGCAAGCGGTTTCATACGGCCTCTCAATGTTCCGGATTCTGGCGGAAGTCCCGGGGGTGACCGCCGGCAGGCCCGAATCGGCCTTGAGCGGCGCCCCTGCCCGTGAGAGAGGCCCGGTTTACAACCTGATCTTCCTTGATAAAATAATTCCTGTGAAGATACAATGTCGCGCGGGGGGGAGTCAAGCGAGGACGGTTCGTGATTCGCGAATAAATTCAGGAGGACACGGAGAATAGAAAAAAAGTGGTCATACATTCGACAAGAGTCCGTTTCCCCTTTTCTTCCTCCGTGTGCTTCTCCTCCCTCTGTGCTTTCTGTGTCCTTTTCGATGGTCGGCAACAAAACGAGAATCGACTTATCCGGCGTGGAGCGGGCGAATCCGGCTTGATCGATCCTGATTTTTCGACCAGACTGGAACGGAAATCGTCTGCGGGAGGGGCACGCCATGCCTGAAGAAAAGTCGATGTATACGGTATACGTGGGAATGGGCTCGAACATCGAGGCGGAGACGAACCTCGCGCGCGCTTTCGGCCTGCTGCTGCGACGGCTGTCCGTGACGGCCGTTTCTCCCTTTTACCGCTCGCAGGCCGCGGGCGCGGAGGAGGCGCCGGATTTTACCAACGGCGCATTCACCGCGGAAACCGACCTGTCGCCGCGCGCATTGAAATACGAGCTCCTGCGCGGCATCGAGAACGCGCTGGGCCGCCGGCGGACGGCCGATAAAAACGCGTCCCGCCCCATCGACCTCGATCTGGCGCTTTACGGAGCGCTCGTCATCGACGAGCCGGGGCTGACCGTTCCCGATCCCGGCCTGCGCCGGTACCCGTTCGTCGCTCTCCCGATCCTCGCGCTCGCGCCGGACATCGTCCTCCCGGATTCGGGCGAGCGTCTCAGGGACGTGTTCCCCGATCGGCCCGAACACTACGGACTCGAGCTCCTGCCGGGATTTTCCGCCGAGCTTCTTTCCAGGCTCGAGCGCGCGGCCGGGTCTTGAATTTTTCATCGGCAAGGTTGTCAAAGAGGGCCGGTCACGTATCGAAACCGCTGCAAAAGAGGACAGAAGAGCTCGAAGGGAAAAGAGGGAAAAGGAATATTCCCGTGGAAAATATACTTTTATCCTTCCTTCGTGTGCTTCTCTTTCTCTTCGCGGCCTTCCTGTCCTCTTTCCTGTCGATCAGGACAAACTCCTGCCGGGTACCAATTATTTTGATGAGTCACCGCTGTGGCATCAACCGACGGGCAGGTTGAAATCCGCGATGAAGCTGTCTTTGAAGGTGGATTCGAGGCCGGTGAACAGCCGGAATTGCTCGTGGGCCTGGGCCATGAGCATCTCCTCGCCGTTTATCACCTTGCACCCCTTTTCCAGGGCCCGTTGCAGCAGCCTTGTCAGGCGGGGGATGTAGACGAGGTCGTAGACGAGCTCCGTCCCCTTGAATTCGTATCCCGCAAGCGGATCGCCCTCGATATCCGGCTCCATCCCCACCTTGGTGGTTTGCACGATCAGATCGGCGAAGCCTTCCATTTTTTGAAATCCCTCCGCGTCGAGAGGACCGGCTTCCGCCCCGATCTCGGCCGCGAGCGCGGCCGCCTTGCGGGGCGTGCGGTTGAGGATGAGGAGTTTCGCGCCGGCGTCGGCGAGCGCGTAGACCGCCGCCCGCGCCGCGCCGCCCGCCCCGACCACGGTGGCCCTGAGGGAGGGGAAACGGTCCTCCGGGAAATAGTTTTTCAAAGGCGAGAGAAAACCGCCGACGTCCGTGTTGTACCCGTAGAATCCCCGACCGCGCCGGATGACGGTATTGCAGGCCCCGACCGACCGGCACAGGGGGTCGGCCTCCCTGAGGTGGGGGAACACCGCGCTCTTGTGGGGCAGGGTGACCGAAAAGCCTTCCATCCCGAGCAGCCGGGCGATCTTGAAGAAGGCGGCCACGTCGTCAACCAGGAAGGGAACGTACACGGCGTCGACGTCGAGATCGCGGAATCCCCTGTTGTGGATGTAAGGGGAGAAGGAGTGGGCGATGGGATTGCCGATGATGCCGAAGAGACGCGTTCGTCGGGTGACGGCCGGAAAGCGGTAGACGGAGTACATGGCCTCGGGGTCGATGCGCCCCAACTCCGCCGGCAGGGAGCAATAGCTCACGGCCGATCCGATTTTCGCGCTTAAGATGCGCGTGGCGATCGCGAAATCCCCCATGCCGAGAATGATTTTTTCGCGGTGGCGGAGCCGAAAGCAGGCGTCGAGGAAGCGAAACACGTCGGCCGTGCCGCGCGGCATGACGGCCGCCTTGGGGATTTCCCCGGGCGCCACCCCCCGCACGCGCTCGACGAGATCGGACGGCACGCCCGTGAAGTCGTGAAACGAGCGGATGATGCGGACGCCGCGCCGGCCCAGATCGGCGGCGAGCTCGCGGTCGGTGAAGTCGGTCTCGAGGTCGACGGCGGCCCAGTCGCCGGCGCTCCCCCGGCGGTAGAGCGCGCCGCGCTCGGCCTCCGTCCCGCGGAAGGCGCCGCCGTCGGACTCGCGGCGGACGGTGAGAACGGCGGGACGGCCCAGAAACCGCGGGAACCGGTCGAGGGCGGAAAGCTCCTCGGGCGCGAGGAAATCGGCGCGCACTTCGACCAGGTCGACCTTGTCCCGGTACCGGTCGAGCAGCTCGACGTCCCGGCCGAGCGTCGCGCCATTGAGCACGAGACAGAGGCGGCTGTGCCGGTCGCCGTCCAGGCCGGAATCTCCTCCAAACAGTGCGCGGTCCATGATGCGATCCCATTCCTTTCTGCCGACGGCGGTCGTGAGTCGATCTGGATTACTTTTAGTCAAAAAGCCCCCGCCACGCAAGGGGGGGCGGGAGAAATCACGGGGCGGTGTGTGTGCCCCTCACGTCATCAACGGAGCGCGCGGGCTTCGGCTTCGCCGCCGGCGGTATTTTCAACAACCTGCTAAAACCCGGCCGCGAGCTTGATGAGATAACCGGCGACGCTCGCCGCGACGGCGATGCCCAGACCGACCACGATTTCGCTCAACGTGTGTCCCACCATGCGCGGAATCTGCTCACGCTCTTTTTTCGGAAGCTTCGCGGCCAGCTTGAGAAGGATGTTCGAATGGATCTGCACCGCGCCGCGCAGCCGGAGGGCGTCGTAAACGACGATGGCCGTGAACGCGGCGGCGATGGCGAAATAATCCGAGGCGAATCCCCGGGTGAATCCCAGGGAGAGGGAAACCGTGGCCGTGAAAGCGGAATGGGTGGAAGGCATTCCGCCGGCCGAAAGCAAATAGTGAAAACTGAGCCGTTTATTCTTCAGGGAGTAGAAAACCACCTTGAAAACCTGGCAGGTGACGTGCACGATGACCCCCATGATCAGGGAATAGCTCAAAAACATTGTTTCGCGCTCCTTTCCAGATTTCTTTTCTCCGAAAAACCGGCGGTGTACGTTTGAAGATTGGCTGATTGCCAAAGCGGCCATTAATAGATATAATTTTTCGGTAAAATAATCAATCCATCGGGCGAAAGGATTCACGGGATGATGACGACGGTCACCGAAAAACGCCTCATTGAAAACTTCGTCGCCCGCTTCAGCGCCAAAGCCCTCGAAATGGACAAGATCACCCCCACCGAGTACGAGCGCTACAATGTCAAGCGCGGCCTGCGCAATGCCGACGGCACCGGCGTGCTGGTGGGGCTGACGACCATCGGGAACGTGCACGGATACATCGTGGACGATGGGGAGCGGGTGAGCGTCCCCGGCAAGCTCTCTTACCGGGGAATCGACGTCGAGGACCTCGTTCGGGGATTCCAGGCGGAAAGGCGGACCGGCTACGAGGAAACGGCCTTCCTCCTCCTGTTCGGCTCGCTCCCCTCGGCCGCCGAGCTCGCCGAATTCCGCGCCGTCCTCGACGAGGTGCGCGACCTGCCCGCGGGCTTCACGGAAAACATGATCCTCAAGGCCCC
The DNA here is from genome assembly GCA_964554445.1 of uncultured Spirochaetaceae bacterium. Classification (GTDB taxonomy): domain Bacteria; phylum Spirochaetota; class Spirochaetia; order SZUA-6; family RPPD01; genus JAFGSW01. The sequence goes on along the minus strand of CAZKOS010000032.1, from coordinate 10,134 downwards.
CAGCCGGGACATCATGAACAAACTGGCCCGCTGCGTCCTGGCGTCCTACTCGTACGACGACAAGGCCGACGATGCGGACATCCCGAACAACCTCCGGCAGGGGATCGAGCTCATCGCCCGGTTTCCGATCATGACCGCCTACGCCTACCAGGCCAAGGTTCATTACCACGAGGGACGGAGCCTCTTCCTCCACAACATCAAATCCGGGCTGTCGACCGCCGGTAATTTCCTTCACCTCATCCGGTCCGACAGCGAGTTCACCCGGCTCGAGGAGGAAACCCTGGATCTGTGCCTTGTGCTCCACGCCGAGCACGGCGGGGGGAACAACTCGGCCTTCACCGTGCACGTGGTGACCTCCTCCGGAACCGACGCTTACTCGGCGATCGCGGCGGGGGTGGGATCGCTCAAGGGCCCCAAGCACGGCGGCGCCAACGTCAAGGTCACGGAAATGATGGAGGACCTCAAGCAGAACGTCCGGGACCGGGGGTCCGAGGAGCAGGTGAAGGAATACCTGCGCCGCGTTCTGCGCCGGGAGGCGTACGACCGAACCGGGCTCATCTACGGAGTGGGCCACGCCGTCTATACCCTTTCCGATCCGCGCGCCGTGCTCCTCAAGGCCAAGGCGCGGGAGCTGGCGAAAGAAAAGGGGCGCGAGGACGAGTTTCTCCTGTATGAGCTGGTGGAAAACCTCGCCCCGGCCGTCTTCGCCGAAGTCAAGGACTCGAAGAAGTCGATATCGATCAACGTCGATTTCTATTCCGGTTTCGTGTATCGAATGCTCGATATTCCCCATGAACTGTTCACCCCGCTCTTCGCCATCGCCCGGGTCGCGGGCTGGACCGCGCACCGGCTGGAGGAGCTCACGAGCGGCGGCCGGATCATGCGGCCGGCATTCAAGAGCGTGGCCGAGAAACGTCACTACGTCCCGCTCGCCGAACGGGGTTGACGGCGTGGGACGACGGCGCCGCCGGCGCGGATGGGATCGGGTATGAGGTTCGAGAGTCTCAGGCACTACCGCGATCTCATCAATACCATCCCCGACATCATTTACCAGATCGATCCGGAGGGAGTCTTCCAGTTCCTGGGAAGCGCCGTCGCCGTTCTCGGCTATTCGCCGAAGGAGCTGCTCGGCAGGCACTTCAGCGACATCGTCCATCCCGACGACGTCGCCGTCTTGAGCCGGCTCAGCGCCGACGAGGAGGCCGAGGTTTCGGGGCCGCGGGTTTTTTTCGACGACCGGCGCACCCGCCCCCGGTTGGTGGAGACGAGCGAGATCCGCCTCATCCCCAAGCGGCTGGCCGGCCGCGCCGGCCCGCCGGACCCGGAGGGGCTCGTGTACGGGGAGCTGTCCGCCCGCGGGTATTACGAGATCGACGAGCATACGGGGAAGAAGCGGTTCCTGGGCACCATCGGCATCATCCGCGACATCAGCCGCCGGAAAAAGGCGGAGGGACTCCTCCGCAAGCTTCTCTGGGCGGTCGACCAGACGCCCGTCTCCATCATCATCACCAATGCCGATTTCGTGGTCGAGTACATCAACCCGGAATTCATCCGCGACTCTGGCTTCAGCCCCCAGGAAATCATCGGGCAGCGGGTGGGCGTTCTCGAGTCCCATTATCATCCCGAGGAGTTTTACGACCAGATCAAAAAAGCCCTCCTCACCGCCGGAGAATGGACGGGCGAGCTCGTCAACCGGAAGAAGAACGGGACCTACTACTGGACCTCGGTGATGATTTCGGCGGTGCGCGACCCGAACGGGGTGGTGACGAACTACATCTCGATCCAGGAAGACATCACCGAGAAGAAGAACACGGCCGAGCAGATCAAGAGCCTCCGGGAGAAGGAAATCCTGCTGCGCGAGATCCATCACCGGGTCAAGAACAACCTTCAGATCATTACCAGCCTGCTCAACCTGCAGTCGGGCACCCTCACCGACGAGCGATTCATCGACGTCTTCAAGAAAAGCGAGAACCGGATCAAGACGATGGCGCTCATCCACGAGAAACTGTACCAGTCGCACGACATCGCCCGGATCGATTTCGGGGATTACATCAAGTCGCTCCTCATCCATCTCCAGCAGGCGCACCGGGAGGCCCTCGCCCGCATCAAGATCACCACCGACCTGCAGAGCATTTATTTCGACATCGATACCGCCATTCCGGCCGGCCTCATCATCAATGAGCTCGTCACGAACGCCTTCTTCCACGGGTTCCCCGGCGGCGCGTCCGGCGAGATCAAGGTGACGCTTCGCGAGCGGGAAAATTATTATTTTCTCGAAGTGAGCAATTCGGGCCGCCCCATCCCCGAGGACGCCGATATGCAGTCGGGGACCGGCCTGGGACTGCAGCTCGTGCGCCTGCTCACCAAGCAGGTCCACGGCACGTTCAAACTCACGCGCAGGCCGCGAACCGTCTTCCAGATCGTCATTCCCGCTTCCGCCTGAGAACGGCCGCGATTGAAACCGGCCCCGCAAAAAAAGAAAGGCGGTCGACGTTGCCGCCGCCGCCTTTCCGGCTAGGAAAAATTTCCGGGAGGCAACGCCCGCCCGGATGTCTTCAATTCAAGA
>CAZKOS010000032.1:1724-7468 GCA_964554445.1 uncultured Spirochaetaceae bacterium | reverse complement strand
CCGGCTTCGAGACACAGTTCTTCCGGTTTTTCCCATACGGTTTGAGTGACGGATTCACTGGTCATGTCCGCGTTCCGCAAGGTCACCGTCAGGTTCGAAGACGTCAATGCGAGAGATTCTTGAATCAGACTTTCCAGGTAGCCCAATTTCACCTGAAGCGTCGCGGTTTCGGTTGCGGTTGGTCCGTCCGACGATTCGCCGGTCGGAATGACGCCTCCGCAACTCATAAAGAGCGCGGCTATGGCGAGGAATCCCAGCACCGCGATTCCGTCTTGCCTGGCTGTTTTTTTCATATACTACTCCTTCTGCGACAGGAACCAGCCTGTCTGGCTTAATGTGCACGCTTTCCAAGAAAGCGCGAGGTGCTCCCATGCCGCCTTTTGAAATCACGGCACGGAAATCAATTCATCCGTCATTGATTACAGCGAAAAAAAGGGCAAAATCACTCGAAATATTTTTGAAAAAGGCGATTTTTTTTCCGGACTATGGGGGGGTGAAAAATGAAAAAAAGTGAGTGATTTCATTCTTTTTTTCGGTGTAATATATAGGGGATGAAATTCGGCGCAGCCTTCATTGCCCGTCTCAGGCGGAAGGAGGAAAAAGCCTTCACGGAACTGTACAAGCTGACGGGAAAGACGATTTATAACTATATTCTCAACCGGGTCGGTCGCAATGCGGACGCGGCCGACGATCTGCTTTCGGAGGTGTTTTCAGACGCGATCGACTATGCGGGCACGCTCACCCCCCTCCATAACGTGGTGGGATGGTTGATGCGGATCGCCCAGTCCAAGGTGGTGGATCATTACCGGGCGCACCGGAAGGAAACCGTGTGGCGCACCGGGGAACAGGTCGAGGCGCTGGCCGATTCCAAGGGACTGGGCCGCGACCCCGCGGCCGGGTACATGGAGCGCGCGGACGCGGCCGTCGTGGGAGAGGCGTTCACCGCCCTCAAGCCGAGGGACCAGGAGGTGCTCAGGCGCATGTACCTCGAAGACCAGAGCGTCAGGGATATCGCCTGCTCCCTGGGGCGATCGGAAAAGGCGATCGAGGGCATGCTCTACCGGGCGCGCAACGAATTTGAAAGAAAAATGGAGATGTGCAAAAAAAAGGCCGGGATGACGGTGAGGGGGATCCATGTCTCATAGGCGAATCGACGAGAAGAGAACGGCCGCGCTCGTCCGTCTGGGGGGCGATTTCAAACCGGTGCCCAAAAAAGCCGAGGACCGGGTGCTGGCCGTCATTCGCGAAAAGACGGCCGCCCAGGCGCGCCCCTCGTTCTTCCGTATTTTCCGCTACTCGCCCGCCCTGGCCGCCGCCGCCGTCCTCCTCGTCGCGCTCCCGCTCGCCGTCGTGCTGGCCGGGGCTCTCTTCTTCCGGTCCCCGGCGGCGTTTCCCCTGGTCGCCGTTTCGGCCAAGGGCGGCGTTGTGGAAGGACGGGCCGCGCCCCTGCGCTTCGGCGACGCCGTCCACGAGCGGGACGTGCTTCGCACCGGACCCGGGGAGCAGTTGGCGCTGGAGCGTCAAGGCCGGATCTCCATTCAGCTTTTTTCCCGGTCGACGCTTGAAATCGAGGGCTTCTCCGCCACCCGGCCCGATCTGGCCATGCGCCTCGACCGCGGATCGCTCTACGTCGACAAGCGAATCCGGGGCGAGGAAGGCGGCCGCGTCGCCGTTTCGATCGACGATTTCGTGTTTGCGCTGAAGGGAACGCGCGTGTATTTTTCCGTCGACGGCGACCGGGTGATCCGTCTCATCTGTTACGACGGTCTCATCGAGGCAAACGCCGCTCGAGCGGGGACAAAGCGGGTCCTCTTCACCCTCCCCGCCGGCGGGAAGGCCGAAGTCAGGCCGGACGGGACCTGGAGCATCGCTCGCGCCTTGAGCGCCGCCGAGAAAGACCTCGACTCAACCCTGCGGCGCGGTCTGCCGCGCGACGAATTCATCAAGGAATTGCCGGTTGGCGATGCCGGGCTTTCCGCCGCGAATGAAAAGGAAAACGGCGTCGCGGAGAAGGTTCCGCCGTACACCATCACCGAGGTCGGCAGCATCGCGGGGAAAAACCCGGGGGAAGAAGGCGTACGGTTTTACGGCGTCGCCGAGGCCGCCGGGCGCGTCTTTCTCGTGAATCAGCAGGACGTCTTCACCCTGGAAGCGGGCGGCGTCGTCAAGCATCCCGGCCTCGTGAACCGGGCGATGTTCATGACCCGCCCGTTCGCAGCGGGGGGGCGCATCGGGTTCGCGGTGCCGGGCGCCGTCGTCCTCCTGGACGCCGCGTCCCCGGCGAAGGCCGTCACGGTGCCGCTCCCGTCCGACGGCAGCATCGATCACAATTTTCTGCCGGTCTTTTCGGACGGCCGGCTCATCCTGCCCGTTCAGAACCACGGGTATTTCGTCCTGAACCCCGAGGCCGGACCGGAGAGCCTGCGCCTGCTCTTCAAGGAGCCTTTCCCGGTGGAGCCGCTCGCGGCCGCCGGCGTCCTGTACGTCGGCTCCTATTACGAAACCTACGTCGCCGGCATCGACTCCAAGGGGACGGTTCTCTTCAAGACCCCCCTCAAAGGGAACACGGCCGTCAACCCGGCCTTCTCACGCGGATCGGTCCTGGTCGCGGACGTCGAATCGTCGCGTCCCTTCATCGTCCGCCTCGACGCGGCCGGCCGGGAAACCGGGCGCTGGCGGCTGGCCGCCGCCCTCAAAGCGGATTTCCTGGCGGTCGGCGACCTGGTTTTCGGCGTGTACGCGGACGGCAGGCTCTTCAAGCTCGATACGAAAAGCGGCCGGGCGAGCGCCGTCGGCCGGCTCTTCGCAAGGCAATTGACGTCGCGGCAATGGCGGAACGTCGGATTGTGCCCGGCGGACGGCAGGCTCTACGCGCCGACCGACCGGGGATCGATCCTGGCGGTCGACATTGAGCGCGGGGAAAAGACGGAAGAGATCGCGGTGAAGGGCGGAGAGTCGTTCTACACCGGGCCGTTCACGCACGACGGCGCGCTCTACGCCGTCGGGAACTCGGGCACCGTGTATCGCATCGTCAAAAACGAACCATGACTCCCAACCCCCCGAACGCCCCGGAGAAATTGGTCCCGGTGTTCGTCACCGTCCCCTGGTTCAGGGGGAAAATGTAGCATAAGGTCGCCAGGTCGAGGGCGACGGACACGTCGTCGTTGACGCTGAAGCACACCCCCATGTTGATCGCGGTTTTGAAGAAGAGCAGGAGCGTCTCGTCGGTGAAGGCGGGATCGGGCCCGCTCGTGTCGATCCGGTAGGCGTTCTGCAGGTTGAGCGCGGTGATGAAATTGAAGATGACGCTGATCTGTCCCGGGGTGCGAAAGCTCAGGGGAATGAAGCGGAATTCGTGCTGCCGGATGAGGGGGCAGGAGGCGAACTGGCTGTCGATGGTGGCGGGGTAGCCGAGCGAGAAGGCGTAGCCGACGCCGATGCCGAACACCCGCCCGTAGTACCAGTACCCGTCGGCTTCGAGCGAGAGGATGTTGAGGAGCGGCTGGTAGATTCCGGCGAGCGCCGGTTTGAGCGTGCTCGTGTGCAGCTCGACCGTCAGGCGCCGGGCCAGGAATTTCTCATTGAAGAGCAGCGTGTCCAGTTTTTCCTTGATCGTGATTTCCCGCTCGAGGTCGCGGGCGAGGAGCACGGCCGGGAAGGGACTCACCTTGTCACGGAAATCGCGGGCGAGGCGCTCGGCTTCCCGCGGGCGCGCCTGCCGGAAGGAGAGCGGCAGCTCGAGCCGCACGCCGTCGTCCGGGCTGTAGAGGCGGAGGAAAAAATCGTTCTTCTCATGGACGATGAGGGCCAGACTGTGGCAGTCGCGGGCGGCGAGGACCGGCGCGAGCGCGCGCGGATCCGGCCGCGCCGGATCGTACGGAACCGAGGTGAAAAAAACCGAAAAACGTTCGTCCTGGTTCAGGCGGGACGCCGCGTCCGCCGCGAGCAGGCGGGCCGCGGCGGCGGCCTCGTCGAGCGGGGGATCGGGCAGGGCGACGAGGATGCGCTCGCGGATGCGCGTCACGTAGAGCGTCTCCGACAGTCCTGAGGCGGTCCTGTCCCCCGCGGCCGCCCGGGCCTTCCCGATCAATCCCTCGATGACGCTGCGCGAGCCGGCCACCAGTTCGGCGTACCCGGGAAAGGCGAAAGCCGCCGTCTTGACGAGGGCGCCGGAGCCCACGTCCCAGAGTGAGAGGGAGAGCGACAGGCCGCCGGCCGCGGGCAGGAGGCTTCCCGTGACGATGTAGCGGGCGCGGAGGAGCTCCGCGGCCTCGAGGTAGACCGCGCGGTCGGTCAGGTTCGTCTGGCTGTAGCCGAACCCCCGGAGCAGCTTGTTGCGCTCGTACCGGTTCATGACCTGGTAGGATCCGTTTTCGAAAATCATATACGAGAGCAGGTCGACGAGGAGCTTCATCCGGCGGTCGTCCAGGCCCGCGTACTTGAGGTCGGCGACGAGGAGGAGCGGCTCGTTCTGGGCCCGGAGGGGAAACGCGGCGCACAGGAAAAAAAGCGCCGCCGCGCCCAGGCGCCTGCCCGCCGCGCTCCGGAAGATCGCCGCCATGCTCAGAACCTCACCCCCGCCTGCACGTAGATGGAAAGGCAGGCGAAATTCCAGGCGGAAAAACCGTCACGGTACAGAAAACTGGAGGCGCCGACGTCGTACGTCCCGTACGCCTGCGGCTCGAAGGTGAAGGTGAGACCGTGGTACTTGAAGCCGAGATGAACGAAGAAGGCCCGGGTGAGGTAGACCGTGAAGCCGAGGGCGACGGGCACGGACAGCGAGAGGCGCTCCACCGTCGGGTAGACGGTGCCCGCCCCTTGCGTGTAGGCCAGGGCCGCGCTCTCCCGGTTGTAGTCGTAGATGAGAGCCAGCCCGGCGTCGAAGGAAAAGGCGAAGGACGACTGCTGTTCGATCCCGACGAGCGCCTCCAGGGTGACCTCCTGGCGGGTCCCCGGCGCGGTGGCGAGATCGAGGCCCAGGTATTCGAGATTGACCCGGCCGTGCCACAGCCCGCCCAGGGAATACGTGTAGCCGAGCGACAGGAGGGGGGAGACGAGCGGCCCGGTCGCGGTCCAGGACACGACGGTCCGGCCGAGCCCCAGCCCGCTGAGCGGGACCAGGGCGAGCTCGTGGCGCCGCGAAAAGATCTCCTCCACGAACCGGTCCTCGTCGTCGATTTTCTGCCGCAGGCTCGCCGCCACTTCCTTGTTGAAGAGCGCCTCCCGCTCGGTGGGCGGAAGCTCGCGGGCCACCGACTCCGCGATGTTGGCCGACATCTTCTCTATGTTCGCGAGCAGGTCGAGGTCGGCCGGCATGGTCTCGATGAAGCTGTTCTTGACGCGCCTGGTCGACACGTCCCACACGTTGACGAGGATGTGCAGGGAGGCCTTGGCGACGTAGTACTCGGCGACGATGGCGCTGGCGCCCGGAAAGGCGCCGGCCATGGCGGAGAGGGTGGCCTCGAAGCCGCCTTCGCCGTTGAAAACGCCTTCGTCCGCCCCCGGCTCCTCGTTCACCACGGCGATGCGCTCCTGCCGTTTCAGGTTGATGAGGAGGACGTTATAAATGGTTCCCTTCAGGTATTGGAACTCGAGGTTGTCCGTCAGGCTGGTAACGGGCGCGAGGATGATCCTGTTTTTGTCGGCGGGAACTTCCGCCCGCTCCTGGGCGAAGAGCGGCAGGACCGCGGCGAAAAAAGCCGCGCCGGCGAGCAATGTGCGCATGCGGGGATTGTACCAGAATG
>CAZKOS010000032.1:0-1624 GCA_964554445.1 uncultured Spirochaetaceae bacterium | reverse complement strand
ATCATTTCGCCGTTCGAGACCGTGAAGCTCGACCCGGGATCGAAGGCGCTGCCGTCGAGGGCGACGGTGCTCTCGGCGGTGAGGGTGACGGACGGGGAAAGCAGATACGGGGAGAAGACGGAAGCCGGCAGGACCAGGGAAGGGCTGGCGCCGGCGAAATAGGCGACATAGTCCCCGCCGTTATAGGTGTCGGCGCCCGACACGTGAACCTCGATCAGGTCCGGCGGAACGGTCTCCAGCGCGGTGCGGACGGGAATGGTTCCGGCCGGCGCCTCGGCCAGCGCGAAGGGATCGACCGGCGGGGTCGAGGGCAGGGTGAGGCTCCGCGTGACGGCGATGTCCGTGCCGGGAACCTGGATGGAGAGCGTGACCGCGTCTCCCGGGAGGAGCGAAGGCAGGGCGGCCGTGTATACACCCTCGTTCGTCGGAAGACAGAAATAACCGTTGACCGAGACGGCCGCGTCGACCAAAGGGAAATCGCCGCTCGAGACGGCGACGCGCGCCACCGTGGAATCGGCGTTCTGCGTCACGCTCGCGGACACCAGGATCGTCTGCGGGCTCGCCGGGGTGAAGTCGCAGCCGGCCGCCAAGAGGGGAACGAGCATGATGAAAGGAAACAATAGAAAATAGTTCACGTTTTTTATCATAATATTCCGCCTGACTCTATTTCAAAAAACAGGTACGTCTATAATATACTTCTCCGCAGATTGAGGATGCAAGGAAAAGCGCAATGTGAAGTTATATTGATTTTCCGTTTGAAGAAAAAACCACCCCGCCGCAATTCGGTGGGGTGGTTGCCTGTCAAAGCCTGTTTTTATGGGGTCGTCGTGATAAGGATGGTGTCCTCGTCCCCGACGCTGAAAACCGAGCCGAATTCGAAATCGCTTCCCACCAGAATCAGAGAGTTCATGCGGGCGACATTCACGGGCAAATTTGTGCGGTCGGACACAAGCGTATCAGCCGGGATGACAGTTGAAGTTGTCGCCGAATCCGTTATCGTTTCCAAATAATCGGCGCCGCTCTGTGTCAATTGTAAGGTATGTGTGGGGTCCCACCCCGGAACGTAAACCTGAATGGGGTTCGTCAACGAGGGCGCTTCAGTCCAAGCGACTTGGATTGGGCTGGAAACAGAATATGGATCGATTTCGTTTGGACTCGAAACAGTCGCCATGGCTGGCAACACCACCGATTTGGAAATATCAATATTCTTTGAGGCGATTTGAATTCGCAATGTGATTGTGTCGCCGGTCGTAAGGGCGGGGAGAGGGACACTAGAATAGGTCCCGGCCGTGCCTGATTCCGAAATCGAGGTGGGGAAACCGCTGTTATCCACATCAATAGTCACATCAGCGCCCGAAAGAGCGGCCCCGTCGTCGGACAGGATGATGGTCGCCGCCGCGTAATCGGGGGGGGGCACGTGAATGCTGGTGACTACAGCCACCACCATGATCGCGTTCGCGCCCGGGAATAAATCGCAGCTTGAAAGCGAGAGCAGGGCGAAGGCGACCAGTATGATCGCCGTTTTTTTCAAAAAAGCATGTTTCATGATTCCTCCTCAAAATTTCCTATATAACTAAATATAGGTTATCTGCGGGATTTTTCCAGAAAAAAGAGCCCCGCCGGG
>CAZKOS010000031.1:7706-19723 GCA_964554445.1 uncultured Spirochaetaceae bacterium | reverse complement strand
ATCGATTCTTGTTATAGTGACCTCAAGCCACGGAATCGAAAAAACCGTCCGGTGACGGGTTCAACCGCCCGCAAGCGTGAAGGAGAACCGTCCTGTCAGAGAAAAACCGTCCGGTACAGCTTGAAACCTCCAGGAAACGGCGGATCAGGAAGGTCCTGGTCGTCATCAACAAGCGCAAGGACCTCACCCAGACGGTGGCCGACGAGTTCAAGGACTTTTTCTCGGGGAGGAAGGTCGATCTGGATATCCTCGCCTATCGCGATCGGCCGCCGGCCAAAAAACACCGCCTGGCGAACGTCGACCTGGCCGTCTCCCTGGGGGGCGACGGCACGCTCCTCTACTGCTCCCAGCTCCTGGCGGGACAGGACATCCCGATCCTGGCGGTCAATCTCGGCAATTTCGGCTTCATCACCGACGTCTCCCACACTGAATGGAAGGAAACGTTCGATAAGTACTGCCAGGGGCTCGTCGGGGTGAGCGAACGCATCATGCTCGACGCGGAGGTGAAGCGCCGGGGCCGCCGGGCCGCCCGCTTCCTCGGGCTCAATGACGGCGTCATCATTTCCTCCGGCATTTCCAAAATCGTACGCCTTGAAGCCTACCTTTCCCACACCTACATCGGACGCTACCGGGCGGACGGGATCATCATCGCCACGCCCACCGGCTCCACCGCCTACTCGCTCTCGGCCGGCGGGCCGATCCTCCATCCCGAGATGGAGGCCTTCATCCTCTCGCCCATCTGCGCGTTCTCTCTTTCGCACCGGCCCCTGGTGGTGCCCGGCGACGATTACGTCGAAATTCACATCGAGCGGGGCCAGCGCACGAACGTCATCCTCACCATCGACGGGCAGAACGAGTACCGGCTCGAGGAGGACGACATCGTCCATTTCCGGAAGTCGCAGCACGTCACCCACATCGTCCGCTCCGGCAAGAGGAACTTCTACGAGGTCCTGCGCTCCAAATTGAGCTGGTCGGGAGAACCGCATGCTTGAAACGCTCGACGTCCACAACTACGCCCTCATCGACCGCATCAGCGTGCGCTTCTCCGCGGGCTTCAACGTCTTCACCGGGGAGACCGGAGCCGGCAAGTCGATCCTGATCGGCGCGCTCGGGCTGCTCCTCGGCGGCAAGGGCGACCCCGGCTCCATCCGGAGCGGCGCCCAGGAGACGCTCGTCTCCTGCGTCGTGCGGGTGAACGGCGCCGACCGCGAGGTGGGCGAGTGGCTCGCGGCGCACGACATCGCGCCCGAGGAGGGGACGCTCATCCTGCGCCGCACTCTGAAGAAGAGCGGCCGCGGCTCGATCTACATCCAGTCGGTTCCGGTGACGCAAGCCGACTTGAAGGAGCTCACCGCTCTCCTCTTCGACCTCCACGGCCAGCACGATCACCAATCGCTCCTCGTGGAGGACAACCACCGCAAGGTGCTCGACACCTACGCCGGCGCCGGGGACAAGGCATTGAGCTTCCGCGACGCCTTCCTCGAGCTCAAGTCCCTGAAGGAGCGCTACCAGAAGCTCGTCTCGAGCGAGCGCGAACGGCTGCGCCAGATCGACATCCTCAAGCACTCGATCAACGAGATCGAGGAGGCGAAGCTCAAGCCGAAGGAGGACGACGAGCTGGACACGGAGCACAAGCTCCTCGCCAACCACGAGAAGCTCTTCGCCCTGCTCTCGGACATCCACCAGCACCTGGCCGAGTCGCGCGGTGGCGCCCTGGCGGCCCTGCGCTCCACGCGGGCGGCCATGGACGACCTGGTCGAGATCGATCCGAACCTCTCTTCGCTCAAAAACCAGCTGGAGGACGCCTTCTACGAGCTCGAGGATTACGACGAGTCCATCCGCCGCGTGAAGGAGGAGACCCGCTTCGACCCGGACCGGCTGACGGCCGTCGAGAGCCGGCTGGGAGAGATCCGGCTCCTCAAGAAGAAATACGGCAACACCATCGAAGAGGTCCTCGCCTACGCCGAGGAGAGCCGGCAGGAGCTCGCCACCATGGAGAACTGGGAAGAGGACAAGGAGAGCCTGCAGAAGGACATCGCCGCGCGGGAGAAGGCGCTCCTCGCCGCCGCCGAGGAGCTCACGGCGATCCGCAAGAAGGCGGCCGAGGCGCTCGAACGGAAGATCGTCGAGGAGCTCAAGGCCCTGAGCATGCCCAAGGTGCAGTTTAAGGTCGAGGTGAAGGACAAGCGGACCGACGGCGGCAAGCCGGTGGTGGGCGTGTGGGGCAAGGACGACGTCGAGTTCATCATCTCGCCCAACCTGGGCGAGCCCTTCAAGAAGCTGAAATCCATCGCCTCGGGGGGCGAGCTCTCCCGGGTGATGCTGGCCGTCAAGACCGCCCTCGCCGAGGCGGACAACATCGCCTGCCTCATCTTCGACGAGATCGACGCCGGGATCGGCGGCGAGGTGGCGCTCACCCTCGGCGAACGGCTCGCCCAGCTTTCCCGCTACAAGCAGGTTTTGTGCATCACCCATCTCGCGACCATCGCCGTGCGCGCCGATAATCATATCAAGGTCGAGAAATCGGTGGAGGGCGGACGCACCTACACCCGGGTGAAACCGGTCGGCGGCCGGGAGCGGGTGGAGGAGATCGCGCGCATGCTCTCGGGCGACAAGCGGCAGGAGGTCTCGATCAAACACGCCGAGGAGCTCATCTCCCAATACGGCTCCCGCGCGAGGAAATGAGCATGGCGAAAATCAGTCTGGCGGCGAAGAAAAAGTACAACGACACGATCAAGGAATACAAAAAGGTCGTGAACGACATCATCGAGCACGAGAAGAAAATGCGGCTTTCCTTGAGCCAGGACGAGAAGGCGGCCCCGTACCGGAAGCTCGGTCTGGCGGACGAAAACCTGAACCTCGTCTCCTATTTTCTGCTCATGAACAACCTGTCGGTGAGCCTCCTCGGCGTGAAAAACGAGGCCTTCATCAACGACGCCCGCAAGTGCCTCTACAAGGCGATCATCTACCTGGAGGAGATCGTTTCCGCCTACATCGACGCGCCCTTCTCCGAGCTCAACGAGCGCCTGGCCGCGATCGAGTCCTTCGACGACGTGGAGCGCTACAAGCTGGTGCGCAAGATGGGTTTCGCCATATATTCCGTGGAGGACGCCTTCGGCAAGAGCTCCAAGTGGAAGTGGTCGTTCGTCGAGCTCGAGGGCCGCTACACCACCGTTCTCAAAAACCTCATCAACTTCAAGTCGCTCATCTCCAAGCTCAACCCCAACATCCCCGGCTACGACGAGCGGCGCGCCCATCTCGACCTGACCATGGAGATGCTCAAATCCACGAGCGCCCGCTACCGGGAGAAGTACGAGCTCTCCACCCTGCGCATCGACGACATCAAGGCCGGCATCTGGTACCTCCACGCCCTGCGCCGCATCCAGATCCTCCTCGGGGAAAAGGAGGAGGTGGAGGTGACCAAGCGCAAGATCGACGTCTGGACCCAGAAGATGGAAGCCGACCTCAAGAAAAAGGACGAGCAGCGCGGCGCTCCGCCCAAGTGAGCTTGATCGTCCCTCGTTCCCCGAAAATACGACGCGTCGAATACCCGTCCGGCGTCTGTTGCAAACCCGTCATCCGAGGATTATGCTTTGCGTGAAACGACCCCGATGAGGAGACCGACATGAAAGCCAACACGCTGATCGTCCTGTTGCTCGCCGCGGCTTTATCGCCCGCCGCCTGCCGGAGCACCGAGGCCGCGGGACCCGGGCTGAAAGAGGCCCTCATCGCGGCCACCAAGCGGGCCATCACTTTGGAGCTGAAAAGTTACCAGGACAAACTGACCGCGGCCGAGAACGGCCTCGGGCCGCGGGAGAATGTGGAGGAATTCAAGGCCCGTATCGCGGCGTTCGAGGCCGAACGGGACCGATTCCAGAAGATGAAGCCCGAGGGGTATCCCGCGCCGACCGCCGCGGAGGAGGCGGACGGGATCTTCTCAGGGTCGGACGCCGTCGGTCCCGTCGTTCCCGCGGTCAAACGCACGATCCCCGTCCTGGTGCGGAACACCTACGAGTGGGGGTCGCTCCTGGACGTGGAGGGCGCGAGTCGCTCGGGCCCCTTCTACCGTCTTGCCGGCATCAAGGGCGGCTGCGCCTGCGTGCTCAAAAAAAACGTTCACTACGATCTGACCGTGTACGTCGTCTTCCGGAGGGAGTATTTCGGATTGATCAAGGACTATTACGTGTACGTCGCCGACCTCGGGGAGAAGTCCGAGGCGGACGCGTCCCGGTGACGGGAAAGCCGAAAAACGGAGGAACGAGAACGATGAAGAAAATCACCTGCCTTATCTTGGCTTTCGCGGCGCTCGGCGCCTCCTGCGCCCGGGACGTCAAGCCGTCCGAGCGCGGCGATCCGGGGGCCGCCCGCCGCGTGCTCGTCGCGGCGAGGGACAGCGATTTCAAGCGGACGCTCCTGGACCGAACGGTCGCGGCGCTCGGCGCGAAGAACTACTATTTCAGGATCGTCGGACTCGACGCGTTGCCGCAGGAGGAAGATACCTCGGCGTACGGCGCCGTCGTCCTGGTGGGGACGTTCATGGCGGGGCGGCTCGAACGCGGGGTCGTGGATTACGCCCGCGCGCATCCCGCCGACCCGCGTCTCATCGTTTTTTACACCCAGGGCGCGGAGGCCCCGCCTTCGGCCGGCGCACGCGAGGCGGTCAAGTGCGACGTGATCACTTCGGCCTCCGCCGCGGACCGCGTCGGACCGAAAGCCGAAGCGCTGGCCGCGCTCATTCGCAGCCGCTTCAAGTGAGGACCGCCGTCGACGTTCCTGCGGAATCGGTGAAGACAGGCGCGCGATTCTGCGCTGATTTTAAAGGCGGACACGAAGAGCACGAAGGATACGAAGATCACGAAGAAGGAAAAAAGTAAAAGGAAACGGAAAGAAAAATTATACGTACATAATTGTTCCGTTACTTGCTGCTTCATTTTCTCCTTTTCCTTCGTGTTCTTCGTCCTCTTCGTGCGCTTCGTGTCCTTCTTCATGACGGATAAAGAGGACATCACAATAGCGGCTACATCTCATATTACGATCTGTAAGGCCCCTGGCAGGTTGTTGAAAAAGTTGAGCTTTTTCAACAACCTGCCAGGGGATTTTGACAATCAGCCCGTTTTTTCCTAAAATGCGGCCTACATCCCTGTAGATGAAAAGGAGAAGCATTATGAAATTGGTGCCGCAGAATGATTGGGCCGTCGTCCGGCCCGCCGCCGCGGAAAAAAAGACCGCGGGCGGGATCATCCTCCCCGACAACGCGGCCGAGCGGCCGCAGGAGGGCCTCGTCGAAGCGATCGGTCCGGGAGCGTACGAGGATGAAAAGGCCGACGAGAAGGATAAAAAGGAGAAAAAAGAACGGAAGTTCGTGCCCACGACCGTGAAGCCCGGCCAGCGCGTCGTGTTCCAGAAATATTCGGGCCAAAGTTTCAAGCTGGGCGGGGAGGAAGTGATCCTCGTCCGTGAGCGAGACATCCTGGGCATTGTTTCCGGGTCATGACCGAACATCGATTTTCCCGCTCACGCCCTTCGAGGTGACGGCGGGCTCGCCGGAAGCGCGTCGTCTCCTCTCTTCGTCCGCCGCCGTCGCGCAAAAAAAAGCCGGCCGCGGTTGTGCCCCTCAAATAAGAATATGTCGGGCGTTGCATCGAGGGAATGACGATTGTCAGCGCCAATGGTCTCTCCGGGTTTTTCGACAAGAGCGGCCGGCTGGTTGTCCCCCTCCGCTACCGTCAGGTCGACGTCTTCAGTGAAGGGCTGGCCGGTGTCTGCATTGACAACAAATGGGGCTACCTCAACCGATCCGGACCGGCAAGCTCGTCATCCCATACAAATACGACCGGGTCGGATTGTTCGCGGACGGCCTGGTGCCGGTCATGCTGGGCGACAAGATGGGCTATATCGATCGGAAGGGCAGGGAGTACTGGGAAGACTGACACTAATTTGATTTCGAGTTATGAGAAAATACAGATCACAGGTTTCTTGGTTCTAACGGACTCTTTGAACACCCGGATCCGGTAATCATCGATCAAAAACATTTCAAGAGGCAACCTTTAAAAAAACCCCCTTCCATGAGAAGGGGGTTCATAAGCTCTTATTCAATGGGAACTCTGAAAAGGTCCAGTTTACTGAATCGTGATGGTACCGATGTTGGCTGGGGTGGAGCCGTTATCGATGATCCAGATATTGTGAGTCCCGCCGGGATTGTTTGACATCCCGTTCGACGCGTTCGAGTAGTTGTTCCAGCCGCCGGTCGATCCGAAGCCGATATTGCAAATCTGCGTTCCGCTGTAGCTGTCAACCGTCACTTTGTACTGGCCGCTTCCCGTCGAAGCGTAGTTCAAGTTGACTCTGCTTTTCCCGGAAAGATTCACGCCGTTGAACTGGATCCAATCGCCCTGTTGCCAGCCGCCGACACCGCCGTTCCAGATATTCAGGTTGCTCGAATGGGCGTTGCACTGCCAGGAATTGAGCGTGACTGCTCCGCCGCCGCCGCTGGACGAGGAGCTGCTGGAGCTGCTGCTGGAGCTGGAGCTGCTGCTGCTGCTGCTGCTGCTGCTGCTGCCGCCGGTACCGATGGTGATGGTCCCGGTATTGGCCGCGCCCGCGGTATCGACGATATAAAGATTATGGGTTCCGCTCGCGCCGCTCAGGCTGCAGGAGAAATTGCTGTACGAGCTCCAACTGCCGGTCGAGGAGTAATTGAGGGTTCCAAGCTGAGTTCCGCTCGTACCGTCGATTCTGACGGCGAAGCTGCCGCTTAGCTGAGAGGCACAGCTCATGGTGAGCTGGGTGGCGCCGCTCAAATTGACGTTGTTGAACTCGATCCAGGCGCCCGTCGTCCAGCTTCCGACGCCGCCGCTCCAGATATTAAGACCGCTCGAGTGATTGTTGCACTGCCAGGTATTGAGAGTGTTCCCTCCGGTATAGCCGCCGCTGGAGGAGGAGCTACTGGAAGAGCTGCTCGACGAGCTCGAGGAAGAGCTGCTTGAAGAACTGCTTGAGGAACTGCTGGTGCCGCTTTCCAGGTTGATGGTCGCGCTGCCGTTGCCGCCGTTCCAGGCCTCCGCCGCCACCATGCAGTAGTTCTGGCTGTTCACCTGTTTGCCGAGGTTTCTCCACCCGTTGAAGTGCTCGGACATGTTGATCGGGCTTGAGCCGGCGCCGCTGCAGTTGAACTGCTGGAAATTGCCGTTGCCGGTGATATTCGGTCCATTGCAGTTGTACGACTGCAGGGTGTATGAGCCCCTGCTGGTGCTGTACGAGCCGGCGCTCGATCCGCCGCCTCTCCCGATGTAGTACTCGACGAGCGGGCTCGACAGCCAGCCGTAGACGCCGAAATAGGCGCAGCCGCTGCAGCTGCCCGTCCAGTACAGGTTCGCGCTGTTGCAGGGATTATAGCCGACGCCGGCCACGACATCCCCGATATTGCTCCAATTGGCCGTAAAGTAGTTTCCGTTATGCGAGCAACTGGCCGATCCTTGGCCATTGGTCCAGCATTGGTAGTAATTGGCGACCCTGGAACCGGCGCCGTCGGCGGGAACGGAGGGAACGCTGCATCCGATAAGGATGAGAACGATCGTTGCGATAAACGCCGCCGAGGAAAAAATTTTTCTATTCATTATTAAACTCCCTATATTAAAAAAAGTATTCTTTGTGATCGAATTTTAGCGTGAGGAATTTATACCGCCCTTTCTCTTCGCGCTACGAACGAAGAGAAAGGGCCGAATGAATGATTTTGTTTTTCACAATCATGCCCCCCATGACGCCCTCGTTAATGTTGAATTCAATCATTGGTAGCCGTTCAGAATAGGAAATATTTTTATATCGTTACGGCTTTCAGCCCGGAAACATCAATGCCTGAATCTAATAAAATATTTTAGGCGGTCAGAGTCAAGAGAATTCGAGACATGGTTTCTTTGAGCGTCCAATTACTTCGCCGGGTGAATAAACCGGTATAGTCCGGTCGGCTCCCGCACTACAATAAACACCGACCCCCGTCAGCGGCCGCCGGAATGATGGGGAGTTTGAATGCCAGGTCGGTTCATCCTTCTGGACATGAGCCCAATGCCTGTCGTGAGCTCGCGCCGGCCTTTTCTCCGGCCGATGATAGCCCTTTGCTATTTTTCCTTTTTTCGCTTATTCTCCCTTCCGGGAATGAGAGACGGGAGGCCCGTATGGCGAAGGCGGCGGCGTTTCTGAAGAAGCATCCGGTTTCCATGTCCATCGTCTTGACGTCCTTGATTTCCCGGGGAGGCATTCCCGTTGTCATGGCCGCCGGCGGAGGGATACCCGTCGCGCCGGCGCTCATCGCATTCGATCGGGGACGCTTTTTCCTGAGGCCCTCTGAGGTCGCGAAAGTGAAGCCGGTTTGAATCACCGGCAACCGGCGGGCAATGGGAAAAGGATTGGAATTTTAAGTGCAGCGTAACAAGCGGCCTTGCTTCGATTCCCCCTTCCTCGAAATCAGAAATTCACCGGTTTCAGGCCAGGGCGTGTTCGCGCGTTCCGCCTTTCCCGCCGGCGCGCTCCTCGTCGTCTGCGGGGGAATACTTTATTCCGCGGCGGACTGTCCCGGCGAAGGACACGCCATGCAGGTCGGCGAGGACCTCTGGCTCTGGTCGGACGGGAGCAGCCTGGACGACTACATCAACCACTCGTGCGAGCCGAACGCGGGATTCCCGACCGGAAAGCCCGAGCTTTTCGCCCTCAGGGACATTGTCACGGGGGAGGAGATTGCGTGGGACTACTCGACGTCGCTCGTTGAGGAAGGCTGGAGCCTCGAGTGCCGCTGCGGGTCTGAGCGCTGCCGCGGGACGGTGCTCCCCTTCTTCGCGCTCTCTCCGGTTGACCAACAGCGGCTCCTGCCGTCGTCGCTCGATTTCATCCGGCGGATGCACGAAAAGCGCCGCGTCGGGCGATGGGAATGACCGGGCCGCGGCTTGTTTCTTCCATTCTTATTCGCGTTCATTCGCGCCAGATATGTCTTTGAACCCGGCCGTTTCCCGAACGAAATCGCCGCCCGTGGCGCGGCCGGTCGTCCCCGCCCTGTCCCGCTTATTCGATCCTCACCGCGAAGAGCCTGGTCGAGTCCCGGAGGAGGAGCGTGCGGCCGACGAGCGCGAGCGGGCCCCAGGCGTCGCGCGCCCCGGGTATGGCCTCGGTTTGCCCGACGAGCGTGAACCCCGAGCGGTCGGCCCTGATCGCGGACAGCGTCCCGGTCTCGCTCAACACGAGGAAGACGTCCCCGGCCAGCAGGAAGGGCCCCAGCCCGAAGGTGAGGTCCTTGCCCGTCGTCCAGAGAAACTTCCGCGCGTCCGGATCGAAGCAGACGAACTGGCTTTTGTACACTCCCGCGTCCTTGGGCATGACCCCGTAGAGGAGGCCGTCGCGCAGGATGGGCGTCTGCTGTTCGCAGGCCAGGCCCTCCTTGGGGCGGGTGCGGAAAACGGTCGCGGTCGAGAAGCCGCCGGGGGCGGGAACGAGCCGCACCATCATCGAACCGGCGCCGTAGCCCGCGGTGAGAAAGACGCGGCCGTCCGGAAAGGGCACGGGCGAGGGCGCGACCACGGCATTGTCCCAGTCGCGGTGGACAAAGAGGAGCCGTCCCCGATCGGCCTTGTCCGCCGAGACGCCGACCAGGCCGCCCACCCCCGAGTAGAGAAAGAAGCGGCGTCCGGCGAAAGTCATCGGGACGATCGATGAGTGCGACATGGACACGCCCCGGATCCGCGGCGTCGACCACTTCACCTTTCCGGTGGCGAGGTCCGCGCCGATCATGAACGACGAGCCCGCCGTCGCGACGACGGCCTCGCCCGAGTCGACGAGCGGGCATTGGGCGGCGTACCACTGCGGGATCTCGCTCTTGTATTCCTTGACGACGTCGATCCCCCAGAGGAAATCCCCGCTCGCCGCACGCACGCACATGACATGGCCGGCCGGCCCCATGGTGACCGCGTAGTCGCCGGAGAGGGTGGGGATGGAGCGCGAAAAACCGTGGTTGCGCTTGAGCGGGACCGGATACCAGCGGCGCCACGTCTCGGCGCCGCCGGAGAGTGAAAAACAGCGCAGCTCGTCGCTTTTGCGGGCCTCGTCGTAGTCGAGAACGAAGACGCGCCCGCCGGCGACGACGGGACCGGCATGGCCCTCGCCGAGCGGCACCGACCAGAGCGCCGTCAGGGTGAAAGGCGAAGAAAGCGGGAGGGGGGTGCGGCTCCGGTCGTCGAAACCGGCGCCGCGGAACCGCGGCCAGGCGCCCGTGTCCTGCGCCGGCCGGCCCGCGAACTCAAGGTAGTACGCGCCGATGGGCGCCCCCGCGGTCGAGTCGCCGGCCGCCGAGGCGGGCCGGTTGTCGCGGCCGGGGAGGTCGGCGGAGAGTACCGGCAGCTCCGGCCGGACGAACCAGGAGACGAAGAGAAAGCCGAAAACGACCGCCGCGGCGGCGGTGGCAAGCACGCTTGCCAGGCGCGAGAAGGAAAGAGCGTTCCAGATGCCCCCGTCGCTCACGTCAATTCCTCCAATTAATACCCGCCAAGCTACGCTTTGTCGGGTATTCCCGATTATAATTTTTTTTCATTCCGCGATTTGCATAAATCTCGGTATGATAAATCAAAAACGATTCCCTCCCTGTTCTACCTTTTATATTTATTCTTCCCTGTGCCCTCTGCGTCTCTGCGGCCTATTCTTTCATACCCAAACTTCAGGGTCGTTGCCGGTCATGGCAACCACGGATTATCTCATATCGATGCAGAAGAGGTCGCCGCGTTCGTTCCGGATGTAGGCCCGGCCGCCGGAGAGGACGGGCGCCGTCCAGTAAATGTTCGGCCGGAGCTTGGCGCTCGACACGACCCGGTACGATGAGGGCGTCAGCTCGATCACCGCCAGCTCCCCGCGCTCGAACGCGGTGAAGAAATACCTGCGGTTTACGACGATAAAGTTGCCGAACTGCGCCCTTTCGGACCGCACCACCGCGCCCGAATCGGCTTTGAGCACGACGTAGCGGGCGCCTCCGCCGGAATTGCCGCTGATTCCGTAGATGAAACCGTCCATGAAGACCGGGCTCGAGAAATGCGCCGCCAGGTTACGGTTCGACCATTTTTTACTCAGCGTACTCCCGGTGAACTCATAGAGGGCGCACCCCTTGCCGTAGCCGCTCGAGATGAAGATTTTGTTTCCGAAGACGAGGGGGTCGGCGGCGTTGACGTCGTACGACGTGTACCAGCCGTCCCGCCACGCCACGCGGCCCGTGGCGACGTCCACCCCGTAGAGCGCGTCCGCGCCGAAGAAGGCGCCGTATTTTTTCCCGCCGAGCGTGAAGAGGACGGGCGTGGCGTAGCCCGACGCGGCGCCCGTGCTCGCCCAGACGGTCGCCCCGGTTTTCTTGTTGAGCGCGATCCCCGAGGTGCAGGCATTGACGAAGAGCGTGTCGCCGTCGACGACGACCGAGCTTCCGAGCGCCCAGCTCGCGAGGCGGGCCCCGAACTCGGCGACCAGGTTCCTTTTCCAGACGAGCTTTCCCGAGTCCGCCGTGAGCGCGTGGAGGTGGCCCGCCAGGCTCAAGGTGTACACGACATTGCCGTCGACGGTCGGGGTGGCGCGGGGGCCGGGGTGCTCGTTCGTGCCGCAGGCGTATGAGTATTTCCAGATCACCTTGCCGCTGCCGGCGGCGAGGCACCAGACCGTGTCGTTTTTCCGGTCGTTGCCCATCGTGTAGAGCCGCGGGCCCTTAACGGCGACCGCGGAAAAGCCCTGCTTGACCGCGGCCTGCCAGACGATCTTGGCGCCGCCCGAGAGCGCCGCCGGATTGAACGCCGAATCGGCGTAGAAGCTGTCCCCGTCGTTGCCGCGGAAGCGGTACACGTCCTGGGCGAAGAGCGCCCCCGCAAGCGGGAACAAGACGAAGAGGCCGAGCGCCGTTTTCAGCCTGGTAAAAACGATCATAAAAAGCTCCTCATGGAACGGATTGAAGTCTGCGGTGTGTATTTCAGCTATATCACAAACCCGCCCGCGTGTCAAAATGGGCT
>CAZKOS010000031.1:0-7606 GCA_964554445.1 uncultured Spirochaetaceae bacterium | reverse complement strand
TTTTTGTACAGGGCGATGGCGGCCGGGTTCGTTTTTTTCACGAAGAGACAGGTGGCTTTTTCGTTGCGGGCCGCGTGGTCGATGACCGCGCGCATGAGGAGCGTGCCGATGCCCTGGCCGCGGGCCTCGGGGCGCGTGAACACACCGCCGATCTGCCAGACGCGGTAGCCGCAGGCGTTGGTGCCGCTCTTGGCCACGGCCCGTCCGTTTCTCTCGGCGAGGTAGATCACCTCCTTGCGCAGGCTGTCCTTGAGATGGGCGTAGCAGGCGGTCTCGTTGAACTGGGAGGGATCGAGGCAGACTTCCTCAATTTCGTAGCGGCGCTGCAGATCGTAGAGGGGGGCGACGTCCTTGAGCGTCGCGCGCCGGACGCGGACGTCGCGGGCCAGGGGGGACACCGGCGCGTCGTTCGCGGGCGGTTCGAGGGACATGAGATGGTAATCGACCCTGGTCGAGACGGGACGCCGCACGAGATTGCAAAACAGGTCGACGGAGCGCGCCAGGCCGATGACGGAGTTGATGCGCGGCGGGAATTGGCTGAAGTAATGGTAGAGCTCGTGCAGGCCGTGGGCGGCGGGCCGGTTCTCGATGACGGGATAGACGAGTCCCTGCTCGGTGATAAGGACCGCCTCCCCGATCGAAAAGTCTCCCGCGGGATGGTCCTTGTTCCGCTTGATGAAGACGATGAAGTCATTGCGCAGGTGGGGCGTGGAAGTGATTTTTTCCTTGAGCCAGGCGGAAAAACCGACGCACTCCACTTCCTTGCGGATGAGGAATTTTTCGAGATCGGGAAGGTCGGCCAGGCCGGCCCGCTGCCAGATCACGCGCTCAGGCTCCTTTCGGGTGATTTTTTCGGCGGCCCGCGGCGGCGGCCGGGCATTATTTCCCGCCGAAGCGCACGGGAAGCGTCCCCTCCGGCGTGAAATCGCCCGCCAGGGCGGCGAACCCGGCGCGGAAGGCCGGGGCGGCATTGCCGTAGACGGCCACCGCCGTTTCCACCCACGGGAGGTCGTCCAGGTACACGGGCGTGAGCGCCGAAACGACGATGATCTTCCCCGCCCGGGACCGGAGGCCGCGCAGAAGGCGCAAGCCCGTGGGATTGGCGAGGCAGAACACGACCGCGTCGTGGCCGTCTACGGCCTCCGTCACCCGTTTTTTTTCCGCGGGATCGATCCAGCGCTTCGGGTGCCAGGAATAGAGGAGGGTGTCCGCGCCCGGGAACCGTTTTTTCCCTTCTTCTAGAAATTCGGAATATTGGGCGATAAGAATGAGCTTTTCAGCCGGCGCGGGGCGGAAGGGGATGACGCCTTTTTTCAACAGGGTGACGCCGCGGCAGGTCGAGTCGAAGAAGAAGCCGGTCGCCCGCGGCGCCGGGATTTCACGCGACAGCTTTTCGGGATCGGGAATGAAGGGGAAGGGCGAGGCGCCGCGGAAGGTTTTCATCTTGAGCGCGAGGACGCGGCGGGCGCCTTCCCGCACCCGTTCCCGGAGGAGCGGCTCGTCGCGCATGGCGCGGAGCAGGTATTCCCAGGTGCGTTCCTGCGCCGCGGGGGTGTGGGAGACGAGGACCATGTCATTGCCGGCGAGCAGGGCGCGCCGGCAGGCCTCGCGCACGCTGCCGGTCTCTTCCGTCGCGCCGTTCATCTCCATGTCGTCGGTGAGAACGAGCCCGTCGAAACCCAGACGGCCGCGGAGCACGTCGCGGATGAAGTACGGATCGAGGCTGGCCGGCGTCAGGCGGCCGGTGACGCGGGGAAAGGCGAGGTGGGCGCTCATGATCGCCGGCAGCCCTTCCTTGACGGCGAAGCGGTACGGAAGGAGCTCCCGGTTCCAGAGCGTGTCCGCGTCCGCGTCGATCTCAGGGAGCGCGCCGTGGGAGTCGAGATCGGCGTCGCCGTGGCCCGGGAAATGCTTGCCCGTGGCGATGACCCCGGCCTGGAGCGAGCCCCGGATGAAGGCGGCGCCCAACAGCGCGGTCTCGAGCGGGTCCGAGGAAAAAAAGCGCGGGCTCACGCCGGGGGCGGCCTCCGGATTCGAATACACGTCGAGACTGGGGGCGAAATTCATGTTGACGCCGAGGGCCTTGAGCTCTTCGCCCAGGTAGAACCCGGTCAGGTAGGCGTCGTGGAGCACGCCGCCCGCGCCGAGGGAGAGGTTGCCCCCCGAGCGCGACATGCCGGCCCGGATATGCTCGACCCAGCCGCCTTCCTGATCGGTGGCGATGAAGAGCGGGATCTGGCGCCTCGTCTTTTGGGAGAGGAGCTGGAGATCGCGGATGTGGGCGGCGAGCTCGGGGAGGGTGGTGACGTTGCGGGTGAAGATCTTGACGCCGCCCAGGTTGCGGGACGTGATCCAGCTCAGGAGCTCCGGCGGCGGCTTTGTCCCCTGGTAGCCGATGAAAAAAACCTGTCCCAGAAGCTCCTCGTCGCTCATGTCCGCGACGAGCTCTCTCGCCACGTCACGGTCGTTTCCCCCCTCCCAAAACCGCGAGGGGGTGCCGGGGAAGGCGACGGCCAGGGACAGGCCGGCGACGAACAGGGAAATAACGGCGGCGCGGAGCGGGGTTCCCGAACGCATGGCGGCCCCTACTATAACGCGAAGGGGATGAGCTTTTCAAGGTGATTGATTCTTTTCCACTTTTCAGGTATCGTCACGCTCAATGGATGAAGACCGCACGAATGGTCCGTGGAGCGCCGGTTTCGACCGGAGCACCGGTCCCGACCGGCGGGGCCTTTTGATCAATGAGCTCTGGGACGACATCCGGGTCATGGTCGAGGAGAGCGAGCTCGACGAGGCGCGGAAGGACGAGTTGATCCTCGATCTGGGCCAATGCGAAGCCCGCCGCGTCGAGTCGTGCGTCGTCAGCCTGCGCTCACTCCCACCGGGCCGGGATTCCGAAGAATCCATCCGCGAAGATTAAGCTTTCCTGCTTTCCCTTCTTCAATCCGCAGCCTGTTTGTTTTTTCTTTTCTTTATCGGTGTCATCAGTGGTTCCCTTATTTCTTCGTCAATGTAATTCGCGCCTGAAGCCGAAAGGGGCCGCCACAAGGTCGAGGAAGCGGGGCGACGGCATGGCGGTCGCGATTGACAAGCGGTGTATGAATGAAGATATTGTGTATATGGGTGCGCCCGCCGAGGCGGACAGGCGGGCGCTTTTTTTCGGACGCGAAAGGACGACATGATTCCTCTGTCTTCGCACTACGTTGAAATACCGGGCTTCAATGTCAGGTTTCGCCGCCCACCCTGGCCGGTGACCCTGCTCTTCGTAACGGTGCTCATCGGGCTGGTCGGTCTCACCGACTACCTGACCGGCACTGAAATGGAATTCTCGATCTTTTACCTGATTCCCATCACGGCCGCGGTATTCCTGTCCGGGGGGATCGCGGGGGCCGCCGCGTCGGTGGTCTCTTTCGGGGTCAGTTTCGCGTTCGACGTCCTTTCCGGGGATCAGGACCGGAACTGGACGATGCTTTTTTCGTTCAACTTCGTGCATCTCGGTTACTTCGCGCTTCACGCGCTTCTGATCAGCTGGTTGTTGCGTATCATCCGCGAGGTCCGCGCCCTTTCCCTGCGCGATCCCCTGACGGCGGCCGCCAACTGGCGTTATTTCGAGGAGCAGGCCGACATGCGGCTGAAAATAGCCCGCCGCAACCGCGCGCCCGTCACCCTCGCCTACATCGATCTCGACAATTTCAAGAAAGTCAATGACACGCTCGGCCACCACGTCGGCAACGAGGTGCTGAAGACGGTGGTCGATACCATCCAGAGCCAGATCCGGCCCAACGACCTCCTCGCCCGGCTCGGGGGGGACGAGTTCGGCCTCCTCATCGACGATCCGCGGAGCGACGAGATCCGGCGCGTGCTCGAACGGGTCATGGACGAGACCTGCGGCCGGCTGCGCGCGAGGAACTGGCCGGTGACCTTGAGCATGGGCGCGGTGACCTACCGGCGGTTGCCGAATTCCATCGGCATAATGGTCAAGGAAGCGGATAAAATCATGTACCGCGTGAAAAAATCCGGAAAAAACAGGATGGTGCATACGGAACGGCGATGAACGCGCTCCGGTGAGTTTTTCCGCCTGACCGGGGATCGCGCCCCCATCGTCCGGAGGACCGCCGGGCGCCCCCGCGTCCATGGCGGGACCGGCGGCGGTTTCCAAGGAGAGGAAATGAAATCGTACCGAAAAGAGCTTTTTTTCGAGCTGCCGACGCGGCGGGGTTTCGTCAACATCACCCCCCGGTTGGAGGAGTGCCTCCGGGAAAGCGGCGTGCGGGAGGGCCTCCTCCTCTGCAATGCCATGCACATCACCGCCTCGGTGTTCATCAACGACGACGAGCCGGGGCTGAAGCAGGATTTCGAAGCGTGGCTCGAGGGCCTGGCTCCGGAGAAACCCTATTCCCGCTACCGCCACAATGGCGCCGAGGACAATGCCGACGCCCACCTCAAGCGCACCATCATGGGCCGGGAGGTGGTGCTGGCGGTGACCGGGGGCCGCCTCGATTTCGGGCCCTGGGAGCAGGTCTTTTACGGGGAATTCGACGGCAAACGCCGCAAGCGGGTCCTCGTCAAGATTATCGGAGAGTGAAATTGTCGGGACGCGGCTGAATTGCGGGGACGCGGCTGAATTGTAGAGACGCACGGTCGTGCGTCTCTACAATCGAATTTATATAAAAACACTTTTTCGGACACTTTCTGAAAAAAAAACTCGCGAATATTGACGCCGCAATTCCCGGGCTATATATTTATGAGCGGTTGGGAACACCTGTCCGCTTTCATTGCGGCAAGGAGGATGCTTGAACGCCATACGTAAGAATTGGTTGTATCCCGCGCTTGGGGGCGGCGCGGCCGTCCTCGTCCTCATCATCGTTCTCGTCGTCGTCCTCAGTCAGCCCGGGCCGGACCTGACCGGTACCTACGAGCTCCTCCTGGAGGGAAAGCTCACCGGGACCGTGGTCGACATCGCCGCTTCCGGCGACGAATTCAGCATAAAATTCACGGATCACGGCGCGGTCCGCAGCGAATACCTGCTGCCCAAGCCCCGCACCAACCGGTTCTCGTTCGACAAGACCGCCGACGGGCAAACCGGTTTGAAATTCAATCTTGAAAAGACCGATGCCGGCTACAAGGGCACGGTCGACATCCCGGCGCTCGCCGGAAACGTGGAAGTCTATCTGCGGCGCGTACAGCAATAGTCCTGGTGCTCTCCTCTAGGCGGCTTTATTGAGGAAATTCGATAAGGAAGCCAGGAAACCAGGAAAAGAAAAAAGTAAAGAGAATGACTACTTAGAATAAAATTATAAAAAATCTCTTATATTTATTTCTTTGCATTCCCTCCCTTTCCTGGATTCCTGGCTTCCTTATTTATTCTCTTCCCAAGAAGATCCATTCACGTCAGTTCCCGTTTGAAATTGAACAGCGACGAAGGGAGGAGGCGTCTCTTTTCCCGGAAGGCGGCCAGGAGCTCGCGTAGGAAACGCTCGTTCGGGGGGATGAAGGAAAGGTCGAGGATGAAGCGGCGGACGCCCAGGGCCTCGAGCTTGTCCCGTTTCTGGAACAGGCAGACCGGCTCTTTGGCCAGCAGGTACGAGAGGCCCGCGCGCCGGGCGGCCGTGAACTCATTGCCGTTCCGGTCGCGGAGAACGGTCCCGTCTTCCAGCCCCGGATCGACGCGCGACGCGAAAAGAGGCACGAGGCCGTAGGCGACGAGCGCGGCCGGGACGCGCCGCGAGTTCCTGATGTTGAGGAAATCGTCCTCCAGCGGATAGCAGGCGAGGCCCGCCCCCAGCTCGCGCAGGAGCAGCCGCGCCTGCGCATTGAGCGCGCTCAAGGAAGGCGCGGCGATGAAGCGCGCGCCCGCGCCGAGCGCCAAGGCGCCGAGGCTTTCCGCCCAAAATCCGCGGACGCCCGCCGCGGTCAGGGAGCGGCCCAGGCGGCGGTACGCGGCGAGCCGGGTCTCCGGGATGAAGGGCGGAAATCCCGCCGTGACGTTCCTCCGGAGCCGGCCGGGCAGCTCGGGAAGCATGGCGGCGAATCGCGGGCCCGAATCGAGATCGAGCGAGACGATGAGCCCCGCCGCGTCGCCCGCGGCGGCCGCGATCGGCTCGATCCAGTCCGGGGAATCGATTTTCAGAGCGTATGAGGCGGGGCCCGGTTTGTCCGCAGCCGGGGGAAGAAGACCGTCGATGAGCCTCCGGGCCTTTTCGGGCGAGAGCGTCTTGACCGGTTCGCCCCGGGCATCGGTTTCACCGCCCGCGACGTTCGGCGGCCGAGAAACATCCGCGGGCGATCTTTTTTTTTCGACAAGAAATATCCTGTCGCCGGGCGACGCCTGTACCGGCTGGTGAAAGACGAGCTCGACGACGTCGCCCTCTTCCCTGACCGCGGCCAGCCGGTAGCGTTTTCCCGCGAAACCCGAGCCCGGCTGGATGCGGATCGAGTCCCCCGCCTCGAGCGCGGTCCGGGTGCGGATCGTGAGGCCGGCGCCGTCGGTCCGGATCGCCTCGCCCAGGGGCAGGCCGACCGCGCCGCTCTCCTCATCGTTCTTGAGAATCGCTTCGTCCATCGCCCCCTCGCCCCGACCGTAGAAGTACGTCGTCTTCTCCCGGGCGAAATCGGCGACCAGCTCCGCCTTGAGCGCGGCGGCGCTCCCCGGGTCGTCGATGGCGCGGCGGAAGGCGGACACGACGGCGCGCACGTACGAGACGCCCTTGAGGCGCCCCTCGATCTTGAAGGCGTCGACGCCCAAGGCGGCGAGCCCGGGAACCGATTCGAGGAGGGAGAGGTCGCGCAGCGAGAAGAATGACGTTTCGGCGCCGTCCGCCGCGAAGGCGCGCCGGCAGACCTGGGTGCAGAGCCCGCGGTTGCCGCTCCGCCCGCCGATGAAGCTCGAGGCGAGGCAGAACCCGGAGAGCGACCAGCAGAGCGCTCCGTGGACGAAGACCTCGAGCTCGACCGCGGTGCGCTTCCTCACGAGCGCGAGCTCTTCAGCGGTGAGCTCCCGCGCCAGGATGACGCGCGCGCAGCCCATCCGCTCGGCCGCGGCCGCGCCCGCGCTCGAATGGACGCCCGCCTGCGTGCTCAAGTGCAAACGAAGGCCGGGGAACCGGGCGCGGGCGACGGCGGCGAGCCCGAGATCGGCGACGATCACCGCGTCGACTCCCAGACCGGCGAGGGCGGGGAGGAGGGAGACCGCCTCGGGAAGCTCGGTCTGCTTGAGGATGGTATTGAGCGTCACGTAGACTTTCTTTCCGCGCTCGTGGGCGTGGGGAACGAGTCGGGCGAGCTCGGGGAGCGTGAAATTTCCGGATTTCATCCGGGCGTTGAACTTTTTCAGTCCGAGGTACACCGCGTCCGCGCCCGAGTCCAGGGCCGCGAAAAACGTTTCCCGCCGGCCCGCCGGCGCGTTGAGCTCCGGTTTTCGCAATGATTCCGCCGCCACGTTTCCTCCGTTACCAAAAATAAGGCGCCGGGGGGAGCGTGTCAATCGCCGGAGGCGCGTGGCGCGGCCGGCGGGATGATCGTGAAGGCGGAGCCCTTCCCGGATTCGCTGACGGCCTTGATTTCGCCGCCGTGGGCCCGGACGATCTTGTCGCTGATGGAGAGCCCC
>CAZKOS010000030.1:18499-20094 GCA_964554445.1 uncultured Spirochaetaceae bacterium | reverse complement strand
AACTCCCCGGAAAGAACCGCCTTGGCGATCGGGTTCTGCACCAGGTTCTGGATCGTGCGCTTGAGCGGCCGGGCGCCGTAGAGCGGGTCGAAGCCGACCGCGGCCAGGTGCTCGAGCGCCGGTTTGGTGAACTTGATGGTGAGCTTCTTCTCCGCCAGGCGCTTGGCGAGGTCGGCGAGCTGGATATGGACGATCTTCCCGATGTCTTCCTGGCCGAGCCGGTTGAAGGTGATCACCTCGTCGATGCGGTTCAGGAATTCGGGCTTGAAGGTGGATTTCAGGAGCGCTTCGATCGCCCCCTTCACGTCCTCCACTTTTTTGGCGCCCTGGATGAGCTCGCTGCCCAGGTTCGAGGTCATGATGACGATGGAATTTTTGAAGTCGACCACCCGGCCCTGACTGTCGGTGAGCCGCCCCTCGTCCAGGAGCTGAAGCAGGACGTTGAACACGTCCGGGTGCGCCTTCTCGATCTCGTCGAAAAGCACGACCGAGTAGGGGCGCCGGCGCACGGCCTCGGTGAGCTGCCCGCCCTCGTCGTAGCCCACGTAGCCCGGGGGCGCGCCGATGAGGCGGGAAACCGAGAACTTCTCCATGTACTCGCTCATGTCGATGCGGGTGAGCGCCTTCTCGTCGTTGAAGAGAAACGAGGCGAGGGTCTTGGCGAGCTCGGTCTTGCCGACGCCGGTGGGTCCGATGAAGATGAAGGCGCCGAAGGGCCGGTTGGGATCGGCCAGGCCCGCCTTGTTGCGGCGGATGGCGTCGGAGACGGCCTGGATGGCCTTCTCCTGCCCGACCACTTTCTGGGCGAGGATCGAT
Source organism: uncultured Spirochaetaceae bacterium (assembly GCA_964554445.1). GTDB lineage: Bacteria > Spirochaetota > Spirochaetia > SZUA-6 > RPPD01 > JAFGSW01. The sequence continues at coordinate 19,278 of CAZKOS010000030.1, read as the reverse complement.
TCGAGCTTGAGGAGCTTCTCCTTTTCGGAGGACAGCATCTTCTGCACCGGGATGCCCGTCCACTTGGAGACGATGCGGGCGATGTCCTCCTCGGACACCTCCTCCCGCAGGAGCCGGTTCTGGCCGTGCAGCTTCTCGAGCTCCTTCGATTTTACCTGGAGCGCCTTCTGGGCCTCGGGGATCCGGCCGTGCTTGATCTCGGCCGCCTTGGCCAGGTTGCCCTCGCGCTCCCAGCGGGTCTCTTCGATATTGAGCTCCTCCAGCCGCTGCTTGAGGCCGCGGATGTCCTCGATGATCTTCTTTTCGTTCTTCCACTGGAGCTGCATCGCGTCGCGGCGCGATTGGAGTTCGGAGAGCTCCTTTTTCAGCTTGTCCAGCCGTTCCTTGGAGGCCGGGTCGTTCTCCTTGGCCAGCGCCTGTTTTTCAATATTGAGCTGGAGCATCTTGCGCTCGATCTGGTCGAGCTCGGTGGGCTGGCTCTCGATCTCGATCTTGAGCCGGCTGGCCGCCTCGTCGATGAGGTCGATGGCCTTGTCGGGGAGAAAGCGCGAGGTGATGTAGCGGTCGGAGAGGGTGGCCGCCGCGATCAGCGCCTCGTCCATGATACGCACGCCGTGATGGACCTCGTAGCGCTCCTTGAGGCCGCGCAGGATGGAGACGGTGTCCTCCACCGACGGCTCGCTCGTGTAGACCGTCTGGAAGCGGCGCTCGAGGGCGGCGTCCTTCTCGATGTTCTTGCGGTACTCGTCGAGGGTGGTGGCGCCGATGGCGCGGAGCTC
>CAZKOS010000030.1:0-18399 GCA_964554445.1 uncultured Spirochaetaceae bacterium | reverse complement strand
TCTCGATGTTCTTGCGGTACTCGTCGAGGGTGGTGGCGCCGATGGCGCGGAGCTCTCCGCGGGCCAGGGCGGGCTTCAGGAGGTTTGACGCGTCCATCGAGCCCTCGGCGCGGCCCGCGCCCACCAGGTTGTGGAGCTCGTCAATGAAGAGGATGATCGCGCCGTTCGACTGGATGATCTCATTGATGACCGCCTTGAGGCGCTCCTCGAATTCGCCGCGGAACTTGGCGCCGGCCACGAGTGAGCCCAGGTCGAGAGCGAGGACGCGCTTGTTCTTGAGCGAGTCCGGCACATCGCCGGAGACGATGCGGCGCGCCAGCCCCTCAACGATGGCGGTCTTGCCCACGCCCGGCTCGCCGATGAGGACGGGATTGTTCTTGGTGCGCCGGCTCAACACCTGCATGAGCCGCCGGATCTCCTCGTCCCGGCCGATCACCGGATCGAGCTTCTCCTTGCGGGCGAGCGCCGTCAAATCCTTGCAGTAGCGCTCGAGCACCTGGTACTTGCCCTCGGGGTTCTGGTCGGTCACCTTCTGGTTGCCGCGGATTTCCTTGAGGGTGCGCAGGACGGCGTCGGGCGTGAGCCCCGCCTTTTTCAGGAGGGCGCGCGCGTCGGACTCGGTGTTGAGCGCGGCGAGGAGGAGGTGCTCGGTGCTCACGTATTCGTCCTTGAGCTTGCCCGCCTCCTCCTCGGCCCGCACGAGGAGCTTGGAGAGCTGCGGCGACAGGTAGACCTGGGCCGAGTCCCCGTAGATTTTCGCCTTGGACTGCAGCAGTTTCTCGATCTGGGCCTGGAGCGCGTCCGGGGAAGAACCGAGCTTCTGGAGAAGCGGCCGGATCACGCCCTCCTCTTCCGAGAGCAGCGCCGCCAGCAGATGTTCCACGTCGACCGTCGAGTGGTTGTATTTATGGGCGAGGTTTTGCGCGCCTTCGAGCGCGTCTTGAGCCTTGATGGTCAGGTTGTCGACTTTCATACGTTTCTCCTTCTGTGTCGGAAACGAATCTTGAATAAGTTATGCTTTCACCGGAGTCAATATAACATAGTAATAGAGCGATGCCGGGTCAAATAATTATCCGCGAGGCTTGTGTATACCGGTATTTTGGTTCGGGCCCGTAATTGTAGAGACGCACGGCCGTGCGTCTCTACAATATAATTCCGAAAAACAAGATCATCCGGTCCGGAAACCCCTCCGTTTCGGTCCTGAAAAAAGGGATTTGCGAATTCCTTGAAAGTTCATATACTCTATCTCAATTCTTCCAAGCGGAGTTGAAATCATGCTCTCGATACTCTTTGCCTGCCTGGGATACTCGCTCCTCAACATTTCGCAGGCGGTGCAGAAAATCGGCCTGGCCCGCGCGAAAGAAAAGCGGATCCAGGGCGCCGTGATCTGGATCGCGGCCACGGTCGGCACGCTCGCTTCGAGCTTCCTGGTGTTCGCGGCGGTGGCGCTCGGCAGCGCCTCGCTCGTGGGGGCCATGGCCGCGACGGGACTGGCCGCGCTGGCCGTGTTCTCGCACTTCGTCATGAAGGAGCGCGTCGGCGTGAAGGAAATCGCGGCCGTGGCGGTCATCATCCTGGCCGCGGCGCTCATCGGCCTTTTCTCGACCGGCAATCCCGTGTTCCGTGTCCGGCTCGATTGGCTGTTCATCATGCTGTCCGTCGTCGTCACCGTGTCCGCCGTCTGTTGGCTCGTCTTCGGAAAAAAGGGATTCATCGCCGGCGTCGTCATCGGCGTATTTTCAGGGAGCCTGGGCGGTTTCGTTCCGTTATTCCAGAAAGTGGCGACGTCCGATTTCGGGAAATCCTTGAGCGTCTTTTCCCTCGGGCCGGAGGCCGCGAACGGCCCCTGGGGGCGGATTCTTTCCATGTTTTCCAATCCGTTCACCGTCGTCTGGATCCTGTTGTCGCTCGTCTCCATGCTGGTGCTGCAATTCGCCTACAAAAAAGCCGACGCGATCAGGATCATCCCCTTTTTCACCGCGAGCTGCATCGTGATTCCGGTCGTCGGCGGGGTGCTGTGCCTGGAGGAGCGATTGCATCCGCTGCAGTGGGTCGGGGTGGCTCTGATCCTGGGCGGGTTGATTCTTTTAACAGTGCGGTACCGAAAAGCCACGGAGACACAGAGGACACAGAGAAGAAAAGGATAAGAAAATCCGAAAGAGAAAAAAAGCGGAATGAATCGAAATCTTTCGCGTCTTTTCTTCTCTTTCTCCTTTCTCTGTGTCCTCTGTGTCTCCGTGGCTTCCCTGGCCTGAAGACCGTTCAGAACTCGATCCCGACCTTCAGATTCACGTAATGCTTCGGACCGTCGTCAGCGGCGACGAGGTTCCGGTTCCATCCGTATTCGAAGATGTAGCCGACCCCGAGGTCGAGGAGAGCGAAGCCGAGCCTGATCTGGAAGTTCGCCGTGAAGCCGACCTGCAGGATCATCTCCAGCACGCTCTGGGTGAGAAACTCGAGCGGCCGGGTGACAAAGGTCGCCGTCCCGGAGGCGTCGCGCCCGTCGTCCCAATAATCGCCGTTGCCTAAAAGGCCCGGCACTCCCGCACTGGCGTTGCCGTGGCGGGTGAAGCGCGAGAAGCAGTCGATCGAGAGCCACGACGCGGGCTGGAGCTCGACCGAGAGGTTGAGGCGGTCGGAGTTGGGCTGCAGGATGGAGCCGATGCCGGTGTCCCGGTTGACGTAGTTCAGGTAGTTGACGACGGCCCGGTGGTCGGCCGTGAAGGCGTAGGGCGTGATCATCGTATAATCGAAGCTCACGCGCTGCAGGCCCTGGATGCGGGGCGTCCAGGAGAGCCCCGCCTGGAGCGCGAACTTGTTCTGGCCGGAATTGAGGTCGAATAAAGTGCCGTCCCCCCCGATGAATTTGTTGAAATTGAAATCGTCCAGGTAAAAGACGAAATCGAGGCGCAGGTCGAGGGGCAGCTTCAGGGTGCTGTACAACCCGATGAACGAGTTGTTCTGCTCGCCGAAGAGGAGCGACGTGAACGAGAGGTGCTGGAGCGGGAAGAGATAAGCGGGATTGAAGCCGCCTCCGAACACCATCGACTCGATGATGCCGAACGACCAGAAATCGAAGGGATAAAAGGTGAAGGTATGGAACACGACGTATTTTTCGATGGATATGGTGTAAGCGCTTCCAGGTTGGTTTACTTGGTTTATGGGCGTTTTGAGCATGGTTGTGGGATCCTCGACGAAGGCGGGACTGACGATCAACAGGATGGACGTGAATTTGAACCAGTCGGTGTTCCACGTGTAGGAGATGTGCCCGGCCGCCGGGCATTGCGGTCCGATGACAACCCCGTCGTCGAAAATAGGACCGAAGGTCGATCTGAAAATGCCCGCCTGTAAATAGAGGTTCTCTGTTCCCAGGAAGACGCCGCCCAGCCCGATGTTCCGGCCGTCGAAATTTACCCCGCCGACGACGGCGCTCCCCCCGCCCGACTGGGCCTCGTCCGTGATCTGCGTGTAGGCGGGCGCGGGATATCCATTGGAGAGCTGGAACCCGATCGCGGCGAGGCCCGAGAACGACAGGATGCCGCCGAACGAGCCCTGGGCCGTGGCGAAGGGCCGGCAGTCGTACAGGTAATGCTCGAAATCGGTCCAGAAGCTGTTGTTGAAACGGACGCCGAAGGGCGAGGGGAGAATCTTGTCCGGAGCCGTTTTCGTCAATCCGGTCCGCAGCCTTTCCAGGTACCGCTGCGCGATTTCCCGCTCGACGTCGTCGCCCTTCTCCGCCACGGCCTCGAGGATTTCGGTGAGGAGCGCGATCGGGTAGGGGCGGAGGAGCGGCAGGCTCTTGACGTACCCTTTCGATTCCCAGACCGTGATCTGCCCGTACAGCGGGTCCTGCGGGTCGATCACGAGCTGCGCGAACATCCCGGTTGAAGCGAAAAGAAAAAGCACCATCATCACGAGCGGGTATTTGATCCTGACCATTGTGAAATCGACTCCTCGAAAACTCTGCGTTAAACCCGCAAAGCTGCGCTTTGTCGGATATTTCCGATTATAATTCTTTGTCATACCGAGATTGATTCAAATCTCGGTATGACAAATCAAAAACGATTGAGTATACTTTCAATTTATCATGAGCGGCGATAAATTACACGCTGCCGCGGGTATTTTTCGTTCACCGCCACTACAATTCATCAGCGAATCCTTGTCAAGCCGGCGCTTCGCTCCGGAACCGGCCCGCCCGCCCTTCGACATAATTGGACCGCCGCCGCAAATCGTGCTCCACTCCCTCCGTGCCTCACATTCTCCTCGGCCTCGTCGGTCTCGCCGACCCGGTGCGGCCGACCATTCCCGCCGCCGTGGAGAAATGCCGCCGGGCCGGCATTCGGCGCCGGAGCGATTGCCGCCGGAGTGCGGGTGAAAAGCGGAGCTGGAGATGGAATTTTCTCAAGGCCGAGGTCGGAACGGATCGATGGAACGGGATTTCGATTGCGGCCTCAGGCGGCCGCGTTTCGGGGGGCGGACGAACTTTACGGATCGACGATTCTTTTCGTCTCCACCATGTAGCGGATGCTTTCGCCGTCCGGTCCGATGATCGATTTCTCCAGCACGAAAATGAGGGATTTTCCGTCCGGAGCGAGGAGGAGGTACTTGATGCGGTATTCCTTGACCCCTTTCCGGAAATACTCCGGGTGCCCGATTCGATAGGTGACCTTTTTTCCCGAGGGCGACGTCACCGTCACTTCGATCGAAAAATTCGAGGAAACGGAGGTGCCGCTCCCCCTTCGGCTTTGCACCAGTTTCACCGAATAGAGGTTTTTTGAGGAGAAATCCCGGAATTCGAGCGACGAAATGGGAATCTGCCCGTCGATGAGCACGTACACGATCCGCCCGGTCAGGAGATGATTGATGCCGTAGCTCTGCAGGAGGGAACGGTTTTTTTCCACGATCTTGAGAATCCCGCCCAGCCCGTCATTGCCGGCCGCCTGCCGCGTGTCGAACACCTCGTTCATTTTGCCCTTGGGGACGTAGGCGTTCTTCGCAATGTCGACGATGTAGCAATCCGCGAAGGGCTTGGCGGTCTCCGCGTCAATCCCGTATTGTCCGAACATGAAATAACGCGAGTCGTCGGAAAATCCCAGGTTGAGGAAGCGGGCCGCGTCTCCGGCAAACAGATTGAGAACGCCCGCGCATGAGAGTATTATAAGCAGGACCGCTTTCCGCATTAATATTACCTCAATCAAAATATCGTCTTTTTTGATAATTTCTGTAATGGTTTTTCAATCGATTCGCCGATATCCCGCTTTTCCTCATTATAAATTTCCATTATAACTTTGACTATGGCGTTCAGTACGCGGTTATCGCTGCTCAACCTTTTTTTCATCCTGGGCCTGTGCCTGATCGCGGGGTTCTGCGTCAATGCCGCCGTCTCTCTCGTTTTCGGGACGAGCGGAGAGCGCCCCGTTTTTCTCGAATCCGAGCAGTTCTGGTTCGTCTACACCATCACGCCGTTCGGGGAGACGTCGAGCGTGGTCGGCATGGGGCTGCTGGCCGCCGCCGGGTTCGTCGGATTCGTGTTCTTCAGGATTTTTTTCAGGAATACCGGGCAGGGGGAGCTTTTCTTTCTCTCGCTCTTTCTCTTTTCCCTGCTCCCCGAAACGCTGCGGCTCGCCAGTTTCAACCTGCAGCTCTGGCACGCGTCGCCTCTCATCGGAGTCATTCTGTCGCGCGTCGTATTCGGGAGCCGGATGTTCGGATTGTTGGCGCTCCTGTTCGGCAGCCTCTACGCCCTGGATTTTCAATATCAGAAATACGAGATGGTCGTGCTGGCGATGGTTCTCGTCTCCTTCCTGCTCACCTTCAGCCTTCCCTTCGATCCCCAGCTGCTCCTGACCAACGGCATGTTCAAGCTGAACGACGAGCAAGGGGTGTTCATTCTCTACGTCAGCGTCGCCGCCCTGCTCGTCGTGAACAACGTCATTTCCGTCGTGCGGGGCCGGACATGGTGGATATTGGCGGGCGTTTGCGCCATGCTGGCGGCCAGGGAGATGATGGTCTTCGCCCTCTCGCCGCTTCCGCTCGTCGGCGGAGGCATCCTGTTCGCGGGCGGGGCGGCGGCCGCCTACTTGGGATATAAATCGCAATTCAACCTCTCCTGAGGCCGCCCGCGGCCGCGTCTTCGGAGGAGCGCCGGCGGGAACGGCTCCCTTTCAGGGGAACTCGTCGGCGCGGCAGATGAGGTTTCAGCTCCGGAAAAAGATTTGCGTCGGGCGGGAAGAAGGGGGAAGAACGCGGGTTTCAGCCGACGGGGAAGAGGCCGAGGAGAACGGACACGAAAAGCCCCGTGCCCACGGGAAGCACGATGTTGTCGAGATCCTCCGTCGGCAGGGCCTCGAGGAAAGCGGCCGCGGCGCCCACGAGCAGGGCGTACAGCGGATTTCCGAGGATGCGAAAGGCGATCAGCCCCACCGACAGGAAGCAGGCGAGACTGCCGGCCAGCGTCTTGCCCTTCGAGAACGGGAGCTTCACGCCGCCGATCAGCTTGCCGGCCAGGCTGGCGAAGCCGTCGCCGAAGGCCAGGGCGTAAATGGCGATCCGGCTGGCCGGTTCCGGGTAGAGCGCCAGCGCCAACATCGCGCCGAGCCCCAGGGTGACCGGACCGAGCACGAATTTCCCCTTGTCCCTTTCGCGCGAGGTGAAAACAGTCACGTCGGAAATGACGAGGACGTAGACGCCTTCCTGCCTGAGTTTTTCCATGACGGTGTAAAATATGATTCCGGTTCCCAGGAGGAGCATGGTCAAGGTTTTGTCGATGTAGGCCATGAACGGGACGATAGCCACGAGAAAATGCAGCAACTTTCTGACTAATTCTCCTCTTATGCCGTTCAGCAGATCAGCGAGGCGTCCTTCGGTTTTTATGGTGATTGTCGAATTTAATCTATTCATTCCCAATCCACGGCTCAATAATAAAAAAAATCTAACAATAGGTATTGCAAGATTCGTACCTTGAAATGGGACAGAAGGAGAAAAATATTTCTTTAATATATATAGACTTAATTTATGATAGTAATTTGTAATACTCAAAATCTAAAAAATGTCTAAATTTTTATACAATAAAATTCAAAAATTACTATGAAATTACGGATTTCCGTGTGAGATTCAAGCAGCTTTGCATTGTCGTCATCGTCTCCCCGGGTTGGAAGACGTACCGGGAAAATTATGATGGGCGATACAAGATTTGAACTTGTGACTTCTACCGTGTGAAGGTAGCACTCTCCCGCTGAGTTAATCGCCCGCGTTTTTAAAAAGTATCAAGTTTGGTCCCCGTTGTCAATCTGGGCGACTTCGCTTTTTTCGAGTGCTTGATGAACAACCCATTGATCTTTTGAAAAATCCTCTCGATCCGCCGCCCTTCGCCCTTCGACAGGCAGGCGCGGGCGAACACGTCCCGCAGCAGCACGGTAAGGCTCTGCGCTTCCGCGAGCTTGAAGTAGTTGAGGGGCCGCAGGTATTCGATGATGTGCGACACGAGGAGCTCCCGCTGGCGGCCGTCGATCGGCCTGAAACGGGGGATCGCGGATCGTTCCGCCTCCCGGAAAAACGCGTAGCCGAGAATCTGCACCGCGTGGGAGAGGTTGAGCGACGGGAACAGCCGCGACGAGGGGATGTGCACGGCGCAATGGCAGTATGACAATTCCTCGTCCGTCAGGCCGTATTCCTCGGTGCCGAAGACCATGGCCACCGTTCCCGTTTTGATCTGCAGGGCGTGGCGGGCGAAGTCCTCGGGCAGAAGGGAGTGGGATTTCCTCATTTTCCCGCGGCGCCGCGTGATGCCGGCCGCCAGGGCCACGTCCGCCAGGGCGGCGGGCAGCGACGGGTAGATTTCGTCCGGGGAAAGCAGTTCCTTGGCGTGGACGGCGGTGACCGCCGCCCGCCTGAGATTGAACGACGGCGGCCCGACGATGCGCAGGCGGGTGATTCCCATGGTTTTCAGCGCCCGGCACGCAAACCCCACGTTCCGTGGATTTTTCGGCCGGACGAGGATCGCGCATATTTTTTCGAGCCGATCGATCGTATTTTCTTCTTTGCTCATCGCCATACCCGCCTGAATGGACTGTCGCCGATCCCCCGTCGTTTGAAGCTTTTTTCAATAAATGCTTGCAAATTGAGGTTCGTTCAGTATAATTTTTGAGGAAAGGGGAAAAAGTCGCCTTTCCCATTTGACAAAGTGACAAATGGTATTATAATGGGTAAAGACCGCCGGGGATAGGGGGAAGGACGGCGGGAAAGACGGTTGATTTCGGGAAGCGTGTCCGATTCGAAGAATCGATGATGACGGGCGGCTGTGCGGCATCATCGATCCTTCCGCACATGAAACGGCATCGGTGATTTTCGATTTTGATGTCGCGGAATATTCTTCCAAAAGGAAAAGCGGATATGAATAACAATGAGATCATTCCAGGTTTCGATGATGAAAAGGATGAAAGCTTAAAAATCCGGCTTCAGAAAATCGAAAACGTTGAGAATTGCCTCGTTCTTTATTTGAGCGGATACATAGACACCTATAATTCCAACCTGTTCCAGAAGCGGATTTCCAAGGCGATCGACAAGAATTTCATCCGGCTCGTCTTCCACTGCGGCGGGCTCAATTACGTCTCGAGCACCGGCATCGGTTCCTTCACTTTTTTCCTCAAGGCCGTCAAGCCGCGCGGAGGGGATCTCGTGCTCCTCGACATCCAGCCGAAAGTGTATGAGGTCTTTCAGCTCCTGGGTTTCTCACAATTCTTCAATATCAAGGAAACGCTCGAGGACGCGGTCGCCTTCTTTTCCCAGACCGGGACCGGAGGCGCGAACGCCATCTTCCCCAAAGTGCTCACCTGCCCCATCTGTTCCAAAAAGCTCAAGGCGACGCGCGCCGGACGCTTTCGCTGTTCGGAATGCAAAACGATTCTGGTCATCGACGATTCCGGACAGGTTTTCCTCGGCTAAACGAAAAGCCCATTCGGCACTATATTATTAAAAGGGGCGCGTATGCAGAGCAATGAGAAACTGGTCAGCTACCTGAACAAGCTCTCCCTGAACTACGAGGAGCTCTCGCCGAACACCTGGGTCATCAAAGGTTTGGCCAAGGGGATCGAGAACGTGGTCGTGGCGGCGATCGATCCGGTGATCATCGTCCGGGTGAAGGTGATGGAAGTCCCCGCCGGCAACCGGGAGAAGCTTTTCGAGAAGCTTCTGACCCTGAACTCGACGGACATGCTGCACGGCGCGTACGCGATCGACGGCGGCAATATCTTCATCATCAACACGCTGGTGGCGGAAACCATGGACCTGGAGGAATTGCAGGCGACCCTCGACGCCATCGCAATCGCGCTGACCTCGCACTACAAAGTGCTGCAGGAATACAGGGATTAGGAGGCTTTGAAATGGGAATTTTCAAACGCTTTTCGGATATTTTAAAGGCGAACATCAATGACATGATCAGCAAAGCGGAAAATCCGGAAAAAATGCTCAATCAGATCATGATCGAAATGAACGAACAGCTCATCGAGTCCAAGAAGAGCGTGGCCTCCGCCATCGCCGACGAAAAACGACTGGAACGGCAGATGAAGGACCAGCTGGGCCAAGCCCAGGATTGGGAGAAAAAGGCGATGCTGGCGGTGCGGGCGGGCAAGGACGACCTCGCCAAGGAAGCCCTGCTCCGCAAGCAGGAATACACCGGGCTGGCCTCGCAATACAAGGAACAGTGGGAGTCCCAGCACGCCGCGGTGGAGAAGCTCAAGAGCTCCCTTCGCCAGCTGCAGGGGAAGATCGAGGAAGCCGGCCGCAAGAAGAACATCCTGATCGCCCGCGCCAAGCGCGCCGAGGCCCAGAAGCAGATCCAGAAGACGATGGGCAGCCTCTCGGACACCGGCGCCTTCGAGGTCTTCGACCGCATGGCCGCCAAGGTGGACAAGATCGAGGCCGAAGCCGACGCCATGGCCGAGCTCGAGGACTTCACGGCCGACGGCGACCTGGAAAAGCAGTTCAAGGCGCTGGAGGCCGGGGACACCTCGACCGACACCATGCTCGCCGAGCTCAAGGCGAAAATGCAGATTGAAGACAAGACCGGCACGTCGGAAAGCTGAGCGACTCCGCGTCAATTTCGTATCCGAAAGACTCCTCCTCGCCGAAAAAGTGAAAGTCTACTACGCCCGTTCGCCGCATTACGATTTCGAATGCAGCGAAAGGCCCCTGCCCGAGCACGAGTTCGATTGTTTCGTCGTACCGCATGAATTCCTGAAGCACCTTTTTCACAACCGCGAACGTCCCGACACCTGGCTGCCCGTCATCGCGTACGGCCGGCCGGGGCACCTGACGGAGGCCTTCAGCCTGGGCTGCCGCGACTACCTGAAGGAGCCGTGGGACCTGGCCGAGCTCGACGTCAGGCTGACGAGGCTCCTCCGGCCCGGTCGCGCCGGGGAACCGCAGGGAAGGGGGGGCGGGATCGCCGTCGGCGCGAACAGGGTGGCGACGGCGGCCGGCGAGGCGGCGCTCAAGCCCAATGAGGCGCGCATCCTGAAGGCGCTCCTCAAGGCCCGGGGCGAAGTGGTGAGTCGTGAAGTGCTGTACTACGCCATCTGGGGAAAAATGAAGAACCCCTCCAGCCGGGTGGTCGACGTGCACGTGTGCGCGCTCCGCCGGAAGCTCCGGGGCATCGCCGACGTGCAGATCGAGCAGGTCCGCGGCGAGGGGTATATACTCTCTTGATTATAATAGCGCCTGAGTTGTAAATGAAGACAACCTTGGCAAAGAAGTCACGAAGCACACGAAGAAAACGAAGAACACGAAGGGAAGAAAGAAGAAAATGAATTGATGTAAAGGAGGGATGCCCCGCTTTTTCTCTTTCTTCGTGTACTTTTTCCTCTTCGTGAGCTCGCTGGAAGCTGCGCTGCGAGATGCGTGTCCTCTTTTCATCAACGCCTCGAATAAAGGATCGGTTCTCTTCAGCGGAAGGGAAGCGCGTCAGACACTACCTCACCGCGGATGGTGGGCGCGGAAGAGGGCGAGGCGTTTCTCAAGCTCCGGAAAATGCTCGGGCAGGACGAACGAGACGCAGGCCCGGATGCCCGCCTGTTCGCTGCCCGTCGTCTCGAGCGCGATGGCCGAGACGCCGTAATAGAGCAGTTCCGCCACGAGGCCCCCGCCGGACAAGCCCGGGTAGGAAACGGTGAAATAGAATCCGTCGGCCAGGGGCTGGTCGCCGTCCCGGTCGTAGACGAGCCGGAAGCCGTTTTTCAGGAACAGCTCCTTCATGATCCGGGCGCGCCGGCCGTACTCCTTCACCGTTTCAATGAAGTCGAGCTTTCCGTCATTGGCCGCCCTCAACAGCGCGGCCAGACCCGCCTGCGCCGAATGGGCGACGCCCGACGTGGTCGCGTAGAGGGTGCCGTAGACGATGGCGTGCCCGAAACGGGAGGAGGGGTAGTAGGCGAGGAGATCCGGGCGGTCGAGAGAGAACACCGCGTCCGGGACGACCAGCAGGCCGACGCGTTGGCCCGCGTAGCTGAAGGCCTTGGAGCTGGAGATGAAGAGGACGTATTTGTCCGTATAGCGCGCCACGGTCGACTGGAAGGGCGGGCGGCCGGGCGCGCCCAGCTCCCGGCGAAAATCCATGGCGAAATAGGCGAGGTCTTCCAGGACGAGGGCCCCGTGCCGTTCCGCCGCCTCGGCGATGATCGCCAGCTCCTCCTCCGTGAAGCAGATCCAGGAGGGATTGTTCGGATTCGAATAGAGGATGACCGAAACGTTTCCCTTTTCGAGCAACGACTCGAGCGCGATTTTCAGTTTTTTTCCGCGGTGCGCGTAGACGTCGAAGCCGGCCGCCTTCAGCCCTATCATCTTCACCATCTGTTTGTGCACCGGGAACCCGGGATTGATGAACAGGACGGTGTCCTTCGCCTTGTCCATCCGGCCGGCCACCATGAGCGTGGAAAAGCAGGCCTGCATGGAGCCGACCGCGGCGAAGCAGTTCCGCGGCGCGCAGTCGACGTTCAGGAAATTTTTCACGAACCGCGCGCCCTCCGCCCGCAGCTCGGGAATGCCCTCGATGTCCGGGTAAGAGGACGCGACGCCCCGGCGCAGCGCCTCGATTTCCGCCTCTATGCCGACGGCCGGCGCCGGGAGGCCCGGAATGCCCATTTCCATCTTGATGAATTTTTTTCCGGTCGCCTCCTCGATCGAGGCGACCAGTTTCCGAAGCTCGCGGATGGAGGCGGCGCCCACGTCGCGGATGCCGCTCGCGCCGATCAATCCGTCGACCACGTCGCGTGCGAAAGGAGTTTCGTTCATCGTCTCACCTCGTTTTCGTTCCTTCCGGTAACATGAAATGCGTCCCGCCCGCGGGCCCGGCGAGCTCGCTCAATTCCAGGATGATCCGGTCGGGACGCACGGGACTGCCGCCCAGGCCCCGCCGGTAGGTGTCCTTCCAGACGCCCGTTATGCCGCAGGCCTGCGCGCCGGCCACGTCCCACTCCAGGTTGTCTCCCACGCACCAGGTCTCCTCCGGCCGCGCGTCCAGGGCCGCGAGCGCCCGCTCGTACACGCGCGGGTCGGGCTTCCCGAACCCGAGCTCCCCCTCCACGAGGAAGTGCGAGAAGAAGCGGTCGAGCCGGAAGCGCTCGATCTTGCGGCGCTGGAGGACGGCATTGCCGTTCGTGACGAGCGCCAGCCGTGTCCCCCTCCCCTTGAAAAATCCGAGCGTCTCCTCGGCGCCCGGCAGGAATTCGATGAGGCTTTCCTGCAGGGCGGAGTAATGGTCGGCCAGCCGCGCCGCGAGCGCGTCGTCCGGAGCGCCGATTTTCCGGAGCGTCTCCGCCACGAGCCCGCGCCGCGTCTCCTCGAGCGTGAGCCGGCCTTCCCGGTGGCGGTCCGGATCGCTCCAGTACCGGCGCGCGTGGGCGCGGATGGCGTCGTAGAGCTCCTCCGGATCGCGCCCGGTCTCGGGAGCGAACAGGGCGCAGGTTTTCCGCCAAGCTTGCCTGGTGGTGCCGTCGAACAGCACGAGCGTATCGTCGAGGTCGAAGAGCAGGGCGGCGGGGAAAGGTCCGGTCATCGCGTTCCCTCAGGCGTTCAGGAGGCCGATGACCGCGTCGTGGACGCCGGGCCCCGAGGCCGCCGCGCTCGTCGGGTCCTTCACCGGATCGTCGCCGCGCCAGGTGGTGATGACGCCGCCCGCGCCGCGGACGACGGGGATGAGGGGGAGGATGTCCCACGGCTTCATGGCCGGGTCGAGCATGACGTCGATGCGGCCGGTGGCGAGGAGGTAATAGCCGTAACAGTCGCCCCAGGCGCGGTAGAGCTTCACCTGCTCGGTGAGCCGCGTGAAATTTTTTCCCTGCGGATGGCGGGCGGAGGAGAGCGGGGAAGTGGTGGAGAGCACGGCCTCGCTCAAGGAGTCGCAGGGGCGGCAGGCGGCCGGCCGGCCGTTGCACAGGGCGCGCCGGTTGTCGCCGCAGAGGGTGAAGCCGAGGATCGGGTTGGCGATGACCCCGACGAGGGGCGCGCCGTTCCGCAGCAGCCCGATGAGCGTGCCGAAGAGGGGGACGCCGGCCACGAAGCTCTTGGTGCCGTCGATCGGATCGACGATCCAGACGTACTCGGCGTCGGCGTTCGTTTCCCCGAACTCTTCGCCGATGATCCCGTGGGCCGGGAACTCCCGGCCGATGAGCCCGCGGAGCTTTTCCTCGGCCAGGCGGTCGGCGACCGTGACGGGCGTCGCGTCCGCCTTGGACTCGACCGCCACGTCGGCCTGGTAGTAGCGGGCGACGACGCGGCCGCTCTCCCTTGCGAGGAGATCGAGAAATTTCATGAAGCCGTTGTTTTCAATTGAAAAAATGTTTTCCATAAAGCTCGTTTTCCCGTCGGGACGCCGCCATTCTATCAGGAATCCTCGGGCGAAGCCATATCCGCCGGCGGAGAAAAAAACCAAAAGGGTTGACAACGCCGAAGGGATGAATTAACTTTTTGCTATGAAAAAACCCCCGGCCCAACCGAATCAAAACGTAAAAAACCGGAGACGACGATTTTTTTTCCCGAAAACGCTGTGAAAAGGAGGAAGCAAGTCATGAAATCCGCCATCGGTTTCGGTCTTTTATCGATCGCACTTCTCTTTTTTTCGGGGTGTCCGACGTTCGACCCCCTGAAGGACCTGCCGCAGACCGAGTACGACACCGCGCAGAAATATCGCGCCCGCATCGAGAAGTTTCATTTCGACCAGTACGCACCCGACCAGTTCCAGGCGGCGGAAAGCGCGTTCAAGAGCGGCGAGGGAAACATGAAAAAAGACAACCTGGCCGCCAAGAAATCGCTCGACGAGGCGAACGCCGACTACAAGGTCGTGATGCAGAAGGGCATCGCCGCGGCCCGCAAGATCGAGGATGAGCAAATCTCCGCCGTGCGGGAAAAAGCCGACGGCATCAAGGCGTCGGTGGCCGCGGAAACGGAATACAATGCCGCCAAAGACGCCTACGACCAGGCGGCCAAGCTGGCCGACGAGGAGAACTGGGAAGAGGCGCAGCCCCTCTTCCAGGAGGCGAAGCAGAAATACGAAAGCGCCTACGAAACGGCCAAGGCCAAGAAGGAAAAGGCCGACGCCCAGTTCGAAAAAACCAAGCAGGCGCAGGACGCCCTCAACGCCCAACAGGGCGGAGCGAAAACCGAGTAAGCCGTGCGACGCGCGGAGTTATGTAAAGGAGAGTGATGTATGAAATCGATGAAACGACTTTTCATTATCATCGTATTGTTCTGTGCCGCGACCGTCGGTTTCGCCCAGAGCCTGCAGGATAACCCGGATTATCAGGCGGCCCTGCAGCTCCAGAAATCGGCGGAGGAGGCTTACGCGGCCGGGGATTACGACAAAGCGGACACCTATTCGGCCCAGGCCGAGGAGCTCTTCAACAAGGTCAGGCTCGGTTCCGACAACGGCGGCCTGAAGGCCCAGGCGGACGCGCTCCTGAAGACCCTGGACGAGAGGATGTCCAAGCTGGATATGGAGCGCGCGAACGCGGAATTCCCCGACCAACTCACCACCGCCAAAACGCGGCAGGGAGCGGCCAAGGACGCCTTCGACGCGGAGGACTTTCAGCAGAGCATCAACGAGGCCCAGGCCGCCCTGGCGGCCCTCGACGAGCTGGATTCGCTTCTCGCCAAAGCATCGGCGGGAGGGGAGGTCGTCCTGCCCAAATACTACGTGGTGCGGCTCGTCCCGGGCAACCGGGACTGTTTTTGGAACATCGCCGGGTACCCGTTCGTGTACGGCGATCCCATGAAATGGAAGCTGTTGTACGACGCCAACAAGAAGAAGCTGCCGGTTCCCAACGATCCGAACCTGATTCTCCCCAAACAGGTTTTTGAAATTCCGCCCATTGCCGGGGAAAAGCGGGAAGGCACGTACGATCCCGCCAAGAAATATCCGGCTCTCCCGAAAAAATAATACAATCTTACGGTGGATCATTTCAGGCCTTGCTTCGGCAAGGCCTTTTTTTCAAGGATTCCCGTCCCCCGGGAATTTGTTCCCGGCCGGGATTTCCTTGACATCGCGGCGGCCGATGCGTACATTGAGCCCGCTTGCGGGTACACTCCGCTTGCGGGCTACCCCCCGCTGCGAACGGTGGTTATACCCGCAAAGCTACGTTTTATCGGGTATTCCCGATCAAATTCTTTGTCATACCGGGATTTATGTAAATCCGGTATGATAAAGCAAAAGCGATTGAGAATATTTCAGTACCATAGAATATTATTATGCCGGCTTGTTTTTTTTGGAATCCCGAGTTTCCCTACTCCCGCACACGATCGGTCCTTCCCCGGACCGCCGCGCGAAGCGGGGGCGATGCGCTCATCGCCCTGCCCGTCAAGGGCGCGCGCTCCCTGCTCCGGTATTTCGCGGGCCGCCTGCCGATCACCCTCTTCGGCGCGGCGCTGGTCTTCCACGCGGCGATCGCGTTTTTTTCACTCGGCGCCGGGATCGTCTATTCCTGGCTGAATCCCCCATTGACCTCCCTCATGGTGGAACGATTCCTGGATCGCGGATACGTTCCCCGGCCGGTCGTATTTATTCCGCTCGCAAAGTTGCCGAAAGACGTCCCGGCGATGTACCTGAAACTCGAGGACAAGAATTTCTACCGCCATCCGGGAATCGATCCGGCGGCGATCCTACACGCCTACCGGTTGAACCGGCGCTGGGGAAGGGTGATCATGGGCGGCAGCACGATCACCCAGCAGCTCGTGAGAACCCTGTTCCTGTCGCAGGACAGGAATTACCTGCGCAAGTACATCGAGGCGATAGCGGCCGTTTCGCTGGACGCCGTGGTCGCCAAAAAAAGGATCCTGGAATTATACCTGAACTACATTGAATGGGGAAAAGGGGTGTACGGGCTGGGAGCGGCCGCCCGGACGTATTACAGGAAACCGGCGGCGCGGCTCACTTACGACGAGTACGCGCGTCTGGCGGCCATTATCATCGATCCCCTCGATTATAACGTGAAGGACTTCTACAAGCAGCCGGCCATGGTCGCCCGGTATTACTCCCTGATCGCTCCGCCGCCCGCAGTCGCGCCGGAGGAAACACCGGCTCCGGCCTCCGGACCGACTCAAAGCGAGGCGGTGAACGGTCCGCGGGAGACTCTTCCTGAAAAGACGCCCGCTCCTGAAGCATCGCCTTCGCCTTCCCCCGGGGCGACTCCTCCGCCCGAAACCGTCGAGCCGCCCGGGGCCTCACCGCCGCCGGAAGCGGTCCCGTCGACGGCGACCGCGCAGTCAATGGTGACCGACCGGTCATCGATCAATTGAAGCGGCCGAGAAACTCCTCGGTGGTCACGAAATTGGAATCGGTCAGGAACTTTCCCCCTTGATAATAGCGGACGTAGGGAATGACGGCGTTTCCCAGGACGGATTCCTTGAATGAAAGGAACTCGTCGAAGACGGAAGAGCGGTCGTAGACGAAGACGTACACGTCTATGTCGCGCGCCTCGGAGTCGGCAATGCGCTCCAGCCCGCGCTTCAGGCTGAGCCATTGGTGGCACCAGCCTTGTGTCAGGATGACCGCCACATTGTCGCGCGAGGCGCGGATCTCATCCGGAAATTCCTTCGCGTCGATCGTGCGCCTTGCCTCCTCGTCAGAGATCGTCTTCCAGTAAATCATCGGTTTCTCCTCTTTCGATAATAGCGAGAGATCGCCGTCCAGGCAAGGAGTTTGGAGGACACGGAGGACACGGAGGACACGGAGGACACGGAGGACACGGAGAAAACGGAGGACACGGAGGACACGGAGGACACGGAGAAAACGGAGCACACGGAAAAAGAAAAGAATGAAAGGAAAAAATAGTTGAAAAACAAAATAATCCGAGTCCGTCGATTTTTTATCCTCCTTCGTGGCCTTCCTTCTCTCTTCTCCGTGTGCTCCTCCTCCCTCTGTGCGCTCCGTGTCTTTTCTGAATTTCGGTTTCCGCGACGAGTATTTTATGCGATCGCGGCAAGCGACATTGACAAACTGAACGCTTCTCCGGTACTCTCTCCCTGTTCGCCGGGCGTTCGCAGGTTTCTCGTCTCCAAGACCGCGCAGACACGGTGCGCGACGGGCGCTGAAGAAGGCAGTCGACAAGCCCGGTCGAATCCGGCGTACCTTCCCCATTTTACGCTTTTCCGTCAGGAACACGACAAGGAGGATCCCAATGTATAAGATTGCAGTCATTCCCGGCGACGGCACCGGCCCCGAGGTCGTCCGCGAAGGCCTGAAAGTACTCAAGGCGGCGGCCGCCAAGTTCACAATCGATTTCGAGTTCACCGACTTTCCCTTCGGCGGCGAGCATTACATGAAGACCGGGGAGACCCTTCCCGACTCCGCGCTCCAGGAGCTCAAGCGATTCAACGCCATTTTCCTGGGGGCCATCGGACACCCCGACGTGAAGCCCGGGATTCTGGAGACCCAGATTCTGCTCAAGCTCCGGTTTTCGCTGGACCAGTACGTCAACCTGCGTCCGATCAAGCTCTACCCGAACGTGGAGACGCCGCTCGCCAACAAGAAGCCCGAGGACATCGACTTCGTGGTGGTGCGCGAAAACACCGAAGACCTGTACATCGGATCGGGCGGCTTTCTGCGCAAGGACACGCCCCAGGAAGTGGCGGTCCAGGAAATGATCGCCACCCGGTTCGGCGTCGAACGCTGCGTCCGCTACGCCTTCGAGTACGCCCGGAAGCGCAACAAGGGCAGGAAGCTCACGCTCTGCGCCAAGACGAACGTGCTCATTTACGCCCACGACCTGTGGTGGCGGACCTTCCAGGAGGTGGCCAAGGAATACCCGGACATCAAGACCGATTACGCCCACGTCGACGCCACCACCATGTGGATGGTAAAGAACCCCGAGTGGTTCGACGTGATCGTCACCACCAACATGTTCGGCGACATCA
>CAZKOS010000029.1:11694-20426 GCA_964554445.1 uncultured Spirochaetaceae bacterium | reverse complement strand
TATTTCATCATATGATTGGCCGAAAAATTGATAGGAAAAGTTATGGGCCGCGACATGCAGGTCGACTATGTTTCGATCAACGGTTCAGTCCGCCAGGCGGTGCAACAGTCCACCAATACTGCTGTCTATCAAATCGGCGGCTGCGGCGGTTCCTACAGCGAGCGGATGCACTGCAATGGGTATATCGGATTCGGAAATATCTAGCGCAATGGAATCCTCACGGGGAGAGTAATCCCGGGCCGGCCGGCGTCTGCGCCGCCGGTTTTTTTTTCGGCTTTTCGTTTCCTTTCGACATGGTTTTTTAGCGGGTTTTCGGCCGGCGCCCTTTCCCCGGGTTTCGTGCTGAAAAAGCCCTCTCTTCGCCTTTGCCGATGGGGCGGCGGGATTTTCGCTTCGGTTATGTTCGTCATGGCTTTCGCCGCCTCGGCGTTGTTTCTGATCTGGCTTCAGCCGGGATTTTAGCCCTTTAGTACGCGAGCCGAAGCAGGCGAACAAAACTGTGACGCCGTCGTTTTCGGTACCTCAGGCAACGCTTCCCCCGGGAATGGCAATTGTATACTCCATCGTTTGCGATTTATCATACGGGGGTTTGTATAAATTTCAGTATGACCAAGAATTATAATCGGAAATACCCGACAAAGCGTAGCTGTGCGGATATAACTCTATCTTAGTAAAAAATACCGTTTTATTTTTATCCCGATAGAAAACCGCCGGCTCTGCCTGCGTTCGTCCTCAACTCATAAACCTGACTTGAGTACGAAATTTAAAAAATATTTGAAACCCCGTCGCTCCCGGCGCGTATAGCATCAATGAATATCTCCTCATCATTCTCGCGAAGTTCAATCAAAACGTTGAAAAAGCTGACCTTGTAGAAGGACCGGGTGGAATCGTAGGTGAAAAGTCGAAAAATATAATCGTTTTTCGGCAATCGTTGATTGCCCATGCTATAAAGGAGGGTACTATACATGAAGAACATTCTGACCGCTCTTCTGGTCGTCATCGCCATAGGCTTGATGGGAAGTTGCATGCCGCCGGCAGCAGGCGTCACGGACGACGGGGCCGCGAGAGCCACGAACTACTATCAGTGTTGGACCAATGGCGTCGGGTCGGCCACCTGTACGCGCAATGGCGACTACATGACCGCGACCTGGTACAACATCGGGGACATCGTGGCCGGTCTGGGCTATAATCCCTGCAACAGCGCCACCTTGAGCTGGACCGGCAGCTGCAGCGGGTGCTCCTATTGGGGCGTCTACGGCTGGTTGTCGAACCCGCTTGTGGAATATTACATCGGGAGAGGCGGCGGCTCCACCGTCGGCTCATACAGCACCAGCCGGGGTTCGTACACCCTGCAGTCGTACAACTGCAACGGACCCAACATTACCGGGAATGGATATTTCCAGCAGTATAACTGCAGCGGCGCAAGCTCAAGCCCCATCAATCTCGGCGAGCACTTTAACGGATGGAAAAATCTGGGAAAGAGCGTCTATACTCAAAATTACTGCATCATGGCGGCGGAGGCATGGAACGGTTCAAGCGGCAACGCCACCATCAGCATCGGCTCGAGCAGTTCTACGAGCAGCTCGTCGTCGTCCAGTTCCTCGTCCTCGAGCGGCGGCGCGACCATCGTCGTCCGCGCCCGCGGAACCAGCGGCCAGGAACACATCAAGGTGACGGTCAACGGCACCCAGTACGGCTCCTGGACCATCGGCACCGGCATGGCCAACTGGCAGTGCACCGCCTACTCAACGGGCGGCTTGAACGTCTATTTCGACAACGACGCCAGCGGCCGCGACGTGCAGATCGATTACGTATCGATCAACGGCTCCATCCGCCAGGCGGAAGCCCAGAGCTACAACACCGGCGTGTGGCAGAACAACAGCTGCGGCGGATCGTACAGCGAATGGCTGCACTGCAACGGCTGCATCGGATTCGGAAACATCTAAAATTCCAGAGTTGTGAATCATCGTCGTAATGGGACCTTTTCTACAAGTTAAGCTTTTTGCGGGCCGGACGGCTTCATCGCCTCCGGCCTTTTTTTCGTACTTCCCGCACCCGAGTACATGTATTCACCCCTTTTCTCTCAGGGCATAAAAAAATGGAGCTCCGACATGGAGCCCCGCTTTCTGCACCCTTGCGTTTAGCGTCTTTTTTTCTTGGGCTTTTTCTTGGCTTTCGGCTTGGCTTTCTTCGCCGGCTTTCTCCCCAGCACCTTGGCTTTGGCTTGGGCACGCTTCAGGAGTGAGCCCCCGGTCGCGGACGGGGGCGCGTCGACCTTTTTCGCTTCGGCCCTGGCTGCGGCCGCGGCTGCGGCCGAGACGACCGCCGCCGTCTCCGCCGCCCTGGACGACAGCTTGAAGCCGCCGGCCTTGAGCCCGCGGACCGGGAACCTGGATACCTTGAACGTTTCCTCGCGGATCTTGAGGCGGGCCTTGGGAACGTAGGTCACCCTGACGGACGCGTTCTTGTCGGCGGTCAGGCAGAGCATCTGGTAATCGTCGTCAATGAGCGTATAGCCCTTGTCCAATATGAAGGCGTCGATGACGCAGCGCTTGATGTACGGAATTCCCTTGGCCTTGTCCTTGTAAACGGCGGTGATCGTCGTCTTCGCCATCTCTTCCTTGTCCGCCATGGCGCAGTGAAGCATGCCCTTGTCCACGAACAGGCGCTCGGGGACGTTGATGACGGAGTAGGCGCCGGTGCGGCGGATGATGATGACCCGGTCGTAGGAGGAGACCTGGAAGAGGACGCGGCCGGTCTTCACGTCCGTCCCGATGTAGCCGGTATCGTCGTCGTAGCGGAGGTCGAGGTTGCGCTGGTTGGCGGCCGCCTCGCGCGCGTCCACCTTTTCGAAGTTGGAGATGACGGTGCGGCGCGGGAAGCGTTCCCCGTGCTCCTTGACGAGGCCGTCCAGGAATCCCTCGGCGTACTCGACGATGTTCTTCAGGTGGCCGCGCACCTCCTTGAGCCGCGCCTCGATCTCGACGAGCTCCTGCTTCGCCTTGTTGATGTCGTACAGCGAAATGCGGCGGATCGGAATCTTGAGAAGCCGCTCGACGTCTTCCGCGGTCACCTCCCGCTTGATCTGTTTGGCGAACGGCTTGAGGCCGTCGAGGACCGCCCGGGTCACGCCTTCCTGCGTCTTCTTGTCCTCTATTTTTTTATAGATGCGCTCCTGGATGAATATCTGCTCCAGGGTGCGGGCGTGATGCCGGTCGCGGAGTTTGCCCTCCTCGATCTTGAGCTCGGCGGTGAGAATCTTCACCAGGCGCTGGCTCGAGTGGGCGACGATCTCGCTCACCGTCATGAGCCGCGGGTGCTTCTCCGCGATGACGAGGGAGTTGACGGAAATCGAAGTCTCGCAGTCGGTGAAGGCGTAGAGGGCGTCCACGACCTCGTTCGTGTACGTGCCGCGCTGGAGCTTGATCTCGATTTCCACCTTCTCGGACGTGTAGTCGCTGATTCCGGCGATCTTGATCTTGTTCTTGCGGGCCGCCCCCTCGATGGAGGAGATGAGCGACTCGGTGGTGGATCCGAAGGGCAGCTCGGTGACGAGGATGCGCTTCGGGTCGGACGTGTCGAGCTTGGCGCGCACCAGCACTTTGCCCATTCCGTCGGCGTACCCGGACACGTCCACCGTGCCGCCGGTGGGGAAGTCGGGGTAGAGCTTCGTCTTTTTCCCGCGCAGGCCGGCTTTGACCGCCTCGACTACTTCCACGAAGTTGTGGGGCAGAATCTTGGTGGCCATGCCGACGGCGATGCCCTCCGCGCCCATGACGAGAACGAGGGGGATTTTGGCCGGGAAAACGACCGGCTCCCTGTTGCGGCCGTCGTAGGAGTCCTCGTACTGCGTGATCTCCGGATTGTGGAGGATCCGCTTGGCCAGGGGGAGGATGCGGCACTCGATGTAGCGCGCGGCCGACGCCTCGTCCCCGGTGAAGATGTTGCCGAAGTTCCCCTGCCGGTCGATGAAGAGCTCCTTCTGCGCCAGGACGACGAGGGCCGAGTAGATGGACGCGTCGCCGTGCGGGTGGTACTTCATGCAGTGCCCGACGACGTTGGCCACCTTGTGGAATTTGCCGTCGTCCATCTCGAAGAGCGAGTGGAGGATGCGCCGCTGGACCGGTTTCAGCCCGTCGTCCAGGTGCGGGATGGCCCGGTCCTTGATGACGTAGGAGGAGTATTCCAGGAAATTGGTGTCGAATAATTGCTTGACGTATGCCATATCAGACTCTTTCTATCTATAAGCTGTCAATTCCGTGTCACCTTAACGGAGGACACGAAGATCACGAAGGGGGGAGAAGGGCACGAAGGGGAAAGGGAAAGTGGAAAATAAAAATTCTTTTAACTTCTTTCATTTCTTCTTCGTGTCCTTCGTCCTCAGTGGCGCTTTCTGTGTTGGCCGGACAGAAGCGCATAACCCTGAAGTAATTTCCGATTTTATATCGCGCAATTACCTTTTAAATCACTAATACTAGGTTTTCGTATCCCTTGGCCCCATCGCGTTACTAATGAGATCTTCTCAAACACTCCATCTTTACCTTCTTCCATTATCTTCTCCGTGCACTCATTTTCCCCTTCGTGCTCTTCTTCCTCTCTTCGTGCCCGGAGCCTGCCCCGAGCGCAGTCGAGGGGTGTCCTCTCTCTTTGAAAGCCCGCGTTATATAAGATTCTCCATAATATAGTCTCTGCGCTCGGGCGTGTTCTTCCCCATGTAGAACTCGAGCATGTCCGGCACCTCTTTCATCGTCTTGATGTTGACGGTGAGGAGCCGCATGTTGTCGCCGATGAACTGGCCGAACTCCTTCGGGCTGATCTCTCCCAGCCCCTTGAAGCGGGTGACCTCGGGATTGGAAAGGCGCGCCGTCGCCTCGTCCCGCGCCTTCTCGCTGTAGCAGTAGACGGTCTCCTGCTTGTTGCGCACGCGGAAGAGCGGCGTTTCGAGGATGTAGACCCGCTGGGCGACGACCAGCTCCTCGAAGAACGTGAGGAAGAAGGTCATGAGGAGATTCCGGATGTGGAAGCCGTCGTTGTCGGCGTCGGTGGCGATGATGATCTTGGCGTAGCGGAGCCCCTCGATGTCGTTCTCGATGCCCAGGGCCATCATCATGTTGTAGAGCTCGGCGTTTTTGTAAATGTCCGCCTGCCGCCGCTCGAACATGTTTTGCGGCTTGCCTTTGAGACTGAAGATGGCCTGGGTGAGCACGTCGCGGCAGGAGACCATGGAGCCCGAGGCCGACTGGCCCTCGGTGATGAAGATCATCGAATCCTCGCCGTCCTTGTCCCCCAGGTGGTACTTGCAGTCCTTGAGGTTGGGGATCTTCAGGGCGATCTTCTTGGCCGCGTCCTTGGCTTCCTTCCGCACCGCGTTGAGCTCCTTGCGGAGCTTCTCATTGCTGACGATCTTGTCTTCGAGCTTTTTGGCCGCCGCATTGTTCTTGTGGAGAAAATCGACGACCGCCGACTTGGTTTCATTGACGATCCAGGCCTTGATCTCGGTGTTCCCGAGCTTGTTCTTGGTCTGGCTTTCGAAGACCGGGGTTTTCAGCTTGATGGAAATGGCCCCGGCGACGCCCTCGCGCACGTCCACGCCCGAGTACGGTTTCTGGAAGAATTCGGTGACGCCCTTGAGAAGCCCCTCGCGGAAGGCGGACAGGTGCGTGCCGCCGTCGGAGGTGAACTGGCCGTTGACGAAGGAAAAGTACGTCTCGCCGTAGTTTTCGGTGTGGGTGAAGGCGAATTCGATGTGGTTGCCCTTGTAATACGAGATGTCGTAGAGGGTCTTGGCGCCGACTTCGGACTCGAGCAGGTCGAAGAGCCCGCGGTCGGACTTGAAGGTCTTCTTGCCGTATTCGAGGGCGAGGCCGGAGTTGAGATAGGCGTAATTCCAGAGACGCTGCTCGATGAACTCGTCGTTGAAGACCGAATCCCCGAAGAGCTCCGGGTCCGGCTCGAATTCGATATAGGTGCCCGCCTTCTCGTTCGGGGCGTTGCCCTCGCGCTTCTTGGCGAGCTTGCCCTTGACGAAGACGGCCTCGAAGAACTTCTTGTCGCGCATCGAGACCACGCGGAAGTGCTTGGAAAGGGCGTTGACCGCCTTGGTGCCGACGCCGTTCAAGCCCACGCTGAACTGGAAAACGTCGTCGTTGTACTTGGCGCCGGTGTTGATGATCGACACGCAGTCGATTACCTTGCCGAGCGGGATGCCGCGCCCGAAGTCGCGGACCTTGACCGTGTTCTTCTCCACGGCGATCGTGATGCGGGTGCCGAAGCCCATGATAAACTCGTCCACCGCGTTGTCGATGACTTCCTTCAATAAAACGTAGATGCCGTCGTCGATGTTCGAGCCGTCGCCCAAGCGGCCGATGTACATGCCGGGCCTCAAGCGGATGTGCTCGAGCGAGCTTAAGGTTTTAACCTTGCTCTCGTCGTAATTGTGCTGCTTTGCCATTGGATTCATTCCCCCGACGGCGCGTCGAGAAAGCGCGCCGTGTCCAGTCGCCCTATTGTAACAGGAAGCGGGGAATTTGTCCAAGAGGCGGGTTGATGCCCGGGGCGAGAAGAGAGGGAACCACTGAAGACACGGATAGGAACTTCAGATAACACTGATAAAAGAAAGTGAAAGGAAGAATTAAAAAATCGGGGTTTTTGTATGCATTTTTATCACGAAAGATAATATATTTTACTACTCAATTTACTTGGAGTTCGCACTAAAATTTGGCTATACGCTAGTACCCAATCCGATCCAGGCCCCTTTTTTGCTTCTCTCTTCTCCATCCATCCTTTTTCCTCATCTTTATCAGTGCAATCACTTCTTATCAGTGCCATCAGTGGTTCCCTTCCTGGGAAAGGCGGGTCTACGGATTCACCATGCGGGCGAGGCACTCGTCGATCCAGTCGCCCAGTGAAACGGTCCTCCGTTGCGGCGCCGGGCCGTCCTCGTCGTAGGTGTGGCCCCAGAACACTCCGCCGTTCGACCACTGCAGTCCGGAAACGGCGTTCTCGCCTATCAACGTGGCGATGTCCTCGCGTCCGCCCTTGAAGAGCCTGAGCTCCAGGCGCGGGCCGATCGCGGGGGAGGCTTCGGAATTCTTCGCGACGAATGATACGACCGCCAGGGCGTCCGGTTCGTCGTATTTTCCGTACTCGAGCTTGAGAAAGCCCCTGGCGAGCGGCAGAAAAACCACATTCTCGGCGGTTTTGGCGCGGTATCGCTCGAGAAAACCGGGCGGTACGCGGTTCAAGATTTCAGCCATTCGGGAATCCTCCCCCGTGCGCACTCCGCGATGACGGCCGGAAGAAAGAACATCCGGCTCAACGACTTCTCTTGTTCGGTCCGGCCGGCCGCTTGTTCAGGGCTTTCCGTGTTCGGTGGACCGCAGGAAGCATGAATCAGTATATTACCTTGAAAGGAGCTTGTGCAATGAATACAAAAATAATTCTTCTGATCGACGCCGTCATCAATTTTATCCTGGGGGTGTTTTTGCTCGCGTTTCCGATTTTCGCCGCCGCGCTCGGGGTCCCGCCGTCGAGCACGCTTTTTTACCCGAACATCCTCGGCGCGGTTCTCATCGGCGTCGCCGTCGCCCTCTTTATCGAAGCGATCAGAAAAGCGAACGGGAAATACGTCGGCTTGGGATTGATCGGGGCGATAAGCATCAACCTGTGCGGGGGGATCGTCTTGACCCTCTGGCTGATATTCGGCCGATTGGCCCTGCCGGTGCGCGGACGGATTTTCCTGTGGTCCCTCGCGTTCGTCTTGGTCGTCTTGAGCGGGGCGGAATTGATTTTCAGCCTGCGCGAGAACCGGAGGAACTCCCGCCGCGCCGACTGACGGAGGACCCGCCTCACGGGCCCGCGAGGCGGGAAGCCGGCGGGAGCGAAGCGACTCGCATGGACGGCTCCCGTCCCCCGCGGTATATTGTCGGGGATGCCGTCGCGATACCCTGCGGCGCGCGAACGACGATGATGATGCGAGGTCCGGCGGATGATCGATCTGCACATGAATGATGACGGCTGCCTGGAACTGGCGGGATACTCGCCCGATTGCACCCTGGAGGAGCTCCTCGTGGGATTGGCCGGGGTGGGAGACGAGCGGTCCCTCTGCGCCGGGTGCGGGCGCTGCTGCTCCGACGTCATCCCGCTCGTCGGTTGGGAAACGGCGCGCGTCCTGGGAGGGGAGGGGCCGGAGACGCCCGCCGCCGGGCGCGGGGCTCTCGCCTTTCCCGAGCCGCCCGATCCGGCGCGCCGGGAAAAAGGCGTTCGCGGGCTTATGCGCGATTTCCGCCTGCCGCGGGCGGAAGCCGAGCTCTATTACGAATACAATACGGCCGAACCGATCGCCCTGCGGAAAAACGCCGCCGGCCGATGTCCCTTCCGGCGGGACGGGTCGTGCGCTTCGCACGCGACGCGGCCCCTCGTCTGCCGGCTCTACTATTGCCGCCAGGGCCCGCGGCTTTCGGGTCTTCGGGAGCTGATCGTCGCCCGGGGGATCTGGCACTCCTATTACGTCGTGGGATGGCTCGAGCGGAAGGCGCTCGGTGACAATCCTTTCGCGGCGGGCCGGACGTATCGGGACATCCTCATTGGAGATTTCGACGTCTCGTTCCGCGGCATCGCGGAACAGACCGCCTTCCAGTAGGTCCGCGGGCAGCCGAAAGCGGGAGAATATCTTTCTTGACCTTCCGGTCGGGCGGGCGCGAGCGACGCTTAACCCGCGTGCGCGCACGGAG
>CAZKOS010000029.1:7768-11594 GCA_964554445.1 uncultured Spirochaetaceae bacterium | reverse complement strand
ATCCGTTCAATTGAATCGCGGGGGAGGCGGCCGAGCGGAAAATCGCGCAGGGAGGGACAGGGGTAGACCGTTCCGTCCGCCCCGACGCAAAGCTCGCGGCAGCCGGCCGGGCAGGTCGTCTCCCCTTCGGTCTCAGCCGGAGCGGCGGGCCGGTTGAGAAGGAACAGAAAGCACGGGCGGACGGAGAGAGCCATACGGCCGGCGAGCTCGCGGTTTTTCCGCGAAATGATCCCGTTCAAGGCGAGCGATCCCGTCCGGCCGAGCAACAGCCGACGCTCGAATCGTGCGCCCCGGCTCGACGGGATGAACGGAGCGGCCGCGAACGAGTCGCATCCGAGAGCGAACGCCAGGTCGACGAGCTCCCCGATGCATTCGACATTCTGCGCCGTGACGGTGGCGCGTACGCCCACCGGCAGTCCCGCGTCCGCGAGCCGGCTGATCGTCCGGACGGCGTTCGCGAAAGCGCCCCGGCGGCCGCGGAAGCAGTCGTGCGTCTCCGCCGTTCCGGCCAGGCTCACCCGAACGCGGACCGTGCGGAGACGGCGCAGGGCCCTGAACACGGCGGGGGAAAGCCGATCCCCGTTGCTGGAGACCTCCACCCGCAGGCCGGCGTCCGCCAGCCGCGAGAGCAGCTCGACGATGTCGCCGCGCACGAAAGGCTCGCCGCCCGTCACCGTCAGCCGACGCACCCCGGCGGCCGAAAACGAGTCGATGAGCCGGAATGCCTCCTGTGAATCAAGCTCCCGGCGGCCTTTCGGCGCCGGGGCGGCGAGGCAGACGGGACAGCTCAGGTTGCAGGCGCGGGTGACGTCCCAGATAACGGTCCCGGGCGCGTCGCGTGAGGAGTCTGATTGCGCGGTGCGGGCCTTCGTCATGCTTTTCCGCCGAAAATTGTACGCGAACGGCGGGCGGCGGGCATCGAACTTTTTGTATGATTTTAAAAAAGGGGTCGTCGGGAAATGGGATCGCGCTTCCGGGCGCTGCGGCCCGCGCGCCGAACGCGGCGGTGGCCGTCGTTGTCTCCGTCCCGCGGGTTACCGGCGGGGCGACTCGCCGCTCCTTGATCCTCTCCGCCAAATTCCCTATGATGGCCGCGGTGAAGCGATGGTTGCCATTATTCCGAAAAAAGACATCGGCCCCGAATACCTGACGGACGAATCCCGCTACCTCGGGCATGCCGATTCGATCTCCTTTCCGTCGGACGCCGCGGAGCTCGTCGAGACCGTCGGTCTCCTCGCCGCGAGCGCCGTGCCGTTCACGGTGCAGGGGGCGCGGACCGGGATCACGGGGGGCGCCGTGCCCGAGGGCGGGCACATCCTGAATCTCTCGCGCCTGACGCGGATCGCGGGCTTCGCGTATGACGAGGCGGCGGGCCGCTTCTCGATCACGGTCGAGCCGGGACTCACCCTCGCCGCGCTCGGCGATCACCTGCGGCGGAAGGATTTCGGAGCGGACCTCTCCGACCCGGCGTCGCAGCGGGCCTTCGAGCGCTTCCGCAATTCCGGCCGCTTTTTCTTCCCGCCCGATCCCACGGAAACCACCGCCAGCCTGGGCGGGATGGTTGCGTGCAACGCCTCGGGCGCGCGGAGCCACCGCTACGGGCCGACGCGCGATTACGTGACGGGCCTGACGGTCGTCCTGTCGTCCGGGAAGACCGCCCGCCTCGCGCGCGGTTCCTCCTTCGCCCGCGGCCGGGAGTTCACGCTCGCGCTCGAGGGCGCGCGAGCCGTCGCGGGCAGCCTCCCCGGCTATACGTTCCGCGCCCTCAAGAACGCCGCCGGTTATTACGTCCGGGACGACATGGATTTGATCGACCTGTTTATCGGGCAGGAGGGCACCCTCGGCGTCGTCTCGGCCGTCACCCTCGGGCTGCTTCCCGAGCCGGCGCACACCCTGGGCGTGCTGTATTTCTTCAAGACGGAAGCGCAGGCCCTTGATTTCGTGCTCCGGGTGCGGGCCGACGCCGCCGCCGGCTCGGCATTGAGGCCGAGCGCGCTCGAATATTTCGACAAGGGCGCTCTCGACGTCATGGCCCCGCTCAAGAGCAGCGCCGTGCGCACTCCGGACCCGGCGCACCACGCCGGCGTTTACGTTGAAGTCGACGACGAGGAGGAGGAACGCCTGTACTCGTACTTCGAGGGGCTCTCCGGTCTCGTCTCCCTCACCGGGCAGGATCCCGACGCGAACTGGGCCGGGGACAGTCCGGCGGAAAGGGAGAGCCTGCGGCTCTTCCGCCACACGGTGCCGGAGGCGGTGAACGCCCGGATCGCCGCGGCCCGCCGGGAAGCGCCCGCCATCACCAAGCTCGGCACGGATTTCGCGGTCGGCGACGACGCGCTGCGGGCGCTCGTCTCCCTGTACCGCGAGCGGCTGGACGCGGCCGGGCTGGATTCGGTCATGTTCGGCCACATCGGGGACAATCACCTGCACGTCAACGTGCTTCCCCGCACGGCGGAGGAATACGAGTCCGGGAAAAAGATCTTCGCCGGGATCGCGGCCGCGGTCGTGGCCATGGGCGGAACGGTCTCCGGCGAGCACGGCATCGGCAAGCTCAAGCGCAACCTGCTCGCGCTCATGTACGGTCCCGACGATATCGATGACATGAAGCGCCTCAAGCGGACCTTCGATCCCGGGTTTTTGCTGAACCGGGGGAACTTGTTCACGCTGCCATAATTTTTATCTCCCTCGTGAAGGACACGGAGAACACGGAGGGAACGGAGAGCACGGAGGGGGATGATAAACAGAGAATGGCGCGGAATTTAGCAGCCGAGTCTCCAGCGCGGAGGATGATAATTTGGGAAAATGAAATAAAAACGAAAAAAAAGACCCGGCTATATTTTCTTTTTTACTCAATCGTTTTTGATTTGTCATGCCGAGATTTTGATAAATCTGGGTATAACAAAGATTTATAATCGGAAAATCCCCGACAAAGCGCAGCTTTGCTGGTATACATCAAACCTTGGTACTGTTGGCATGCCTCTTTTCATCAGTCATATTTTATTCAACTCTATTTCACTTCTTCTCTCCGTGATCTCCGTTTCCTCCGTGTTCTCCGTGTCCTCGCCATTTTCGTCGCCGGGCGTTCAGCGCCGCTCCTCCAGGATATGGTGCCGGATGTCCTTGCCGGCCACCATGTAGATCACGTCCTCGGCGATGTTGGTGGCGTGGTCGCCGATGCGCTCCAGGTTGCGGGAAATGAGGATGAGATCGAGCGAGCGGTGGATCGTGGCCGGGTCGCCCTGCATGCGGTCGGTCAGCTTGGCGGAGATTTCGTCCTTGGCGGAGTCGACCTCGTCGTCCCGCTCCAAGACGTCCTGGGCGAGCCTGAGGTCGCGCGTGACGAAAGATTCGAGGCTGTCGCGCACCATCTTCTTCACCATTTCCGACATCCGGGAGATGAGCTCCTTTATCTCCGTCGAAACCGCCTCCGCCCGGTCGAGGCTGTGCTGCGCGATGTTGACCGCCTGGTCGCCCATGCGCTCCAGGTCCGAATTGATCTTCATGGCGGAGGTGAGAAAGCGCAGGTCGGCGGCGGCCGGCTGTTGGCGCGCGATGACGACGATGATGGATTCGTCGATCTCGATCTGGCTCTTGTTCACCTGTTCCTCGCGCTCGATGACGTCCTGCTGACGGTCTTTTTTCTGCTCCATGACGGCGCGGATGGAATGGTTGATCATTTCCTCCACCAGGCGGCCCATGGCGAGCAGCCGTTGCTTCAACTCGTTCAATTCCTCTTCGAAGTGCCGTATCATATTCTCAGCTCCTTCACTGGATACTATTTTTTATCGGCTTCATCAGGATAAAACCGTACCATCCAAAACGTTCG
>CAZKOS010000029.1:0-7668 GCA_964554445.1 uncultured Spirochaetaceae bacterium | reverse complement strand
TACTCCTCCGTCTCCTTCTCTTTGGGGGCGGTGAAGATTCTGGACGTTTCGCCGAACTCCACGAGCCGGCCGAGGAGCATGAAGCCCGTTTCGTCGGAGACGCGGGCCGCCTGCGCCATGTTGTGCGTGACAATGATGATTGTATACCTTTTTTTGAGCTCCAGCATCAATTCTTCGATCTTGAGCGTGGCCACGGGGTCGAGGCTCGAGCAGGGCTCGTCGAGGAGGATGACGTCGGGGGTGACGGCGATGAGCCGCGCGATGCAGAGGCGCTGTTTCTGCTCGAGGGTGAGAGAAAGGGCGGAACGCTTGAGCTTGTCCTTGAGGGCGTCCCAAAGAAGAACGGCCTTCAGGCTCTCGGCCACCCGGTCCTCCAGCTCCCTGCCGCGCGCGAGCTTGTGAATGCGCATCCCGAAGGCCACGTTCTCGAACACGGACAGCGGGAAGGGATTGGGGCGCTGGAACACCATGCCCACCCTCCGGCGCAGCAGGTCGATTGACTCGTCATCCCCGTACGCGAGGATGTTTTCGCCGTCGAGCTCCACGTTTCCCGTGACGCGGACGCCCTCGATGGCGTCGTTCATGCGATTGAAAACGCGCAGGAGCGTCGATTTGCCGCAGCCGGACGGACCGATCATGGCCGTGATCTTGTGCGGCTCGATGGCGAGCGCGACGTCGATGAGCGCGTGGAAGGTTCCGTAGTGGAGGTTGAGGCCCTCGGCCGTGATCTTCTTCATCAGCCGAATCTCCCGGTCACGTAGTCCTCCGTTCGCTTGTCGCGGGGCGTGACGAAGAGCCGCGAGGGGACGTCGATCTCGACGAGCTCCCCCGAGAGGAAGAAGGCCGTGCGGTCGCTCACCCGCGAGGCCTGCTTGATGTTGTTGGTGACGAGGACCAGGGTGTACTTCTGCTTGAGCTCGAGCATCGTCTCCTCGACCTTGGCCGTGGAGATCGGGTCGAGGCCGGAGCAGGGCTCGTCGAAGAGGATCACCTCGGGCTCGACCGCCAGGGTGCGCGCCAGGCAGAGCCGCTGCTGCTGGCCGCCGGAGAGCTTGAGCGCCGAATCCGAGAGGCGGTCCTTCATCTCGTCCCAGAGCGAGGCGGCGACGAGCGCCTTTTCCACCGTCTCGTCGAGACGCTTCTTGCCGTGCCGGCCGTGGCGGCGCGGGCCGTAGGCGACGTTGTCGTAGACGCTCATGGGCAGGCTCAAGGGCATGGCGAACACCATCCCCACCCGCCGCCGCAGGGTCTCCGGGTGCATCGCGTAGATGTCCTTGCCGTCGAGGAGCACCTTGCCCTGTTTCCGGAACGTGAGGTTGAGGTCGTTGAGGCGGTTGAGCGAGCGGATGAAGGAGGTCTTGCCGCTGTTGGCCGGGCCGATGATCCCGAGAATCTCGTGCTCGTAAACGGCCAGGTTGATCGCCTGGAGGGCGAGGACGTCGTAATACCAGCAGGTGAACCGCTCGACCTTGATCTTCTCTACCATTTCTTCCTCCGCCGGAAGATGATGCGCAGGACGATGGCCGCCAGGCTCATCAGGAAGACGAGGAGCACGAGCGTGAGGGCGGTGCCGTAGGTGAGCTTGGAGGGCATGTTCGGGATCTGGGTCGAGATGATGTACAAGTGATAGGGGAGGGCCATCACCTGGTCGGAGAGCGAGTGGGGCAGGCGGGTCACGTAGAAGGCCGCCGCCGTGAAGAGGATGGGCGCGGTCTCCCCGGCGATGCGCGCCAGGGAGAGGATGGCGCCGGTGAGGATGCCGGGCACGGCGTTGGGGAGCACCACGTGGCGGATGGTGCGCCAGCGGCTGACTCCCAGGGAGAGGCTCACCTCGCGGAAGGAGGCGGGCACCGAGGAGAGGGCGTTGCGGGAGGTGGTGATGATCGAGGGGAGCTCCATGATGGAGAGGGTGAGCGCCCCGGCGATGACGGAGACCCCCAGGTTGAGCATCATCACGAACAGGGCGAGGCCGAAGAGGCCGAAGACGACCGACGGCACGCCCGCCAGGTTGACGATGGCGAGGCGGATGACGCGGGTGAGGAGGTTGTCCTTCGCGTACTCGTTCAGGTAGATGGCGGCGAGCACCCCGACCGGCAGGGTGACGGCGATGGCGCAGACCACGATGAGCAGGGTGCCGATGATGGCGGGCAGGATGCCGCCCGAGCGCATGCCCTCCGCCGGCATGGTGAAGAGGAACTCCGGGGTGATGGCGGCGGCGCCCTCCTTGACGAGGATGACGAAGATCGAGACGACCGGCAGGAACACGACGCAGGAGACGGCGAGGAGGACGGCGAAGGCGATGCGCTGGGCGGTGCGCGATTTCATCTAGCGCCTCGCCTTCCGGAGGAACGTGTCCGCGGTGAAATTGACGATGAAGGTGATGACGAAGAGCACCAGCCCGATGGCGAAGAGCGCCTCGTAGTGGGGGCTTCCCCTGACGGTCTCGCCCATCTCGGCCGCGATGGTGGCGGTCATGGTGCGCACCGGGTCGAAGATGCTCGTCGGAATGTGGGCGGCGTTGCCCGTGATCATCATCACCGCCATGGTCTCGCCGATCACCCGCCCCACCCCGAGCATGACCGCGCCCACGATGCCGGGCAGGGCGGCCGGCAGGACGATGCGGTACATCGTCTGCCAGCGCGTGGCGCCGAGGGCGATGGCGCCCTCCTTGTACGACCACGGCACGGTGCGGATGGCGTCCTCCGAAATGGTGACGATGGTGGGCAGGGCCATGAAGCCCAGCATGAGCGCGCCGGAGAAGGCGGACAGGCCGGTGGGCAGGTTGAACGCCTGGCGCACGAAGGGCACGAGCGTCACCATGCCGATGAAGCCGATGACCACGCTCGGGATGGCGGCGAGGAGCTCGATGACCGTCTTCAGGACGTCCTTGAGCCAGCGCGGCGCGATCTCGGCGATGAAGAGCGCGGTGGCCACGCCCAGGGGAATGGCGAGGCAGGCGGCGAGGACGGTCACGAAGAGCGAGCCGACGATGAGGGAGACGATCCCGAACTGCGGCGGATCGGAGGTCGGGTACCAATAGATCCCGGTCACGAATTTGACCGGGGAATAGGAGCCGAAGAAGGAGACGCCCTCGCGCAGGAGGAAAAGGAAGATGAGGGCGACGAAGATGACCGCCAGGATGCCGCAGAGGAAGATGAACCGTTCGATGATCCAGTCGACGAGTCTTTTCACGGTCGCTCCATCGGTACGAAATCGGTCTTGACCACGATCTCCTGCCCGGCCGGGGAAAGCGCGAACTCGATGAACTCCCGGGCGGCGCCCGAGGGCTCGCCGTTCGTGTAGTAGAAGAGCGGGCGCGAGATGGGATAGGAATTGTCGGCCACGTGCGCGATGCTGGGCGCGACGAAAGGCGACTCGGGGTTTTTGGCCACGGCCAGGGCCTTGAGCCGCGGGGAAAGGTATCCCAGCCCCACGTACCCGACGGCGTGCGGGTTCTGGCTCACTTCATTGACGATGGCCTGGGAGGAGGGCATGAGCAGCGCCTCGGGCGAGAACTCGTCCTTGTTATTGCCGTTCCCGCGGCGCAGGACGTGCTCCTTGAAAAAAAGGTAGGTGCCGGAGCTGCTCTCGCGCGAGAGGATGACGATTTTGCCGCCGTTTCCGCCGAGCTCGCTCCAGTCCCGGATCCTGGCGAGAAAGATGTCCCGGAGCTGGTCCAGGGTGACGTCGGACACGGGATTGGCCGGATTGACGATGACGATGAGCCCGTCGAGGGCCACCTTCCATTCCCGGGGATCGATGCCGTTGGCCTTGGCCTCGCCGATTTCCTTCTCGCTGATGGGCCGCGAGGCCATGGCGACGTCGCAGGAGCCGTTGATGAGCGCGGCCAACCCCGTGCCGGAGCCGCCGCCGCGGATGCTCAAATTGACCTCGGGATGGAGCGCTCCGAAGGCCTCGGCCCAGGCCTGCACGAGGTTGACCATGGTGTCCGAGCCGATGACCTGCACCGCCCGGTGTCCCGTCGTACCGGCGGCGTCGGGCGCTTTCGCCCCGGCCCGTTCGGAGCAGGCGGACATGAGCAAGCCGGCGGAAAAAAACATCATACTGGCGAGCCGAGCGACGGCGGTCACGTTTCATCCTCTCACGCGGCGGAAATGTTACGATATGATCAGTTTTCTGATAGGCAATTGATAGTGGTTTATGCGAAAAGAGTCAACCGGGAATGCGGGGGCGGGGGGGGATTCCCTTTTCAGCGGTCAGGCCCGACGCGGGCGGTTTCCCACGACCCGAAACGGTGGTAAATTCAATACGTAAGGAAATGTATGAAAGTCAAGGAGGACTGACATGTCTGCAAGAAGAATATTCCTCGCGGCCGTCGCGGCCGCCTTGCTGGCTTTCGGAGCGCCGGCGTTCGCCCAAACCGGGCCGGCGTCTCCCCCGGCGGCCGTTCAGACCGGGACGTCCGTATCGGGAGCGATGAAGGCGATCAGGGACGCGCAAAAGGTCTCCCACGACACCCGGATCAATCCCGACAAGGTGAGCGAGAGCCTGCTCGCCCGGCTGGGGGCCGCGGTCATGAACCGGTGGCTGCCCAACCAGCGGCAACGCCGCTGGTTGGACGACATGCTCGGCGGCCCGGGCTCCAACGGCCTGCAGGACCTGCGGATGATCATCGGGTACAACTACCTGACCCGCGGTATCGAGGGCCGGCACGGGCACCCCGGTTACGGCGGTTGGGGAATGACGGGGCCCGGCGGGCGGTACGGTACCCACGGTCCGGGTTTCGGCCTGCCGGGTCCCTACGGCCGCGGGTACGGCATGATGGGCCGGTGGGGCTGGTACGCTCCCTGGATCATCCCGGCGGCGATCGGCGGGGCGCTCGTCGTCCTGATCGTCATCCTCATCATCGTGGCGGCCCTCCGGCGGCGCTCGGGGGTCGGCACCCGGTTGGATTTCCTCAAGACGAGGCTGGCGAGGGGCGATATCACCAAGGATGAATTCGATAAACTACGGGAGGACGTGAAATAATCACGAGACGGGATTGAGGCGAATCTTCCCGTCGCCGGAAGGGGCGGCGTCAGGTGACGGCGGCGACCACGTCTTCCACGGTGGCGGCGCTCTGCAGCTTCTTCAACCGTTCGTCGTCCTTGATGACGAGCATGATCTGCGCCAGAAGCTGGAGGTAGGCGCCCTGGCTCCCGTCCGGTCCGCCGATGAGGAAGACGACCCGGACCGGCTTGCGGTCGAGGGCGTCCCATTCCACGGGATTCTTCAGGACGGCCGTGGCGACGAAGAAGGCGTCGATCGACGGCAGCTTGGCGTGCGGAATGGCGACGCCCAGCCCGATGCCGGTGGACATGAGCGACTCCCGCTCGATCACCGCCTGGTAGAAGTCGTCCGGATCCTTGACGTGGCCGAGCGCCAGGCTCTTGGCGGTGAGCTCGGTGAGCACCGACATCCGGTCGGTCTTCTCGATGAAAAATACGCTGTCTGTGCGGATCAGGTTTTTCAGGTCCATATATCACTCCGATGAAGTCAGCCACAGAGGCACAGAGGGCACAGAGAAGAGGGGCAAAAAAAGAGAATGTAAGACGTATTCTTCGTTCTCATCCCAAGACAGTCGGTGCTTTTCATTATTGCTTTCATCCTTAATTTCCTCCTCTGTGTTCTCTGTGTCTCTGTGGCTTTATTGCGAAGTTGATTCCGCTCTCCCCGCGTAGACGAGCTTCTCCTCCCCGTCGAGGGTCACCACGTCGCCGTCGGCGAGGATCGAGTAGGCGTCGGGCGCGCCGGCCAGGGCGACCAGGTCCGGGTTGCGGGCGCTGATCTCCTCCCAGCTCATGGCGGAGAACTCCTCGAGAATGTAGCCCCGGATTTTTTCCAGGACCGGGTAGAAAGTCGGGTCGAGGTAGCGGGTGAGGAGGATCTCGTCGCCCGCTCCCGAGACGCGCCGCTTGGCCTCGGCCAGGTCGGCCACCTTGACGATGCGGCCCGCCGCGCGGCCGCCGTAGCCGCGCCGGCTCTTGGCGAGCACGCGGCAGTGCAGGTGGACGCGGACCGTATTGAGCATGATGGGCGAGTCGACCGGGATGCCCGCGAGGATGACCGCCTTGTCGAAGGGCCGGATGAGCCCGGCCTTCCCGGCCGCGTCGATGGCGTGCTCGATCATGGCGTCCGAATCGTGCGTGACGGCGGACAGGACGGGCGCCACGCCCCAGACGAGCAAGAGCCGCCGCCGCACGTCCTCGAACGGCGTGACGGCGGCGATCGTCTGGTCGGGCCGGAAGCGGCTGATGAGCCGCGGCGTGTGGCCGCGCAAGGTGGGGGTGAGGATGATCCGCGCCCCGATGCCGGCGGCGGTGAGGTAGGCCGCGCCCGCCATGGAATCGGCCACGCCCGTCCGGCGGCCGTCGGCGAAGGATTCGCGGCAGCGCTCCCGAAACTCCGCCGACTGTTCGGCCGCGAGCGCGATGCGGTGCATCGTCTCGACGGCCAGGACGGGGTGGGCGCCGGTGGCGGTCTCGCCCGACAGCATGACGGCGTCCGTGCCGTCGAAAACGGCGTTGGCCACGTCGGTCGCCTCGGCCCGGGTGGGGACGGGATTCTTGATCATCGAGTCGAGCATCTGGGTGGCGGTGATGACCGGCTTGCCCGCGGCGTTGCACTTGCGGATGATGCGCTTCTGGGCGAGGGGGATCTCCGGCGCGGAGAGCTGCACCCCCAGGTCGCCGCGCGCCACCATCACCCCGTCGGCGACGCGGATGATCTCGTCGATGTTGTCGAGTCCCTCGCGGTCCTCGATCTTGGCGATGATCTCCGTCCGGGCGTCGGCCACGCCGACGATGCCGCGGATCTCGCGCACGTTCTCCGGCCGGCGGATGAAGGAGGCGGCGATGAAGTCGACCCCGTTTTCGATGCTGAAGAGGATGTCCTTGACGTCCTTCTCGGTGATGGCCGGGAGCGTGGCGCGCATGCCGATCAGGTTGACGTTCTTGTGGCTGCCGATCTCCCCGCCGCTCTTCACCAGGCAGACGAGCCCGTCGCCGCGGACCTCCTCCACCAAAAGATCCACCAGCCCGTCGGCGATGAGAATGCGGACGCCGGGCCGGGCCTCGCTGACGAGGTCGCGGTAGGAGAGGCTCACGTGCGTGTCCGTGACCGGCGCGCCGGAGGCGTCCACGGTGACGCGGCTCCCGGCGGCGAGGCGCGCCGGCTTCCCGTCGGGCACGTCGCCGGTGCGGATCTCCGGGCCCTTGACGTCGGCCAGGATCGCGACCGGGATGCCGGTGGCGCTGCTCGCCTCCCGCAGGCGGCCGATCATCTCCCGGTGCGAGTCGTGGTCGCCGTGGGCGAAGTTGAGCCGGGCCACGTTCATGCCGGCCCGCAGCAGGGCCGCCAGGGTCTCGGGCGCGTGCACGGCCGGCCCGAGGGTGCAGACGATTTTTGTTTTTCTCATCGGTTCAATCATGATTGAGTTTAGTATAACGATTAAAATCGGTAGGGTCAAAGAAAGCCATCACTTACATGGAACTTACAGAGGACACGGAGCGCACGGAGAAAACGGAGAGCACGGAGGAGGAGAGGAGAGGTGAGGAGAGGAGAGAAAATGCCGACAGGAAGCCGGGAATCTCGCAGCGCAGCTTCAAGCGAGGACAGGAAACCAGGAGAGGAGAGGGGAGGAGGTTGGGAAAGTACGTTCGCCGAGCG
>CAZKOS010000028.1:15714-21188 GCA_964554445.1 uncultured Spirochaetaceae bacterium | reverse complement strand
TATTTTTTTAAACGGATACGCCTGACAGAGGAACCATTCAATTCTATCTGCTTTATTCTCTCCTTATCTGTGTTATCAGTTTCTATCAGTATCAACGCTGGAAGCTTCGCTGCGCAATTCAGTGGTTCCAACTTCCCTTTCCTGGTTTCCTGGCTTTCTTCGCTTCTCCTCCTTATCCATTCGTGTCCGTCCGGCATTCCTCCGCCTCGCCCGCCGGCCCTTTCGGGAGCAGCCGCGACGACAGTTCGCGCACCGCGGACATGTGGCGGAGGAGATCCTCGTGCAGGCGGGCGGTGTCGCCGTACCCCACCCGCCGGGCCAGGTAGGCGAACTCCTCGCCGCCTTCCGGCGGCACGGTCAGGTCCTTGGCATTGCCGCGCACCATTCTCATGGCGTTGATCACCAGCCGCAGGAAGAGGTAGGCGTCGTGCAGCGTCTTGTAGTCTTCCTCCGGGAGGATCCCCGCGGCGGCCAGGGCGGTCAGCGCCAGGTGGGTGTTGGGCGATCGGAGCGCCGGGTCCCGGTCGCCGTGCGTGATTTGCAGCCCCTGCACCAGGTACTCGGCGTCCACCAGCCCGCCGGGACTGAACTTGATGTTGAGCGTGCCCCCCGTGACGAGGTGACGGATCTGGCGCTCGCGCATGGCGCGCATGGCCGTCGTGTTGAACGGCTCGCCCGTGTAGACGTACCGGTCGCGCAGGGAGAGCACGCGCCGGCCGAGCGCCGGGTCTCCGGCGATGGGGCGCAGCCTGACGAGCGCCTGGCGCTCGTAGTCCCAGGCCGGACCGCCGGGGGCGAAGTAGCGGGAGAAGGAATCGAGGGAAACCGCCATGGCGCCCGCCTTGCCGTAGGGACGCAGCTGAAGATCGATCTGGAAAATGCCCTCGCGCCTGGCCCGGACGGCGTGAATGACCGCCTCGACCGTTTTCTCGAAAAATTCGGAGGAGAGGATCGGCCGCGGGCCGTCGGTTTTCCCGCCGCCGCCGTAGAGGAACATCAGCTCGATGTCGGAGGCGAAGCCCAGCTCCCGCCCCCCGCATTTTCCCAGAGCGAGGACCGAAAGCGGGCACGGACTCCCGTCGGCCAACAGGGGCGAACCGAACTCGGCGCGCTGCTCGTCGACGCACAGGTCGGTGACCGCCTCGATGACGACCTCCGCCAGGTCGGTCAGCTCCTCGGAAAACCGGTTGAAATCGTCCATATATCCCAGGATATAGCGCATGTCGGTGCGGAACATCTCCCGGTCCTTGAAGGCATTGAGGGCGTCGCGCCAGGCCCGCCCGTCGCGGCGCTCGAGACCGGCGTAGACCGCCGACCATTCCGCCTGAAATGCCCCGCGCGACTTGGAGACTTTCAGGGATGAGACGTTCTTCACCACGGGGAACAGGTTGGCGTACTGCATCCTGAGAAAATCGTCCCAGAGGAATTCGCTCACGCCGAGCACGCGTGCCAGCGCGCCGAGGACTTCCGGGCTCTCGATCGACGTCAGCTCGTCCGGCCAATCGGGACGGCCGAACAGCCGGTCGATAAACTCGCGGAAACGGAGCAGGGCGCTCTCGGGGTTGGAGGAGAGCGGCAGCAGGTGCGTGAAGTGCTTGATCAGGACGACGGCCGCCCGCAGCTCGCGTAGCGTGCCGGGGGCGGTGATCTTCCGTCCCTCGTAGTCGGTCACGAGGAGAGTATCGTTGACGCGCCGTCCGGCGGAGGCCACGGTCACGCGGACGATGTACACCCGGTTCAAGGCCAGGGCGTTGGTCAGCTCGTACAGAAAGCCGGGCGTGTCCACGGCGTCGATGGTCAACAGCGTGTATTGTTCGGAGGCTGCATTGTCGATCACGATGTCCACGGGGTACAACGCGCCGGGCGCGTCGGCTTTCCGCTTCCGGAGAGCCGCCACCACCTGCCTGGCGAGCCCGCCGCGCGCTTCGCGCCGCTTTCCCTCCTGGGTCAGCCGCAGCAACGCGGAGAGGTCGGCGGCGTACCTCGTCCAGACGTCCGCCTCGATATCTTCCCTCACCGGCTCGACCGTGAAGACGTCGACGATTTTCCGGCGGTTGGGGCCGCTTTTCACATGCGAAGCGCCCGCTTGCGGACGGTACGTGAAGGCGTTCCCGTCGTCGATGCTGAAACCGTAGGCGAAGAGCAGTCCGCAGATGAGCGTCAGCTCGCTTGGGTAGTCGTAGGCGATGACCGCGACGCGCCATCTCCCGTCGTCTAACTGTGCGGCGTCGACCTCGACGGGATGATCGGCGGCGAGCCGATCGGCCAGGTCGGCGTGCCGCCGGATCTCATCCGGCCCGAAGACGTTCGCATAGGAAGCGTCCAGCCGGGCCAGATGCCGCCGGACCCCGGTGGATACGGGCCGGGCGGGGGAGGGCGCGGATTCACCGGGGCCGCCCAGGTGTTTGAGGTAAACGGCGCGGATCGCCGTGCAGTGCTGCTGGTAGCGGGAGAGGAATTCCCGGCGCGCCTCGGGCCCCTGGAAGCGCAGGCGCCGCGCCAGGCGGTCGAGAGCCGTCGGGTCGGTGGGAAGCGTATGCGTCTGCCGATCGTGCATCATTTGCAGGTAGTGCTCGATGGTGCGCAGCAGGACGTAGCCGTCGGACAGGACGCGGTAGTCGTCGGCCTCAAGCAGACCGGCCGTCGCCAGGCGGTTGAGCGCGTCGAGCGTGCCGCGGCTGCGGACGTCCGGCCGCTTTTTGCCGTGCACGAGCTGCAGGTACTGGACGACGAACTCGATGTCCCGGATCGAGCCTTCGCCCAGTTTGACCTCGCCCCAGTCGCGTCCCTGGCCGCGCAGCCGGGCTTCCGTCCGTTGTTTCATGGCATGGACCTCGGCACGGAGGTCCGCGCGCCGCATGTCGAACAGGGCCGGCTGGATGCGCTCGAGGAAGTCGCGCCCGACCGCCCCGTCCCCGGCGATCGCTCGCGCCTTGAGCAGCGCCTGCTTCTCCCAGGTGCGGGCGTGTGCGCCGAGATAGGCCAGGTAGCCGTCGACCGTGGAGACGAGCGCCCCCATGCGCCCCCAGGGCCGCAGGCGCATGTCGACCCGGTAGAGGAAGCCCTCGGCCGTGATCCGCGTGAGCGCGTCGATGAGCCGTTCGCCCAATGGCATGAATTTGGACGCCTCCGGGGAGGCCAGGAACAGGAGATCGATGTCCGAGCTGTAATTCAGCTCTTCGCCCCCCAGTTTGCCCATGGCGATGACCGTGAAACCGCCGGTCTCAAAGCCCGAGCGTCGGGAGGCGAGCGTCAGGCAGACCTGCACCGTGCCGTCCGCCAGGGAGGAAAGCTGCCGGGTGGCGGTGGATAAATCGAACAGGCCGAGCAGATCGCAGGCGCCGATGCGCAAGAGCTCGCGGTGATGGAAGCGACGCAGGGCGTCGAGTTGTGACGCCGCGTCGCCCGCGGCGTCGACGGCCGCGAGCGCTCCGGCCCGCAGCCGTTCCGACGTCCTGGTGCGCGCCAGGCGCTTCGGATCGACGAGCTCCCCGACGTATTCCGGATTACGCAGCAGGATATCCGTGAGGAACTGGCTGCCGGCGAACAGGGTCGTCAGGTTCTCGACGGCGCGCGGATTCCGGTTGAGACGGCGCAGGAAGGCGGCCGGATCGGGAGCGCCGCGGGCCAGCCGTTCCAGGTTGAGGAGCACGCGATCGGGTTCGGCCACGGTCGAAAGGGTCAGGAGCAGGTGAGGAAGAATTTCGGCGAGCAGACGGCGCTGCTCCGGTCCGGGCGCCATCGATAAAAAAGACCGATGGGCGGCCCGCCAATCCGAAAACCCGAAGGGAGCGAGAAGAGATTCCA
This sequence comes from uncultured Spirochaetaceae bacterium, assembly GCA_964554445.1. Taxonomy (GTDB): domain Bacteria; phylum Spirochaetota; class Spirochaetia; order SZUA-6; family RPPD01; genus JAFGSW01. Next base: position 17,381 of record CAZKOS010000028.1, on the reverse strand, counting down.
CCTCCCCGGGGGACATCCGATCGTCGAGCATCGTATTCCATGCGTGCGGATCCGCCACTCTCCCCCCTTGCGCGCTTCAATCAAGCCGATCGCTCTCAAGCCACAATGTAATGAATGAACGGCGTACCGTGCAAGAATATACGCCGCGGGTGCCTGTTTTTCATCCCCGCGACCGACTTAAAAAAAAGAGGCTGTCCTTTCGGGACAGCCTCGGCAGCGCTTTTGTTTTTCACATGATGATCGGGAGGTGAATATTCCCGCCCGGGAAAATCAGAGATCGTAGTACAGGAAGAACTCATAAGGCGTGGGCCGCAGGTTTATCGGCGCCAATTCCTTTTCCCGTTTGTACTTGAGCCAGGTTTCCACCACGTCCGGCGTGAAGACGTCGCCCTGCAGCAGGAAATCGTGATCCTTTTCCAATGCATTGAGCACTTCCGCGAGCGAACCGGGCGTGCTTTTGATTTTTTTCGCTTCCTCGGCGGGAAGATCGTACAGGTCCTTGTCGAGGGGATCGCCCGGTTCGATTTTGTTTTTGATCCCGTCGAGGCCCGCCATCAGTTGAGCCGAAAAGCACAAGTAGGGATTGCTGGAGGGATCGGGACATCTGAATTCGAGCCGTTTGGTTTTCGGGCTTTTCGAGTACATCGGAATGCGCACGGCGGCGGAGCGGTTGCGCTGGGAGAAGGCGAGATTCACGGGCGCTTCATACCCGGGAACCAGCCTGCGGTACGAGTTGGTGGTCGGGGCGCAGAAGGCCAAAAGCGCCGCGGCGTGCTTCAGCAGGCCCCCGATGTAATACTGGGCCATTTTGCTCGTCATGGCGTAGCCCGACTCATCGAAGAACAGGTTCGTGTCTTTCTTCCAGAGACTCTGGTGGCAGTGCATCCCGGAACCGTTGTCGCCGAATATCGGCTTGGGCATGAAGGTGGCCGTTTTGCCGTGCTTTTTCGCCACGTTCCGGACGATGTATTTGTAGTACATGACGTTGTCCGCCATTTTGGTCAAAGGGGCGAACCGCATGTCGATCTCGGCCTGGCCCGCCGTTCCCACTTCATGGTGATGAACCTCGGCCGTCACTCCCACCTCCTTCATTTTCAGGATCATCTCCGAGCGGATATCCTGAAACGTATCGTTGGGGGGTACCGGGAAATAACCTTCCTTGTGCCTGATCTTGTACCCCTGGTTGGAGTTTTCAACCCGGCCCGTGTTCCAGACTCCTTCGACGGAGTCGATGTAGTAAAAGCCGCACTGCGCGTTCTGGTCGTAGCGCACGTCGTCCAGGATGTAGAACTCCGGCTCCGGACCCCAATAACTGACGTCGGCGACGCCGGATCCTTTCAGATAGCGTTCGGCTTTCTGAGCGATGTGGCGCGGGTCGCGCGAGTAGGGCTCGCGGGTGACCGGGTCGAACACGTTGCAGATGATGTCCAGGGTGGGGATTTCCAGGATCGGATCCACATAAGCGGTTTCGGGATCGGCAATGAGCAGCATATCGCTCTCATGGATCATTTGGTAGCCGCGAATGCTCGAACCGTCGAACCCGATTCCTTCCTCGAACAGTTCCGCGCTCAAATCCTCGACGGGGATCGAAAAATGCTGCCATACGCCGGGGAGGTCGATAAATCGCAGATCGACAATCTTGATGCCTGCTTTTTTCGCTAGATCAA
>CAZKOS010000028.1:8085-15614 GCA_964554445.1 uncultured Spirochaetaceae bacterium | reverse complement strand
GGCTACCCGTTGTTGGAATAAAAAACAAAAGAAAATCGATAATTCCGTCGGAAAGCTCAAACCAATACAATCATCATCTGTTCCAGACGATTTATTAATGTTGATACAAAATAATTAATTCCCTTTTTTTGTGCAAAATTTGGAGTTCTGTCGTTATCAAGCTGCATTAATGTGCATTTTTCTATAATTGGGTGCGCGTGAACGTACTAAAAAACAATTCAAAAAAGCTTAAGAAAAGAATTTACCGACAGAAATAAGCGAAGAAATGATTTTTTCGAATGAAATACCGTGAATAACCACAATTCTGTAAAAATGAAATATTTAAACAATTATATGTGAAAAACAAATTAAAGGCATGAGCCTTGCACATTGCCTATAATCGTTTATTTGTCTCATTTTTTTCGATCCCAGATTGCAGATGAAAATTCTATTTCCTTTCATCGCGAATGAGTTCGGGATTTCCGGACAATCGAAAAGCTGTTGCACAGAGACACAAGGAGGAACTACGGATGAAGAGAAAGATTTTGCTGGCGGGGTTGGGCGTTCTTGCCTGGCCGATATTCGCCGAGGAAACCGTCGGCACTCAGGCGGGCATCAATTCCGGCGATACCGCCTGGGTGCTTGTCAGCGCCCTGCTCGTGTTGCTCATGACCGTACCGGCCCTGGCGCTTTTTTACGGCGGCCTGGTGCGTAAAAAGAATATCCTGTCGACGTTCTACTACAGCCTGGCGAGCGCCCTCATCGTGAGCGTGATCTGGGTGATCGGACAGTACAGCCTGATTTTTTCGACCGGCGGCGGGGCCCTGTCCGGCTGGATCGGAAGCCTGAAGAACGCCTTCATGGCGGGCGTCGGCGCCGCTTCGACGCACCCGAACGCACCGACGATCCCGGAGGTCGTCTACTCCCTGTATCAACTCATGTTCGCCATCATTACCGTCGCCCTCATTTCCGGCGCCGTGGTGGAGCGCATGAACTTCAAGGCCTGGTTCATCTTTACGTTTTTATGGTCGATCGTCGTCTACACCCCGCTCGCCCACTGGGTCTGGAACCCGGAGGGCGTGCTCTTCAGGTTCGGCGTGCTCGATTTCGCGGGCGGGCTCGTGGTGCACACCTCGTCCGGCGTGGCCGCCCTGGTGGCCGTCCTCTTCCTGGGACCGCGCCTCGGCTTCAGGAAAACCCCGATCAACCCGCCGGCCAACATCGGATACGTGTTCATCGGCGCCACCCTCCTCTGGGTGGGCTGGTTCGGATTCAACGCCGGGAGCGCGGTGAGCGCCTCCCCGCTGGCCGGCAGCGCCTTCCTGGCCACGAACACGGCCGGCGCCGTGGGCGGTCTCACCTGGCTCATCCTGGAATGGTTCACCGTCAAGAAGCCAAGTATCGTCGGCGCGGTCACCGGCCTGGTGGCCGGACTGGCGGCGGTCACCCCGGCCGCGGGCTACATAGGAGTGGGCGGCGCCCTGGCGATCGGATTCGTGACGAGCGTGCTTTCCTACACGTTCATGGCTGTACTTCGCAAGAAATTCAGGTATGATGACGCATTGGACGTGTTCAGCGTCCACGGCATCGGAGGGGTGTGGGGCGTGCTCGCCGCCGGCATCTTCGCCAACGGGATCGTCAACCCGGCGGCCCGGGGCGTCATCGCCGGCAACTGGGCCCAGCTCGGCGTGCAGGCCGCGTCGCTCGGCCTCGGCATCGTCCTGACCGTGCTCGGCACGCTCGCGTGCCTCCTCGTCACCAAGCTCCTCTGCCGCGGCAACCTGCGCGTGAGCGAGAAGGAAGAATTGACCGGGCTCGACCTGAGTCAGCACGGCGAACAGATCGAATCCGATTAAGGGGGAAATATGACCAAGATCGAAGCCATTGTCAGACCGGAAAAACTCGAACCGATCGTGGACCGGTTGTCGGAGCTCGGCTACCCGGGATTACACTACACCGACGTCCAGGGGCACGGACGGCAGAAGGGCGTCAAGGAGCTCTTCCGCGGGAGAGAGTACGAAGTCAAATTCGTGCCCAAGATCAAGATTGAGATCGTCGTCGCCGACGACAAGGCGGGCGTCATTGTCGACGCCGTTTCGGCCATCGCGCGCACCGGACAGGTCGGCGACGGAAAAATTTTTGTGAGCCCCGTGGCGGAGGCGATGCGCGTCCGCACGGGCGAGCGCGGCGAACAGGCGCTGTAAGCGTTTCGGCGTACGTTGACAAGGCGGGAGCGATCCCGCCTTTTTTTTAGGCCGGGAAAGAGAAGAGGGTCGATAAGGAAACCGGGAAACCAGGAGGGTGAAGAAAAAAGAAACCATACAGCAAGGGAAATGAAAAGATGTAAGAACGTGAAGTGGACGTGGATGAAAAGGAAGAACCGCCGAAAAAAATTCTTACCGGGAATATCACATTTTCAAAAAAATCTCCCTTTGTTGTAATTTTTGCTTCTCCTCCAGACCTTGCTTCTTTTTTCCTGGTTTCCTGGATTCCTTATTATTTTTTTCCCTGCGCAAATCGTGCCCGGATTTTGTGCGCGGGTCGTACGAAGCGTTGTAAACTGCCCGAGAAATGTGCATTGAGCGCCCCCGGCGACCCACGGCTGTCCGGTCTTTGTGCGACGTTGATTTCTGATCAGAGTCGTCGAGCGTCTTTTTTTCTTTATTAGCGATTGTCAAAATAAAAAAATCATCAGGAAAAATACGGTGAATCGCGAAGTGTTCAGGGAAGACCGGCGCTTGGCACATTCTTTGCCCTACTATCTTCATCTCTCATTTCCACCTTCGGGCGACTCAGGCCCGTTGATTCGGCGAAAAAAGAAATGGGGGGAAAGAGGAGGAGTCACCGTGAAAAAGAAATTGTTGTTGTTGGGATTATGCGCGGCGGGGACGCCATTGTTCGCCGAGCAGGCGACGGAAGCGTCCGCCCCCGCGATCAACTCGGGCGACACCGCCTGGGTGCTGGCGAGCGCCGCCCTGGTCCTGCTCATGACCGTGCCCGCGCTCGCCCTCTTCTACGGCGGTTTGGTGCGCAAAAAAAACATCCTGTCGGTCATGGCGTACAGCCTGGCGAGCGCGCTCATCGTCACCGTGTTGTGGGTGATCGGCCAGTACAGCCTGATCTTCGGGACGACGAGCTCCGATCCCGCTTCGGTGCACGGAATCTCCGAATGGCTCGGGACCTTCAAGAACGTTTTCATGGCGGGCATCTCGCCCTCGTCCGTGCACCCCAACGCGCCCACCATCCCGGAGTTCGCCTACTCGATGTTCCAGCTCATGTTCGCCATCATCACCGTGGCCCTCATCTCGGGAGCGCTCGTTGAACGCCTGCGCTTCAAGGCCTGGTTCATTTTCACCGTCCTGTGGTCGCTCGTCGTCTACACGCCGCTCGCCCACTGGGTCTGGAATCCGGAGGGCGTCCTGTGGCACATGGGCGCGCTCGACTTCGCCGGCGGTCTCGTCGTCCATACCTCCTCGGGAGTCTCCGCCCTGGTGGCGGTCCTGATTCTGGGACCGCGTCTCGGGTTCCGCAAGACGCCCATCAACCCGCCGGCCAACATCGGCTACGTCTTCATCGGCGCCGCCCTCCTCTGGGTGGGCTGGTTCGGGTTCAACGCGGGAAGCGCCGTGGCCGGCAACGGTCTGGCGGCGAGCGCCTTCCTGGTCACCCACCTGGCGGCGGCGGTGGCCGGTTTCACCTGGATGTTGCTCGAGTGGATCGTCCTCAAAAAGCCGAGCGTCGTCGGCGCCTGTACCGGCGCGGTCGCGGGCCTGGTCGCCATCACCCCGGCCTCGGGCTTCGTGGACGTCTTCGGCGCCTTCATGATCGGCATCATCGTGAGCGTGATCAGTTTCACCTTCATGTCGGTGTTCCGGAAGAGATTCAAATACGACGACGCGCTGGACGTCTTCAGCGTGCACGGGCTCGGCGGCATCTGGGGCGCGCTCGCCGCGGGCATCTTCGCCACCCCGTTCATCAACCCGGCGGCAAGGGGCCTCATCGCGGGCAACGCCGCCCAGCTCGGGATCCAGGCGCTTTCCGTGCTCATGGCCGTGGGCATCGCCGTCGTCGGCACCCTCATCGCCTTCGGGCTCACCAAGCTTCTCTGCGGCGGACGCCTGCGGCCGACGGAAGAAGAGGAAAAAGTAGGCCTCGACCTGAGCCAGCACGGCGAGCAGATCGAAACAGACTAAAGGAGGCCCGTCATGGTCAAAATAGAAGCCATCATTCGTCCCGACAAACTGGAAGCCCTGGTCGACCGCCTGTCGGAGCTCGGCTATTCAGGACTCAATTACACCGACGTGCAGGGGCACGGCCGGCAGAAGGGAATGAAGGAGCTTTTCCGCGGACGCGAGTACGAAGTCAAGTTCATGCCCAAGATCAAGATCGAGATCGTCACCGCCGACGACAAAGTGGACGTCATCGTCGAGGCGATCATCAACCTGGCGCGCACCGGCAAGATCGGGGACGGGAAAATCTTCGTTATCCCGATCGCGGACGCGATCCGGGTGCGCACGGGCGAACGCGGGGAAGCCGCGCTCTAGCGGGCGGTTGAAAGAGTCGAGTTTTTTCAACGTCGACGCGCGATCGCGTGATTGAAAAATCGGGTCACCGGGCGCGTTGCGCTTCGTCCCGTTTTTCTTTACCGTGCAACGGGGGAAGAATGAAAAGGCACGGGCTGGACCCGCAAAAGATCCCGGATGAGATCGCGACCGTCCCGACGGGAAACGGCCCCGCGGCCCTGGCCGCGGGGCTGCGCGAGGCGGACGCCCGTCTCGTCGCCGGGGTCAGGGCGGGCGCCGCCGGCCGCTGGTTCCCGGGCAAAGGCCTCCTGCTCGGCGAGACACTGTCGGACATCAAGGAGGCGGTTGTTTGCAAGGCGCTCGAACCGGTGGAGCGGGACGGCCGGGGAACGGCGGTCGTCGCGCTGGGCGGCCTGGGACGGCGCGAGCTCGCGCCCGGTTCGGATCTCGATCTGCTGATCCTCCACGCGGCCGGCGCCCCCGTCGAGACCTTCGTCCGCGGATTCCTCCAGACCCTGTGGGACGCGGGCTTCGAGGTGACGGCGAGCACGCGCACCGTCTCCGATTGCCTCGACCACGCCGCCGAGGACGAGACCTTCTTTACCGCCCTGCTTTCGGCGCGCCTGCTCGCGGGAGACCGCGTCTTGTTCGAGCGCCTCCGGCGCCGGTTCGCGCGATCGGTCCGGTCGCGGGGGAAGGATCTCGTCGCGGATTGGCTCGATGAGGCGCGGGAGACCGCCAACGGCGCCGCCCCGGGACGGAACCCGCTGTTCGCCAAGGAACCCAACCTGAAAAAGTCGCCGGGCGGGTTGCGCGCCGTGCACCAGATAGAGTGGGCGATCGCGATCGCCGAAGGCCTCCCCGGCCTTGCCGATCTGTCCCGGTACCTGCCGGCGGAAGAATTCCGGCGCCTGCGGGCGGCGCGGGATTACATCCTCTACCTCCGGATCATGCTCCACTTCGAATTGGGCGGCAAGGAAAATACGCTGGCGCTCGATTACCAGCTCCCCGTGGCGGACACGCTCGGGCTTTCGAGCGACGAGATCGGGCGAATCCGGACGTTGATGAGTTTTTATTACAGAAAAATCCTGACCGTACACCGGATCCTTTTCAGCCGCCTGGAAGAGGCGTGGATCAAGTCCAAACCCCTGCTGCGCGCGCGGCTTGCGCGCCTCCGGGCGCCGGGCCGCCGCGCGGGGAAAACGGTATTCGCCGCCAAAGGAGTGCTTTACGTCGGCGCGGGAGGCGCCATGTCCCCGTCCGCGGTGTTCGATCTCCTGGAACGCCTGGCGCGCGAACCAGTTGTGTTTTCGGCCTCCGTCGCCGCCTGCCTGACCGCGTGCGCCCGCGAGCGGTCGGAGGAAGAGTGGAAACCCATTGTCAGGGAAAGACTGGTCCCGCTCATCGCCCTCGGCTATTCGTCCCAGAGCCTCAAGGCGATGCACTACGCGGGGCTGCTCGACGTCGTCCTGCCAATCATGCGACCGGTCAGGCTTTTTTTCCTGTACAGTCCGGCCCACCTTTATCCGGTCGACCTGCACTCCCTCGAGGCGCTGGACGCCCTGGAACGTCTGGCGGCCGGTGAGCTCTCCGGCACCGTCGAGCGACTCATCGAGCCGGTGAGGGAAGTGGCGGCGGCGTACCGGGAAAGGATGTGGGCCCTCAAGCTGGCCCTCGTCCTCCACGACTCGGGCAAAGGCTCTCCCGGCGACCATGTGAAAAACGGAGTCGACGAAGCGGCGCGATATTTGCCCGCGCTGGGCGTCGGCGGGCAGATAAAATCCGCCATTCTTTTCCTGATCGAGCACCACCTGGTGCTTTCCGCCACCGCCCGACACAAAGACACTTCCGATTCGGCGGTGATCGATGACCTGGCCCGGATCTTCGTCCTCTCCCCGTACCCGGAAGACTATCTCGATCTCTTGTACCTGTTCACCTTCGCCGACGTCTGGGCCACCAACCCGAAATATTACCACGGATACTTCGCGCTCACCCTCTCCCGCGTCTACCAGAAGGTGAGGGACATAATCCTCGCCGAACCGCGCGGCCGACGCCTGCCGGACGCCGCGCCGGCAGGCGCCGACCGCCCGCGCGTCACGGCAGCGGAGGCTTTTGCCGCCGATATGGGGGAGCGCTACCTGGAACACAATGCCGAATCCGCCGTCGGCCGTGATTACGAGATTCTCTCCGGCCTCCCGCCGGACGGCTTTACGCTTCAAGCGCATGCGGGCAGCGAATACCTGCGCGTCAAATTCTACGCCGCCGACCGGCCGGGGCTCTTCGCCCTGCTGGCCGGCATCCTCTCGCTCAACGGCGCGACCATCGCCCGCGCCGACATTCATACCTGGCGGGGGAAAGCCCTCGACGAGTTCTTCATCACCAGGCTCTTCGAGAGCGACGCGGGAGAATTGTCCGACGCCGCGGACGTGTCCCGCTGGGAAGCCGCCCTGCGCAGGGATTACGAGGCTTTTCGCGACGACCTCCCCGGGTTGTCAGGACGCCTCGAATCCCTCAAACAGGCGACGAGGGGTTTGGGCGCCCGCTTTACCCACCCGGCCGGCGTGAGCGTGATTCCGCGGGGGGGGGACGGCGGACCGAGCGAAGCGTCGGCGCCGGATCGCAAGGCGTCCCCGGCGAGGATCGAAGTCGCCGGGCGGGACCGTCCGGCCCTGCTCTTCGATATCGCCTGGGCCCTGGCGCGCGAGGGAGTCGACGTCCTGAGCGCGTTCATCGACACGTCCGGCTGGTACGCGCAGGACGTGCTGGAAGTCACGTTCGCGTCCGGAGCGGAAGGGGAGAAGGTCGACGGCGTCACTCGTAAGCTCTTGGAAATAATGGAGGGAAGCTGAGGGCGTACTCGTCAGAGATCCTGGAATGAAGAGGGACACGGAGCACACGGAGGGGGAGGAGTACACAGAGGAAGATAAAATAAAGAAACGATTGACCTTTTTTTTGCAATTTCTTCTTTTTCTTCCTTTGTGTTCTTCTTCCTCTTCTCCGAGTTCTCCGAGTTCTCCGAGTTCTCCG
>CAZKOS010000028.1:5659-7985 GCA_964554445.1 uncultured Spirochaetaceae bacterium | reverse complement strand
GCCTCGCCCGTCATTCTTGAAACATCCGCCGCCGATGTGGTATGGTGGTTGCGACGCCGCGCGCGTCGTGCGACATGGATCCGCGCCCCGGGAAAATGACGATCTCCGGGATTCGGCGTCGTTCCGGCCCGCCGTTTCGATCGACTGGTCGCGCGGCAGGAGGAACAGACGTGCAAGGCAGCGCCAGCGCTCCGGAGACGGGCAGAAAACTCAATGACAGCGTGACGGTGAGGACGTGGCTCGGCGGGAGGACGTCGGCGCTCTCGCTCACGTTTGACGATTCATCGCGGGACCATACCCTGCACGTCAAGCCTCTCCTGGCGCGCTTCGGTTTCAAAGCCACGTTTTTCGTCATTACGTCCGCGCTCGACGCGCCGGACGACCACAATGGTGACTGGGATGAATTCATCGCCCTGGCGGCGGACGGGCACGAGATCGGCTCTCATACCGTCAGCCACCGGCACCTGTGCGAATTGCCCCCGGGCGACCCCTCCAGGCCGGAAACGAGGGAGTATGAGCTCGCTTTTTCCAAGGCGGAGATCGAGCGCCGCATACCGGGCCGGCGCTGTCTTTCCATGAGTTATCCCTACGCGGAAAGCGACGCCGGCATCGAGGCTCTCACCAAACGATATTACCTGTCCGGCCGGATAGGTCATCTCAATCCGGAACATCCGGCGTGGAACACCGCCTCCCCGGCGGACTGGATGAGAATCGTCAGTTACGTCCCGCATTTCCCGACTCCGCGGGAAACGCCCGCGGGCGACCTGCCGGAGCTCGAGCGGATGAAAAACCTCCTCGACGTCGCCGTCGCTCGCGGTCAATGGGCGGTGATCATGATCCACTCCGTGGTGCCGTTCGACCGGGTCGCAAGCTACGGCGGGTACGAGACAATGAGCACGGAGTGGCTGGCGGCCCTCTGCGGCTGGGTCGGGTCGCGTGACGAAATCTGGGTCGATACGGTCGGACACGTCACGCTGTACGCCCGGGAGAGGGACGCGGCGCGCGTCGAAGGGTTCGCCGCTTCGAACGATAAGATGGAATTTTCTTTGCGTGACGGACTGGACAAGGAGGTCTTCGATCAAGCCCTGACCCTGGAGGTGGGCGTTCCCGGAGATTGGCGCAAGGCGCGAGTTATCGGAGCCGCGAGCCTGCCGGATGCGACCGATGTCACCGGCGGGCACGTCCGATTCGACGCGGTGCCCGGCGAAGGGAAGATCCGGCTGGAAAAACTATTGTAGAGACGCACGGCTGTGCGTCTCTACAATTTCATCTCTATTACTTATATGCGGCGATGCCAAAAATCATTGTGAACATTCACCGCCCCCGGGCGGCGACGGCGAGGAGCATCCATGGCTTTCAAAAAACGGCGCGACGGCATCTACCTGAAAAAACTGCCGGCTTTTCGCCGCATCTTCCCCTATCTCATGCCGACCAGGGACGAGTCGGTCATTTTCGCGAACCAGAAGATCGGCGTCGACCGCCTCCTCGATTGGCTGGAAAAACTCAACCGGGGACGGGAGAAATCCGAGCGGATCACCTTTTTCCACTGCGTCCTGACCGCGGCCGCCCGGGTCCTCCGGCTTCGGCCGCAGCTCAATCGCTTCGTGGCGGGCAGACGGATCTACCGGCACAAGGATATCACCATCACTTTCATCGTCAAAAAGGCCATGACCGAGGAGGCGGACGAGTCCGAGGCGCGCGTGGTCTTCACCGGGGAAGAGACGCTCGCCGAGGTGCGCGACAAGGTGAACGGGCACATCGAGCGCGCCCGCGGCGCGGAAAAGGGGAGCGACGACAAGCTCATCGAATTCGTCGGGGGGCTTCCCCGGCCGATCCTCAACTTCATCGACCGGCTCTTCCGGTGGCTCGATTACCACAACCTCATGCTCGGGTTCCTCATGGAGACCATTCCCCTTTACACGAGCGTGTACCTCGCCAACCTGGGTTCGATCAACCTCAACGCCGTGTACCACCACCTCTATGAGTACGGGACGGCCAGCACCTTCGCGGTGATCGGGAAGATCCACAAGGAGCCGTGGGTGGACGAGCGGGACCGGATCTCCGTCCGGCGCTGCGTCGAGATGAGCTTCACGCTCGACGAGAGGGTGAGCGAGGGATTCTACTACGCCCGCTCCATCGCCCTGCTCACCGCCCTTCTCGAGCACCCGGAGCTGCTCGACCGGCCCGAGCTCGACGCGGATGAAATCTTTTCCGCCGCAGAAGGCGGCGTAAAACAAAAGCCGGCCCGGCCGAGGAAAGGCGCAAAAAAACCGGGGACGAAAACCGGACGGCGGTCACGATAAGACAACGTTCGCCGGCCGCCCTG
>CAZKOS010000028.1:4032-5559 GCA_964554445.1 uncultured Spirochaetaceae bacterium | reverse complement strand
TCGACCGGGCGGCGGCGGCCTTCGCCGCGCGCGGTCTCGTCAAGGGCGATCGCGTCACGGTCTGCCTTCCCAACTGCCCGCAGGCCGTCATCGCCTTCTACGCGCTCAATAAAATCGGGGCAACCGCCGCCATGATCCACCCGCTCTCGGCGCCGACCGAGATCGATTTTTACCTCAGGGAAAGCGGCAGCGTCTGGGCGATCACGCTCGACGCCTTTTACCGCAACTTCGCGCCCGTGCTCGGCGGTTCCCGCGTCCGGAAGATCCTCCTCGCCCGCATCGGGGATTACCTCCCGGCGCTCAAGCGCGCGGGATTTTTCCTGACGAGCGGACGCAAGATCAAAAAGCCGCCCCGCGACGACGCGCGCGTCCTCTGGTGGCGCAATTTCTTCGTCCCGGGCGACGGGGCGGCCGCGCCTCCCGCGGGCGCAGCGCCCGCTCTCACCCCCTCGGAATGCGCGGTCATCCTCTTTTCCGGCGGGACCACCGGCGCGCCCAAGGGGATCATGCTTTCGAGCGCCGCCTTCAACGCTCTCGGCCTGCAGACCGCCACCCAGGGACCGATTCAACCGGGAGACACCATCCTCTCCATCCTCCCCATGTTCCACGGCTTCGGCCTGGGAGTATGCGTGCACACCTTCCTTATCGGGGGAGGGAAGTGCGTCCTCGTCCCGCGCTTCACTCCGGAGAGCGTGGCGGCGCTCATCAAATCCGAGCGGCCGCAATACATGGCCGGCGTGCCGACCCTCTACGAGGCGCTCGTCCGCGACAAGACGATGCGCTCCGCGAATTTGGGCTGTCTCAAGCGGGCCTACGCCGGCGGCGACAAGCTGCCGCGGAGCGTCAAGGAGCGGTTCGAGGCGCTGGTTCGCGAGCGGGGCGGCACGGCGCCGCTCCTCGAAGGCTACGGCCTCACCGAGAGCGTCACCGCCTGCATCGTGACGCCCAAAAACTACGACCGTCCGGGAAGCGTCGGCATACCCTACCCGGACATGCTCGCCAAAATCGTTTTGCCCGGCACCCGCGAGGAGGCGGAGCCGGGCACGGAGGGCGAGCTCTGCGTCTCCGGCCCCACCCTCATGCTCGGGTACTTGAACAGCCCCGCTGATACCGCCGTCGCCCTGCAGAAGCACGCCGACGGCCGGACGTGGCTCCACACGGGGGACCTGTGCTCGATGGACCGGGACGGCTTCGTCTACTTCAAGCTCCGCCTCAAGCGGATCATCAAGGTTTCGGGCGTGAGCGTCTCTCCCGTGCAGGTGGAGGAGGCGCTCGACATGCATCCGGACGTGTCGCTCTCCTGCGTCATCGGGGTGCCGGACGAATACAAGATCCAGAAGGTGAAGGCTTTCGTCGTCCTCAAGGACCCGTCGCTCGCGGGGCCCGGGAAGGCCGCCGAGCTCATCGAGCACTGCAAGCGGCACCTCATCACCTGGAGCGTGCCGGCGGAGATCGAGTTCCGCGCCGAGCTGCCGCTCACCCGCGTGGGCAAGGTGGCGTTCACCGAGCTCGAGAAGGAGCACGCGG
>CAZKOS010000028.1:0-3932 GCA_964554445.1 uncultured Spirochaetaceae bacterium | reverse complement strand
CGGATTCGTTTCCCTCACGAAAATACCGGTCTCTCCCGCCTCACGTTCGACGGGCGGTGGTGGGTGAATTATCTCAATCGTGTTTGATTTGACATCCGGAGAAATCCTCCATAATCTGGAAGCATGATATCGATTGAGGAAATCATCATTCGTCTCGTCGCGGCGGCCGTCCTGGGAAGCCTTATCGGCTTCGAACGGGAGCGGCTGGATTGGGTGGCCGGGCTGCGCACGCACATGCTGGTGTGCCTGGGCTCGGCCTTGGCCGCCATCATCTCCGCTTTCGGCTTTCAGGACATCCTGGGTGCCCCCGCGGTCGCCCTCGATCCGTCCCGGATCGCGGCGCAGGTCATCAGCGGGATAGGGTTTCTCGGGGCGGGCACCATTCTTTTTCTCCGGCATGAGATCGTGCGGGGACTGACCACCGCCGCCGGGCTCTGGGCCGTCGCGGCCATCGGCCTCGCCATCGGCACGGGCCTCTACCTGGCCGCCGTCGTCTCCACGGGAATCGCCTTGATCATTCTGGCCGGCTTAAGGCCGCTCGAGCGCTGGATGTTCAGGAGAAAAAATCTGAAACAGATCGATATCACCGTGGCGAGGGAGTCGTTCGATCTACGGAGCCTGGAACCCATTCTGAGGAAGCTTTCCGTGGGCTACACGTCGATGACGATCATTCCGAATAAAGGTCCCGCGGAAGACCTCATCCAATTGAAGTTGAGCGGAGGCCTCAAGATTCGTCAGGGGGCGCCGCTTCTGGAAGAGCTGCGCAAATGCGACGGCGTAAAAGAGGTGTCGACCGGAGATATCAGCCGCTAAACTCGTTATTCGCTTGGTGAAGGAAGTGTTGATGAAAACGCGACAAATCGTATCAGCCGGTTTCCTCGCTTCTGTTTTTATTCTCTTCAGCATTCTTCTCATTGGACCCTTCCCTCATCCCGCGTGGGCCGACGACGCGCCCCCGAATCCGCTCCCGGCCAATCTCGTCGTCAACCCGGATTTCTCGCAGGGCACGACCGGCTGGTCCGGGCTCTGGACGCGCGACGCGGGAAAGGGCCGGGCGTTCGTACGGCGCCTTCCGCCCGACCGGTTCGATCAGGCGCTCGTGATCGAGCACGACGGTGACAAGGACTGGTCCTTCCAGCAGGCCGGAGAGCTCGCGGCTTCCCCCGGAGACGTCTACCGGTACTCCGGCTGGGTGAACGCCTCGGGCGAAGGCCGGGTGGAGCTGTCCGTCGTTCTCTACGACCGCGGCGGGAAGGTCCTGGACTGGAGCTGGGGCCTGAGTTGGGCGAAGAACACGGGCGGGTGGAAGCTTCTCGGCCGCAAGCTCAGGGTGCCCGCGGGCGCGGCCGCCCTCCGCTTCCGCGTCACCGGCTCCGGCCCGATCCGCCTCTTCTGCGCGGGCTTCGGGCTCGAGAAGCTGGGCGCGGCGGCGGCGGGGCCGGGACGCGACCTCGAAATTGAGAACGCGAAAGCGGCCGTGCGCTATTCGGCCCGCGACGGGAAACTGACGATCGCTTCCCGGGGAAACAAGGTGCCGTTCGTCATCGACGATTTTGGGGCGACCATCCTGCCGGACACCCTCGCCGTTGAAAACAAATCGACCCTGGCCTTTTCCCTTTTTAACGCCTACGGCGCGGATGCCCACGGGGAGATCTCCCTCTCGGCCGACGGAGCGGCGACGTTTACGCTCTCGGGCGCGGGAAGGATGGACGGCGAAGTCGCCTTTCCCGGCGCCTGGCGGGCGCAACCGGAAACGAGCTGGGTGATCCCGGAGAACGAGGGCCTCCTCGTCCCGGCGGGAGACCCGTATTACGACCAGCCGTGGGGGAAATCGTTCTACGCCGGACACGGCGGTTTTTCCATGCCGTTCATCGGCCTGACCGACGGCGAAGCCGGTTGGCTCATGATCGTGGAGACGCCCGACGATGCGGTCGGCCGCTACACGAAGCCGTCCGGTGGAGCGCTCTCGTCCTGGAAACCGGTCTTCCAGTCCTCGCTGGGAGCGTGGTCGTACCCGCGGCGCGTCGTCGTCCGCTCCGTGCCGAAGGACGGCTACGTGGGGATCGCCAAGGCGTACCGCGCGTACGCCCGGGCGAAGGGCCTGCTCGTCACGCTCGCGGAAAAGGCGAAGCTCGCGCCCGGGGCCGCCCGTTTGCCCGGCTGCGTCGACCTCTGGTTCTGGAAGAAGGCCGAGAGGTGGCGGAACGAACCCGACCCGTCCGCCCTGGCAAAGGAATTATTCGACGCCGGGATCAGGCGGGTCCTGTGGTCGAGCGAGGCTTCGCCCAAGGCGATCGCGGCCATGAATGGGCTCGGCTTCATCACCGGCCGCTACGACATCTACCAGGACGTCTACCCGCCGGACTCGCCCGACTGGATGGCAAAGCTCAATCACGAGGCCTGGCCGTCCGGCCTCGTCCTCGACGAGACGGGCGAGCGCGTCACGGGCTGGATATCGTACGACAATGGCAGGGAATACAAGGGCGGCGTCGTCTGTTCGATCCCCGGACTCGATCTCCTCAAGCGCCACGTGGACGAGGACCTGAAAACCCATCCCTACCGCGCGCGCTTCATCGACACCACGACGGCCTCGCCGCTCCGCGAGTGCTGGAACCCCCTCCATCCGACCACGCGCTCCGTGGACCGGGAGTACAAGCTGAAGCAGCTCGAGTATCTTTCCCGGGACAAAAAGCTCGTCACCGGGAGCGAGACCGGGATCGACTGGGCCGTGCCCGCGGTCCACTACTTCGAGGGCATGATGTCCCTCGGCAATTTCCGCCTGCCGGACGCGGGCCACGACCTCACGAGCGTGAAGACGCCGACGGAGGATTTCCTCCGCTTCCAGGTCGGGCCTTCGTACCGCATCCCGCTCTTCGAGCTCGTCTACCACGACTGCGTGGTGAGCTACTACTACTGGGGAGACTCGTCCAACCGCCTGCCCGACTGGTGGTCGGTGCGCGACCTCTCCAACGCCCTCTACGGCACCGGTCCCCTCTGGATCATGGACTACGAGCGCTGGAGCCGCGACAAGGCGCGCTTCGTGCAAAGCTATAAGACCGCCACCGAGACGTCAGCGCGCACCGGCTTCTCCGAAATGCTCGACCACCGCTTCCTGACCGCGGACCGCACCGTGCAGACCACGGCTTTCGCGAACGGGACCCGGGTGTGGGTCAACTTCGGGAAGAAGGCGTACACGCTGCCGTCGGGCGGGACGCTGGAGGCCGGGGGGTATGTTGTCGAGTAGGAGATTGGGGAAGATAAGGGAGTCGTTGAACTGCGGCTGGGGAGGATGAAGAAGATGGGAGCGGAAACGCTTTGTCGTCAAGCGGGAGTGATCTCCCGGTTGGGTGTGGACATCGATTATTCCACGTCCTCGGATCGATAGAGAATCCAGGCCATTCCGTCCTTCAGCCCGACGGAGTATTCGGTTCCCACCAATTGTCCGCCCTTGTTTCCCGGATTTTCAAAACTCACCCGCAGCGTTTTTTCCGGCTGAAAGGGAAAGATATACGTCCCCGACTGCATTGTGAAATCGCTTTCAAGATCGCCGATTTCCGCCGTGGAGATCGTTTTGTCGAACGAGGCCGCAATGCCCCTGAGGATGCGGTCTTTGTCTTTTTGGGGCATGCTGCCCCAGTAGATGAGTCGGTCGATGCCGCCGATGGATTTGGCCTGGTGCGCGGCCCGATAGGCTTTCACCAGATCGGCATAGGTCGAGGGATGCGGCTCCGGCGCGCAGCCGGCCAGGAGCGCGAAGACAAAGAGAAGACCGATCAATGATTTTTTCGTCATGTGTTGATTCCTCCTGAAGCGTATTTTGCCTTATACGATCATAAAAATGACGGAATGCCAATAACTTTTTCCTCATGAACGATCCTGTCATGGAATCGGCAATGCGTATTTGAGTGCGTGATCGATACGTACAGGAAATG
>CAZKOS010000027.1:10234-21245 GCA_964554445.1 uncultured Spirochaetaceae bacterium | reverse complement strand
TCTCTGTTAATTATTTCACAATTTCTTTTCCGAAATACTTTACACAACATGAAGCTTTATCTATTATCAAACCGGTCGAAATAATCGTCCCGTTAAGGAGGAGACTCGCATGAAACCCACGGTAAAACCGGCGATTGCCAATTTTTCCTCCGGACCGTGCGCCAAACGGCCGGGGTACAAGCTCGAAAACCTGAAATCCGCTCCGCTGGGGAGATCGCACCGGAGCTCGCTCGGCAAGGGCAAGCTCCAGAAAGCCATCGAGGACACCAAAAAAGTGCTCCAACTTCCCGCCGACTACATCGTCGGCATCGTCCCCGCCTCGGACACCGGAGCCATGGAAATGGCGATGTGGTCGCTCCTCGGCCCCCGCGGCGTGGACGTCTTCTATTGGGAATCCTTCGGCAAGGAATGGGCCACCGACGTCGAGAAGCAGCTCAAGCTTCCCAATACGCGCGTGTTCAAGGCCGACTACGGCAGGCTTCCCGATCTTTCCCAGGCCGATTTCAAGAACGACGTGATCTTCGTCTGGAACGGCACGACGAGCGGCGTGAAAGTCCCCAACGGCGACTGGATTCCGGACAATCGCGAGGGCCTCACCATCTGCGACGCCACCTCGGCGGTGTTCGCCATGGACATCCCCTGGAAAAAGCTCGACGTCGTCACGTTCTCCTGGCAGAAGGTGCTCGGCGGGGAGGCGGCGCACGGCATGCTCGTCCTTTCCCCGCGCGCGGTCGAGCGGCTCACGAGCTACACGCCTTCCTGGCCGCTGCCCAAGATTTTCCGCCTGACGAAAAAAGGCGAGCTCGCGAAGGATATCTTCGCCGGTTCGACCATCAACACGCCGTCCATGCTCGCCAATGAAGACTACCTCGACGCCCTGGCCTGGGCGGAATCATTGGGCGGGGTGAAGGCGCTCATGGAGCGCTCCAACGCCAACCTGAAGGCGTTTGAGAAATTCGTGGCCTCGCACCCGTGGATTCATTTCCTCGCCGCGTCCGAGGAGATCCGCTCCAACACGAGCGTCTGTTTCTCGGTCGACCTCTCTCCGGACCAGGTCAAGGCTTTCGTGAAACTCCTCGACAAGGAGGGGGTGGCCTTCGACTGCGGAGCCTACCGCGACGCGCCCCCCGGCCTGCGTTTCTGGTGCGGGGCCACGGTGGAAACGTCCGACATCGAAAAACTCCTGCCCTGGCTCGAATGGGCCTATGAAGAGGCGCAAAAACCGGCCTCCTGACGCGATCATCGTAGCGTTCACGGCGCCCGCCCGGCTTCCCGCCGCGGCGGGTTTTTTTGGTGCCCTCTGTTTCAACACGGAGCCATAGAGCCACAGAGGACACAGAGAAAAAAGAAAGATGGGAAATAATGAAGTCGTGCACTTCGTGTCCGCTCATCTTATCCTCTCCGTGCACGCCGTTTTCCGGAGCCTGCCCTGAGCGAAGCCGAAGGGTGTACTCCGTGTCCTTTCCCCTTTGGTTTCGGTTGATATCGGCCCGGTTTCGCCTTAAATTGTGTACATCATGAGCACCGTCATCCACCGGGACGAAATCGTCATTTTCGACGTTCCGTATACGCACATCATTTTCGACAACCGGGACGAGCTCTTCGTCACCGCCTACGGGCTTCCTTACCTGGACAACCTCCACCCGGAGAACATCTGGACGGACGCGGAATGGTTCAGCCAGAATTCCGTGCGGCTGTGCGGCACGAGCTGCCTGTACCGCGTGCGGGCGCGTTCCGCGAACGGCCGGTCGCGCGACGTGGTCATCAAGTGGAACCGCATGGGCCAGGAGATCCCGGGGATCGAATTCGACGAGCGCCTCGTCGACGCGGAATTTTTGAGCCCGTTCGAGGAGTTCTCCCTCGTCATGGAGCTCAGGCGGTCCCAGGAGAACGGGGCGTCCCCGCTCTTGACCCACAAGCCGTATGCCATCTATGTGCCGGCCGAAAAGGTCGCGGTCTGGCAGAGCGGGCGGCGGGAGGAAAAGTTCGATCGGCTGGTCCGCGAGCACAAGGACGTGGCCATCGACATCAACCGGCTCTACGCCGTGATCTACGAATGGATCCGGGGAAAAGACGCGGCCGAGCTCTGCGCCCAGGGGATCCTCACCGAACGGGAAATAGAGAAACTCACCCTGCGCGCCGACCGCCTCTTGGCCGACAACGGGTTCGCCGTGCGCGATCGGAAGCCCCAACACATCATTCTCCGCCGCCTGGGACGCGGGCCGATCCTGCGCGACCGGGACGGGGAATACCGGTTCGGGCTGATCGATTTCGAGCTCCTCGAGCGTTTGCCGGAACGCGAATACCAGGTGCGCCGCAATCGCCGCACGATGTATCTGCAGAAGCAGAAAGACCGCTTCAACCCGGTCGCCACCCCGGCCCTTCCCCCCCATCTCTCACGCGTCAGGATCATGGGCGTGGATTACGTCTACGGCCGCGTTCCGTCCACCTCCGGCGCGCTCTGGGTGGTGGGCCTGGACCCGGACCTGTTCGAGTATTTCCTGCCGGAAAAATGGGAGCAGACGAAGCACATCAAGCTTTCCGTCGATCACGAGATCTTCTATACCATGACCAAGGACAACGTCCATCTCGTCTTCAAGCTCTCCAAGGTGGGAATGAAGCCCGATCTCGATCCGTTCAAGGAAGGCGAGCGGCTCATTATCGAACACGGCTACAACAGCCCCTTCGAGGAGGTGAGCCTGGCCTTCGAGCTCTCGCGGGCGGGCATTCCGACCATCTACCCGCGCGGCATTTACCAGGCTGGCTATAAGATCGGGGTGGCGAAATACCTCGTTTCCGACACGCGGGTCGAATCGCACCGCGCGATTCAATCTCCCGACGGCCGGCCCGTGCTCGAATCGGACCGGGATTACGTCATCATCTACGGGTACTGGAACGGCCCGGACGAGAAGCTCTCGCAGAAAGACTCGGATTACTACGAGGGCATCGACGCGCTGCGGGCGTACAAGGAAAAACTCATCGATCAGGAAACCTACCTGCACCTCGTGTCAGTCATGAAGGAACGGCTCATGAAGGCCGGCATGGAGGACCTGAACCTGAAAGGCAGCCATTTCCTGCTCTCCTTCGACAGCACGGGGCGGATGATCCGCAACGCCGACGGCGTGCCCGACATGCGGTTTTCAAATTTTGAATTTTTACGGAAGCTTTGATGTTCAGGAACCGACTTTAAAAAGATCGATGAGGAAGCCAGGAAACCAGGAAAAGAAGAATTGAGGGAAAAAACGGAAAAATGAAAAATAGCTCTTCGTTTCCGTATGCAGACAATACCAATCATGAAATTTTCATACGTATTATTTTTCCTGGCTTCCTGGATTCCTTATGTATTATTTTCAAATGAAGGCATGAAAAAGGAGTTGAAGTGGCACGCATGATTTTGAAACCAATCATTAAAAGCAATATCTGCCTGAACGCGCACCCGCTCGGGCTGCGCGCGCTGGTGCGCGAAGCAGTCGGGTACGTCACGAGCCGGCCTCCGTTGCCGCGCGTCGGGAACGCGCTGGTGGTCGGCGCCTCGACCGGGTACGGGCTGGCCTCGCGCGTCGCGGCCGCCTTCGGCGCCGGGGCGGCGACGGTCGGCGTGGCCTCGGGCAGGTTCCCCACCGCGCACCGCACCGGCAACGTGGGCTACTACACGACGCGCGCCTTCGAGGGGGAGGCGGCCGCGGCCGGACTGAAAGCGAAGAGTTTCTTCGGGGACGCGTTCAGCCGGGAGACCAAGACGGCCTGTCTCGATTATCTCGACCGCGAGGGCCTGAAAATCGATCTCCTCGTCTACAGCCTGGCCGCGGGAGCGCGCAAGGATCCCGACGGCGAGCGGACCTGGCGCGGGGTGATCAAGCCGATCGGCGGGACGTACAGCGGGCTCACCGTGGACGTCGCGAGCGCCGGCTTGAAGCCGCTCGAGCTCGAAGCGGCGACCGGGGAGGAGATCGCGAGTACGATCAAGGTGATGGGCGGCGAGGATTGGGAACTATGGGTGCGCGCCCTTCTCGAACGCGGTCTGGCGGGCCCCGGAATGCGCACGATCGCGTACTCGTACATCGGGCCGGCCCTCACCGCCCCCGTGTACCGTGACGGAACCCTGGGCCGCGCCAAAAAGCACCTGGAAGCGACCGCCGTCGGTCTCAATCGGCTGCTTGCCCCGGCGGGGGGACGGGCCGTCGTTTCAGTGAACAAGGCGGTGGTGACTCGCTCTTCCGCGGTCATTCCGCTCGTCCCGCTCTATATCACCTTTCTCTACCGCGTCATGCGAAAAAGGAAACTGCACGAGGGGTGCGTCGAACAGGCATACCGGCTCTTCGCGGAAAAATTCGACGGCTCCCGCGAACCGATCGTCGACGACGAGGGGCGCATCCGGCTGGACGATTGGGAGCTTCGCGAAGACGTCCAGGCGGAGGTGAGCGAGGGGCTTGAACGTTGTCTGGCCGGCGACGATCCGGACTGCGCCGACGTGCGCGAGTTCAGGGAGGAGTTTCTCAGGTTTCACGGTTTCGCCTGGCCGGGGGTGGACTACGACGCCGACGTCGATATTTCCTAAAAAACGGTTCGGTATGACGGGCGTCCCGTTCGCCGTGACAAGGCAATTTCAAAAAAGAAGTGTCCGCCGCTGAGAAAAGGATCAATAAAACTGATAAATCGGTCCTTTTTTGCCAAGAAGAGAATCCTTAACTTATGAATTGCAATACATGTAGTTGAGGAGGCATATGATGAAATCGTCTTTATCCTGCCAGGATTTGGGTGTAAAGTGTTCGTTCGCGGCGAGCAGCGAGAACAAGGAACAGGTAAAATCCGCGATCCTGGACCACGCGCAAAAATACCACAAGGAAGTCCTCGCCGGCATGTCCGATCAACAGCGGTCGGACATGATGGCGATGATGGACAAGAAATTATCGTAAGCGAAGGCTCGCGGCGGAAACGGTCCGCGGGCGAGATCCCTTGCACCAGGCTGTCGAGGCAATCCCATCCCGGGGAAGCGAAAAGGACCATTGTCGAGGCAGCCTGGTTTTTTACAACCTTTTTACACGAGAACCGTCCCTTTGCTTGACGTTTGCAAATCGTTGGAATATCATTGACCAATATGGAACAGACAAAGACCGCCAAAAACGCCAAGCCGCAGGGGGAGAATCTTTCCACGGCCCTGGCTTCGATAAAGAAATCCGTCGTCAAGATGATCGAGAACATCAAATCGGTCATCTACATGGACACCTCGAAACTGGAGTACATCATCGCCTCCAATATCGCGGGCGGCCACGTCATGCTGGCCGATTCGCACGGCGTCGGGAAGACTTCGCTCGCCAAGGCCCTGGCCGGGTCCATCGCCTGGGACCGGAAGGACGGCGCCCTCGAATCCTTCAGCCGCATCCAGTGCACGGTCGATCTGCTGCCCCAGGACATCCTGGGATACAACAAGATCGACGGCAAGCAGTACGAGATCAAATTCCACCCCGGCCCGATTTTCGCCCATTTCGTGCTCTGCGACGAGATCAACCTGCTCACCCCGAAGACGCAGGGCAGTTTCTTCCAGGCCATGGAGGAGCGGAACGTGACGGTCGAGGGCAAAACCTACGACCTGCCCGACCCGTTTTTCATCATCTCCACGATGAACCTGAAGGGCGCCCATCTTTTTCCATTGCCGGCGCCGCAACTCGACCGCTTTATGATCCAGATCTCCCTCGGGTTTCCCACCTTCGAGGACGAGCTCGCCATCATCAAGCAGCACGGACGGGACGACGGGTGGAAGGACTTCGGCCCGGTGATCGGCGCCGCGGAGCTGGTGTCGTACAAGTCGTACGTCGACCGCGTCGAAATCCACCCGGACGTCGTCGACTACATCGCCCGTTGCGTCCGGGAGACGCGCTCGCACTCGGAGATCCAGACCGGGGCCAGCCCGCGGACCGGCGTCAAGGTCTCCCGCCTGGCGCGCGCCCTGGAGCTCATCCGCGGCCGTTCGTTCGTGTCGGTCGATACCGTGAAGGAAATCTTCGTCCACGCCTGCGCCCACCGCCTCGTGCTCAACGATCCGTCACAATCGAAGGAAAAAGTGCTTGAAGAGATCCTCAAACGCGTTCCGGTCGAACGCCGCTGAACCGTCCGTCAGGCAAGCCATGAAACCGTCACGGCCGATGGTTGTTTTTAAATCGGGGGGGCAGAAAAGGGCGCTCCCGGCAGGGGATCGCGGCCCCCGGGGGGAAGCGTGCTCGCGTTTCTGAAAAAAATCGAACATTATTATCCTTTTTCTGTTCTGGGATCCCTGGCCGCGGTCGCGGCCGTCTGGCTCTTCGTCCTCTTCATCAAGACGTCCAATCCGCTCAGCCTCGCGTTTTCGTCGGGCCTGGCCGCGCTGCTCGCCGCTTTGAGCGTGTTGGGCAGGCTTTACGCGGCCCGGGTGAAGCGGGCGGTCGTCGAGTGGGATTCCTCCCAACCGCTCACCGCCGATTCCCTCGGCGCGTCCCAGTTCGTCAACCTGGAAGGCGTCTCGCTCTTTCCCTTTTTCAACCTCCATTTCCGCCTGACCGGGACCCTGACGGCGGGACGGGGGGCGGTGATCAGGGTGAGCGAGGAGCACGCGCTCGTTCGGCCGAAAGAGGGGCGCATCCCGGTGCCGCTCTACTTCCCGCTCTCCGGCGTCCTGCGCGCCCGGGGGAGCTTCCTCTTCCGCGACATCCTGGGGCTCACCCGGGTCAATTTCGGACGCGAGGACAAACGCGAGATCAGCGTCCTGCCGCCGGGGGTGCCGGCGAGCGAAATGAAGGAGATCGTGACCAACCAGGGATTCGAGGATTCGATCAAGAAGCGTTCCCAGGACGAGGAGCGGTATTTCATGCGCGAGTACGTGCCGGGCGACCGGATCCGGGACATCAACTGGCAGGCCTCGGCGCGGCTCAACGAGCTCATCACCAAGATCGCGCCCGTCACCCAGGAGCAGACGAAGACCATCGCCGTTTTCTTCAGGAATTTGAAGAAAACGGCGGGCGGTTCGCTCGAGTCGATCGTGCACTTGAACCGCCTGAAGAGCCTGCTCCTCTCCTTCCTGCGCCGGGTCAAGAGCGAGGGAAGGGAATACGTCTTCAACGTCTACGGCGCCACCGGCCGGTTCGTGCTCGAGACCGAGGAGGACATCGAGCGCTTCGGCAGGCAGCTGGCGGGTTGGGACTACGCGCCCGCGCCGGCGCAGTCGGAATACGATCCGAACATCGGGGAAATGTTCGTGTTCTCCACCCAGTACGACGGCGAGCTCCCGGCGTTCCTCGCCCTGTTCACGCGGGCGCGGATTACGGCCGTGCAGACGGTGTCCGTGAACGCCCGCGAGCGCGGGCCGCACGCCCGGTTCCGGCTGTTCGTGCCGTTCCATGCCGCCCTCATCCCGGGACGGTTCGTCTTCGTCAAGGAGCCGCGGGCGCGGATCGCGCCGCCCGGCGGTTTCGCGAACGTCGCCTACGAGCGCGATCCGATCGAAATCAGGCTGATATGATGAAACATGTTTTATTTTTCACCCGCCTGCTCCTCTACCTGGCCGTAGTGGCGGTGCCGTTTTTCCATCCGGCCATCATCGTTCCCTACGACCTGTCGGGAATCGGTTTGTGGTTCATCATCGTGCCGGTGATGTTCATCCTCGCCTTTTATTTTTCCCCGCCGCTCCTCCGCCTGCGGTACTGGCTCATCATCAGCGGCGGCTTCCTGCTCGTCGCCTCGCTCGTGTTCGGAGGGTTCACGCCCGACGCGCTCGGCCTCATGGGGGTGGGCGCGCTCGCCTTCATTCTCACCGTGCTCGTGTTCAAGACCCAGGGCAAGGGCCGGGTGGTGGCGGCGATCGAAATCATGTTCACCGGCGCGCTCTACTTCGCGTTCCTGAGTTTCTCGCGCTCATCCCAGGAGATCGCCCAGGCTTCGGCCGGAATCCTGAAATTCCTGTTCGTGGCGGCCGTGGTCACCTTTTTCCTTCATTCGGCCGTCCTTTTCATCGCCTCGTTCCCCGGCATTTTCAAGGGGCGGGGAAAGCGCAACCTGCTCATCGCGCTCGGCGGATTCGCCGCCCTCGCGCTCGCGGTGGCGTTGCTCATCCCGGTGGATTTCATCGTGAACGACGTGCGCCTCAATCCGCTGGGACCGGAGCTGGATCGGAGGCTCAATCCCATCAACGGCGAGTCGAACAATCCCGACGATGGAAACCTGCAGGGAAGGAACCGCCGCGATCGGAACGGCAGACTGGAGGGGATGAACCGCGAACGGTGGAAGGATTTGAAGCTCATGCGGGGCTCCGGCGCGGGGCAGAAACAGTACGCCGTCATGATCGTCGCCACCGACCAGGACACGCTCTACCTGGGGAGCGAGTATTTCGGCGATCTCGACCCGGTCAGGGGGCTGCGCCGTTCGACGAACGAACCGCTCAACGACCTCGCCGGCCTGCGGCTCCTCGAGACGTGGAAGAACACGGATCCCGTGCCCGACGAGATGCGAAAGGACGTGCAGGCCGTCGTCTTTTCCTCGATCGGGGACCGTTTCTTCGCCTACCGACCGCTCTCCTTCACGCCCACGATCCTCAACAAGGACCTGCGGCCCTTCGTCTATAATTACGAGGGCCATTTCGACGTCTCGGCGGCGGGAGACGAGCGTTTCGACCGCGCCCGCGACCTCTCGGCCGCCGAGCGCCGGCACCTGGCGCGCTTTATGGACGCGCCCCTGGACCCCGAAACCGAGACCGGCTTCAGGTCGCACCTGACGCCGCTCCTGAAGCCCGGCATGAGCAGCGTCGACAAAGTCGCCGCCATTCTCAACGGCTGGAAAACGTACCAGTACGAGCTGGGATTCGACGACCGGGTCAATACGGCGAAGATCCTCGATTTCGTGGAGAAGAGCAAGACCGGCGACTGCACCGAATTTTCCAACGCCACGGCCATTCTGGCGCGGTTGGCGGGAGTGCCCGCCCGGGTCGTCACGGGATTTCTCGCCTCGCGCGAGCTGCAGCTTCCCAAGCACAAGCTGGGACTCGCCTACCTTCGGTCGCAGATGCCGGCTTTGCAGAAATACGATCTCAACCAGCTCATCCTCGTGACCACCGCGCACCGGCACTCCTGGGCCCAGGTGTACATCGCCCCGTACGGCTGGATCGACGTCGAGGCCACCTCCTACGCCATCCCCCCGAAGATGAACGGGGACGCGAACGACTGGAACCTCGTCGTGCCGCGGATGGAAAAAGAGCGGCCCGAAGCCGCCGGAGCGCCCTTCAGCTGGGAGGATTTCTGGAAGGGGGCGGCGATCGCCGCCGTCGCGTCGTTCGGCCTCGGCCTTCTCGTGTACGTCGTCAAGTACCTGCGGCTCCTCATCATCGCCCTCGCCGCCGGCCGCAATTCCAGGCTCGGGTTGCGCGCCCTGCATCGTCTGCTGCTCCTCCGCCTGGCGGACCGCGGCTTCGCCTACAAGCCGCCGTCGATCACCATCCTCGAGTACGCGGAAAAATATCCGGCGCTCGCGGGCTTCGGCGGATGGTATACCGAGCTCCGCTACCGCGAGACGATGGCGGAGGACGAAAAGGCCTCGGCCTGGAGCGGACTGCGCTCCGAGTACGAAACGATCATGCGGAACGAGAAAAAGCGCGGCCGGGGCCTCGGACGATGGTTGAAGCGATTCTTCTCCCTGAAAGGATTCAGATATTGATGAATCAAGAACTGCGTCGGCTCAGGCCGAAGCGTCAGAGATGGCCGCGCGCGGTCCTGCCGGCGGCGGCCCTGTTCGTCCTCGTTTCCTGCGGCGGGCAGCGCGACTGGCTTCGTTTCCGCGGCGAGGGCGGCCTCGGCGCCACCTCCACCTCGGTCCGGCCGCCCCTGGCGGTCAAGTGGAAGCTCAACCTGCAAGTCAACCCCGACGTGGCCCGCTACTTCAACCCCCCGATCATCATCGACGGCGTGATCTACTTCGGCTCGTACGACGGCAATTTCTACGCCCTCGACATCGAAAGCGGGTACATGCGCTGGGTGTTCAAGGCGGGCCAGCGCATCAACTCCATCCCCTGCGGCGACGCGAACAATGTTTACTTCGGGTCGGACGACGGAAAGCTCTACGCCGTGTCGCGGCGCACCGGCAAGCTCGTCTGGGATTACGCCACCGGCGAGGAAGTGCAGTCGCAGATCATGACGTACAAGAACATGATCGTGTTCGTGACCAACAGCGGCGCCGGCTACTTCCTCGACACCGACGGCAAGCTCCTGTTCACCATCCCCAACCCCGTCTGGCAGAAATACACCTTCCAGATTTTGGACGACACCATGTATTTCGCGCCGGGTAACGAACTGGATACCTTCGGCATGAGCCCGTTTCACATTCCCACGCGGACCTACCAGTGGACGCTGGACACGAGCGCCATGGGCGCGTACTGGTACTCGGTGCCCGCCGTGGACGACCGCCGCGTCTACATGGCCACCGCGACGCCGGACGGGAGCTCGCTCATCTTCGAATTCATGGCCGTGGACCGGCGCGACGGCCGGATGCTGTGGATGACGCCCGAGGAATCGACGTTCAGCCGCTATTCGAATTTCGGCTCCGCCTATGATCTCATCGATCAATACAAGGAGCTCCTCGACTACGAGGCGCCGAGCCTGTGGGGCGACCTCGTCATTTACGCCGTCGGCGACACGAAGGTGCGCGCCTATTACCGCCGCTCGGGGGTCCTGGCCTGGGAGCATCAATTCGATTTCCACACCTCGTCCTCCACCACCGTGGCCGGCGACCGGGTCTACTTCGGCCTCGACGGCAGCGACGACCCGAATTACGCGTCGGACAAGAAGGTCCCTTCCAAGCTCGTCTGCCTGTCGGCGTCGGACGGCCGTCTCCTCTGGGAGACCCCCATCGAAGGCCGGATGCTGAGCGCACCCGTCATCGCCGGCAAATGGATCGTCTTCGGCACGCACCAGCACGTCTTCTACGTGCTGCAGGAGGTCTTTTAGGAATAACGGAAGAGTAGATAAGGAAGCCAGGAAACCAGGAAATAAAAAAA
>CAZKOS010000027.1:4385-10134 GCA_964554445.1 uncultured Spirochaetaceae bacterium | reverse complement strand
TTTTTCCGAACGAAGACCTCAAAGCAATCACCTGATGCGGCGGCGTCGGCGGCCATTTCGCCGGCCGGGACCGAGTCGCGGAGCGAACGGTAATCGAAGCGGCAGGTGACCGTCTGCGCGTCGTACGTGAACGACGTCGAGAAGGCGAACGTCCCGTTGGCGACCTCGAGGGAATCGTTTTTCAAATCCCACCGTCCATGCATCCGTTTGTGCCGTGTGCCGGGTCCTTGCGGCCGGGCCGGATCGGTCGAGAGAAAATCAGAAACGCTTTTTCCCTTTCACCGGCGGGAAACCTTCCGGTTGCGGAAAATCCTCTTCCAGAGGCGCCGCCAGGCGTCGCCGTAGGCATTGTACACAAGCAGCCCGAGGAGCGAGACGAGCAGAATATACGGGAAGTAGTCGCCCGCGATCGTATAGAACGTGGTCGTGGAGTCGCTGCGGGCCGACACGTTTGCCAGCAGGTAGCCGGGCTTGAAGAGGGGCGGCCCGGAACGGATGGCGCCCGTGGGATCGACGACGCAGGTGAGTCCGGCGTTCGTGCTGCGGAGGAGCGGCGTGCGCGTCTCGACGGCCCGGTACTGCGCGGCGGCGGTGTGCTGGGTGAGGGCGGAATCCATGCCGGACCAGGAGTCATTGGTGATGTTGACGAGCGCCTCGGCGCCGTCCCGCACCATGCCGCGGCAGACGTCGGAATAGACGTCCTCGAAGCAGATCGGCGTGCCGAAGCCGACCGTTCGGCCGTCCGCCAGCGGCAGCCGGAAGGTGACGGGGCCGTTCCCGACCGTGAAGACATTGGTCAACCCCAGGTCCCGTTCGAAGAAATCCCGTATCGGTTTGATTTCCATGAACGGGATGCTCTCGACGAACGGGACGGGGTGCTGTTTGGCGTAAAACTGCGGAACGCGGCCGTCCTTCGTGATGAGAATGGCCGCATTGTAATAGCGGTGCGAGCGGGGAATGCTCACCGCCGCGCCGGTGAGGGTGGTGGTGCCGAATTTTTCAAAAAGATCGGGATAATGATTCTTATAGTACCAATCCTCCCGGAAGGGATGGGTATACTCGACGTCGACCGGATAACGCAGGGCGGTTTCGCTCCAGACGATGAGATCGGGCAGTCGATGATATGTTTCAAGAGATTCGTTCAGGCCCCGTTCCGTGATTCCGGCGGCCGTTTCCAGGCCCGCCTCGGCCTGGTTCCGCCGCCAGGGGTCGATGTTCTGCTGGACGAGGAGCGCCAGGAACGACTTGTCCGAGGGGAACCCGACCGCCAGGCGGATCGCGCCGTAGCCGAAAACGATGACGGTCAGCGCGAGCACGGAGAGCGCCTGCCACCTCAGATTGGCGGCCCGCCGATAGCGGACGCGCCGCAGGCTGTTCCACACCCCGCCGCGGCCGAGGTTCAGATTGAAACGGAAAGCGAAGCCTTCCGCGAGGAGGCTCGAGAAGAGGGCGCACAAATACGACAAACCCCACTGCCCGGTGATGTCGATGAATTGGACGAACGGCAGGATGGAGTGGACCGGCTGCGAGAGCAGAGAGTAGGGAAAAGCGAGAAACCCGGTCGACTTCAGGTATTCGTACAGGGCGAACACGGCGGCGGTGAGGTACGGCCTCTGCCCGGTGCTGATTTTCGAAAACCCGTGGATGAAGATGCCGAGAATCGCGTTCAGGCCCATGTAGGCGAGGCAGGTGCCGCCGAGCGTGTAGATGGCGTACTCGTTGAAGTTCTTCAGCCAGATGTTGGAGAGCAGGCAGGTGGCCGCGCCGAAGAGCGCCCCCAGAAACGCGGCGAAACGGTACGAGGGCGATTCATAGAGCGCCCAGAAAAGGAACGACAGGCAAAACAGGCCCAGAAACGGGTTGCCGTCGAGGAACAATTCATTGGGAAGCGCGAGCGGAAACAGCACGCAGGAAAGGAGGGCCAGGGCCAGGAGTTTCAATCGCATGATATTATGGTAATGGGAAAATCGATTCCGAACAAGCCCGGGTTGAAAAAAGGCGATAAGGAAGCCAGGAAAGGCGGGAAACCAGGGATGAAGAGAAAGGAGAACTACAGAGTGCGGATAGAACGCGAATTATGTGAATGAAAAGGAGAAGCAAGAGGTGGGGCGCAACAGACGCTTGAGTCGGCGCGGCTCGCCCGCTATGGAGGAGATCATATGACGAAATTGATTGGATAACATTTTGCCGTAATAAGAAGAATGAAGATACTTGTTTTCACTTTCCTTTTTTCCCCGGCTTCCTGTTTTTCCTGGTTTCCTTATCATATTTTTCAACCAGATTTTGTAGAGTATTTCACTTTGACGAAATCCGTATTACATTGAACTCGATGAAAGGCGCCGGGCGATTGGAATTCAAATGGGCGGGATCGGTGAGGGAAATCGAAAAAACCGCCTGGGACGAGTTGGCGGTGCCGCTCGACACGCCGTTTCTCGAGTACGACTGGCTGGCGCTGCTGGAATCGTCGCGGTCGGTGACGGCGGCGACCGGCTGGGAACCGCGCTTTCTGCTCGCCTATCGCGGCGGGAAGCTGGCGGCCGCCTGCCCCCTCTACAAGAAGTCCCACAGCGAGGGTGAGTTCGTGTGGGATTATTTCTGGGCCGAGGCGGCCGGCGCCCTGCGCACCCCGTACTTCCCCAAGCTGGTGGGCATGAGCCCGGTCACGCCGGCGGCGGCCTTCCAGTTTCTGATCGCTCCGGATCTGGACCGAAGCGAGACGGCCTCCGCCCTGTGCGGCGAAATCGTGCGCCGCTGCCGGCAAGAAGGAATGACCGGCATCCACTTCCAATACGTGCATGACGACTGGGTGGAGACGTTTCGCCGGGAGGGGTTCGCCCTCTGGGAACACCCCTGCTACGCGTGGGAAAACCGGGGCTACGAGTCGTTCGAGGATTTTCTTTCCGTTTTCTCAAAAAACGGGCGGCGCAACATCCGGCGGGAGGAAAAAAGCCTGGCTGGGCGCGGCGTCTCGGTCCGGGTGCTCGCGGGAGACGAGATACCGCCCGCCTGGCACAAGGTCATGTATCGCTATTACCTCGCCACCAATGAAAAATTCGGTTACTGGGCGGCCCGTTACCTGAACGAGGATTTTTTCCGCGGCCTGTTCGATGTTTTCCGGCACCGGCTGGCCGTTTCGTGCGCCTTCAGGAACGGCGAAGACGCCCCCGCGGGCATGGCGCTGCTGCTGCACAAGGGAGACCGGCTCTGGGGCCGGTATTGGGGAGCCGACGAATACGTGCCGGAGCTGCATTTCAACGTCTGCTACTACGCTCCCGTCCGGTGGGCCATCGCCCGGGGCGTCCGGCGGTTCGATCCCGGAATCGGCGGGGAGCACAAGGTGCTGCGCGGTTTCCGGGCGGTGGCGGGGTCGAGTCTCCATCGGTTTTTGGACCCTCGCCTGGAGCTCCTCTTTCAAAACAACATCGGGAAACTGAACGCCCGCACGCGGCAGATGATTCGCGATCTCAACGAAGCGGTCGTTCAAAAGGAATTCGTAAAAAACGCCGATCATTGACTGCGACGGTCGGTGAATTTTTCACGCTTTAAAACGAGGTGGCAAAATCGTCCGGGGTGGCCTATACTGAAAATCAATTGATTTTCAGTGGTTCCGATTATGATGGTTTCCTGTTTCCTTACAAAATAAGAAGATATGACAGGCCGTCGATCACGGAAATAGAAAACCGTCGTCATTGAGTATATATTCTACTGTGGAGGTTCTGAGTTGAAACGGTTCTTTTTGGCGATGGTGATCATCGCGGCCGCGGCCCAGCTCGCGGGGGCGGAGGAAAAAAACCCGCCGGTTTCGTTCGGGATGCAGCTGGGGGTCGATTATGACGTTTTTCCCGGTGAGTTTTCTCTCTGGAACCTCCGCTACGGCCTGGCAATCGATTTCCTCGTCCATCTCGGTTCGACCTTTTACCTGGGCGCCGAATTGGGAGCCGCTTTCGGGTTTCACAAGGTCAACATCACGGATCCGGGGTTCGACCGGATCGAGGCGCAGTTCCCGATGCACCTTACGGCGCTGGCCTTCCTGGGGGCCTTTACGCTCCAACTCTACGGAGGCGCGCTCTACCGGGGCGGCGCGAACCTGACGGGAGGAGTCGTCACCATCGGCGACTTTTCTTTCGCGCTCCTGCCCGACGCGGGCGTCAAAGTGGCGTGGGGAACGATCAACAACCTGTTCCTGAAGGGCGGCTACGTGTTCGGGGACCCCGGCGTGTTTTATTTCGGCCTGGGTGCCCGCATCGGCCTGTTCTAAGGCGCGATACCGAGCTTCTTGAGCTTGGGCCTGATAACGACGGCGCAATATCCCTGGCCGGGATTTTTCCGGAAATAATCCTGGTGATATTCCTCAGCTTTGAAAAACTCGGCGAACGGTTTCACTTCGGTGACCGCCCGGCGGCGGTACGCGGCGGAGGCCGCCCGCACGGCCCTTTCGGCCGACCGTCGCTGGGCGTCGCTCGTGTAAAAAATCGCCGATCGATACTGCGTGCCCACGTCCGCTCCCTGGCGGTTCGGGGTCGTGGGGTCGTGCGCCCGGAAGAAAAGCTCGAGGAGCGATTCATACGAAACGCGCCCGGGGTCGAAGACGATTTTGACCGTTTCCGCGTGGCCGGTCGCGCCGGTGCAGACGTCCTCGTAGCTCGGATCGCGCGCGGCGCCGCCGCAATAGCCGGATACGGCCTCGATCACTCCCGGCCGGTCGCGGAAGACCGCCTCGATGCACCAAAAACACCCGCCTGCCAGATAGGCGGTTTCCAACGTCTTTGAATCACTCATTCTTCGTACCTTTCGAAAACGGCGTTTGTTTTCTTAATTCAATGTACGCATGAAACGAAACGTTGAAAATCGTTTTCGATCGTCCCTGAAATCCGCGCCGCGGCTTTGCCACCGATGGAATCTTGTGGTACACTGCGGGGACATTGCGGAGGGGGAAAAACGTGCGGAACATCGTCAAACCCACAGTGTACCTGGTCGCCAAGACGGAATTGCTCACGGAAAATCTGGGAGCCTTTATCGCCGACATCGGCGGTCCGGCCTGGAAACCGAGCGAGGGAGCGGCCGGTGGCGAGACCCTGATCGAGGCCGCCGGCAGGATTTGTTATCGCAGTTGGCAGGAGTACGATCCCGGAATCCCCGAGGGGACCAATCCCAATGTCTCGCGGGTGAGGGGAGGGACGCGGGAATACATATCCAACCTGCTGGCGCACGGACACGGCTCCGTGCTGGAGCACGTTTCGGCCACCTTCATCCTCAGGGACGTGTCGCGCGTTCTCACGCACGAGCTGGTGCGGCACCGCGCCGGGATGGCGTTCAGCCAGGAGAGCCTGCGCTACGTGCGCCTCGACGACCTGGGCTTCTGGTTTCCCAAGGCGCTCGAACGGAACCCGGCCGCGCTGAAAAGGTTCGGGGAGGTGGTGGAATTCCTCGAATCCGTGCAGAAGGAACTGGCGGACATCTTCGACGTCGACCGCCTCAAGGATTTCAAGACCAAAAAAGAGCTCACCTCGCTTTTCCGCCGCCTGGCGCCCCAGGGATTGGGAACGACCATCATGGTGACCGGCAATCTCCGCGCCTTCCGCCACGTCATCGCCGCCCGGACCAATGAGGCGGCCGAGGAGGAGATCCGGCTGGTCGTGGGCGAAATCGCCGCCGTCCTGAAGCGCGAGTATCCCGCCGTCTTCCAGGACATGACGCGCGACGAGGCCACGGGGGCGTGGGTGTTCGAATACCGGAAGGTGTGAATCTC
>CAZKOS010000027.1:0-4285 GCA_964554445.1 uncultured Spirochaetaceae bacterium | reverse complement strand
GCCGATCACAAGAGTTCCCCCTTTACCGCCCCTGCGTTCTTCGATATGTTTGTCGGGTGATGAAAAAGACGGCGCTCGCCATCATCCTGTTCGTCGCGATCACGCTCCTGACCCAGTGTTATTACATTCGGGAAGGGGCGGCGCTCCTCGACATTTACTCCTCGGGAGAGAACATCGACCGGGCCCTGGCAGGGCGGGATCTTTCCCCGGCCGAGCGCTCGCTGCTTCTCAAGGTCAAGGAGATCAAGCGGTTCGCGGTCACCCGCTTCGGGCTGGCCGACAATGCCAATTACACGAGCTACATCCGGGTCGACCGGAAATATCTGGCCGCGGTCGTTTCGGCCTGCGACCGGCTCTCGTTCCGCCAGTACCTGTGGGATTACCTGTTCGTGGGCAAGCTCCCCTACCAGGGCTTTTTCGACGCCGACCAGGCCAGGCGCGAGGCTCGTCTCCTCGAGGAAGAGGGCTACGACGTGTACGTGCGTCCGGTCGACGCCTTCAGCACCCTGGGAATCCTCTCGGACCCGGTTTTTTCCTTCATGAAAAACTACCCCGCTTACGCCCTGGCCGAGCTCATCACCCACGAACAGACGCACGCCACGGTTTTCCTCCCGGGCCAGGCCACGTTCAATGAAAACCTGGCCAGTTTCGTGGGGGAGGAGGGGATGCGCGAATACATCCGGCAGAAATACGGCGCGGACAGCGAAGAATACCGAACGGCCCTCTCGCTGGATCACGACGCCCGCGCCTTCGCCCTCACCGTGCGGGAATTATACGACCGGCTCAAGGCCGTGTACGACCAAAAGCTGCCGGACGCGGAAAAATTGAAGCGCAAGGCGGAAATCATCGACGGCTGGAAAATGGAATACGCCCTGCGGTACGCGTCGCGATTCCGGACCAGGCTGTACGAGGGCTTCCCGAAATTGAACGTCAACAATGCCGTCATCATGACCAACATGAACTACACCCAGCAGTCCGGGGAATTCGCGTCGCTCTTCGCCCTCTGCCGCGACGACCTCGCCCTCTTCGTGTCGTACGCCAAGAAGATCAAGCGCGATTCCAAGCACCCGCTTGAAGAGTTCAAATCTTTGATTGAGGCGGGCCAAAAAGAGAAAATTCAATAAGGAAACCAGGAAGCCAGGAAAAGATTAATACAAAAAATTAGGGATGTGGTTATTTCCCGTATTCTGGTACGGAAGCTTTTTATTCAAACATTTTTATTATCACGGTTTCTATACTTCCTGGATTCCTGGTTTCCTTATAAAACCTTCTTATTGCAGGCTCAAAACTGGAAATGTTGAAGACAAGTAAAAAAATTTGCCTGCGGCCCGTCTTTTTCCCTATACTCTGTATGGGAGGCCTATGGAGATCGATCTCGACAAGCTCCTGGAGGACGCCAACCAGTTCTTCTTCAAGAACGACTATGAAAAGGCGGAGAAGCTCTACGGCGAAATCCTGGCTTCCAATGGCAGGCACGCGCCCAGCCTCCAGAAACTGGCCCGCATCGAGCTGGCGCGCCACCGGCGGCCCAAGGCGGCCGAGTACTTCGAGCGGAGCCTGGAAAGCAATCCCGGGGACGTCAACACCTGGAACGACCTGGGGAACGTCCGCTACGATCTGAAGAATTACGAGGCCGCCTCCCGGTGTTACCGGAAAGCGATCGACCTGCAGCCGGAATTTTACTGGGCCTATTTCAACATCGGCCTGACCCTCCGCCAGCAATACCCCGACGATCCGGCCAAAGTGGAGGAGGCGAAATCCTGGTTCGACCGCACCCTCGCCCTCAATCCAGACTACTATCCGGCCGTGAACGAAATCGGCCTCTACCACCTCGACCGGGATGACGTCCCGCAGGCGGAAGACTGCTTCCAAAAGGCCGTCGCCCTGTGCCCCGGCTACAAGTACCCCTACTTCAACCTCGCGATCATCCGCAAGAAACGGGGCGACGTCGACGGGGCCAAACGCTACCTGGAAAAAGCCCTCGAATGCGACCCGCACTACGTGCCCGCGCTCAACAACCTCGGCATCATCTACTACGACGCGCAGGAATTCGACCGGGCCTCGTTCTATTACGCGAGCGCCCTCGAGATCGACCCCGGCTACCTCTACGCGCTGTACAACCTCGGCCTGGTGTTCGCCTTCCGGGAGGAGTACGGAAAAGCGCACGAGCTTTTCTCGCGGGCGGTCGCGCTCGACCCGTCGTACGAAAACGCCCTCATGGAAAAGGACCGCCTGGAACGCGAATTGGGCGCCGACCTCGACCGCACCCGGCCCATCGAGGCCGGCGACCTCGACCCGGAAACCTATCGCCGGCGCGACGAGCCGCTCGACAAGACCGAAGCGGAGCACGGCGGGGAGGGCGACCGGGAACGGGAGACGGCGGAGCGGCAGGCCGTTTCGGTCGTTCAGCCGGAAGCCCAGTACTATACGGAAAAATTCGGCCGGAACATCACCCGCATGGCGCGCGAAAAAAGGCTCTTCGACGTCCTGGGACGGGAGAGGGAGATCCGCGCGGTGCTCGAGGTGCTTCTCAAGATCAAGAAGAACAACCCGCTCATCGTGGGCCGGGCGGGCGTGGGCAAGACCGCGATCGTGGAGGGCATCGCGGAGCGGATCGTGCGGGGCGACGTGCCCGAGTACTTCAAGAGAAAGGAAATTCTCGAAATCAACATGGGGATGCTCGTGGCCGGCACCCAGTTCCGCGGGGATTTCGAAAAACGCCTGGCCCGCATCGTCGAGGAGATCGCCCGGAACGAGAACCTCATCCTGTTCATCGACGAGATCCACACCACGCTCGGCGCGGGCGAGACCATCGACGGGAGTCTCGACGCGGCCAACATCCTGAAGCCGGCCCTCGCCCGCGGCGAGCTGCGCTGCATCGGCTCCACCACCACCGAGGAGTACAACAAGCACTTCGTGAAGGACCAGGCCTTCCTGCGCCGGTTTTATCCGATCCACGTCGAGGAGCTCGACAAGGAATCGACCTACCGCATCCTCCGCGGGCTGCGGGAGAAGATCGTCGAGCATTATCGCCTCGAGGTCGCCGACCCGCTGCTCCGTCTCATCGTGGACGTCGCGGACGAGGAAATCAAGAACCGCGTCTTTCCGGACAAGGCGATCGACATCCTGGAGAACGCCTGTTCGCGCGCCGCGCTCGACGGCAGGCCGGCCCTCGACGAGGCGACGGTGAAGGGGATCATCGCGGAGTTCGTCGGCATGAAATTCCTCGAGATCGAGGCCGATCACGGGGAGCGCCTGCTCCAGATGGAGACCTTCCTGAAGGAGCGCATCTACGGGCAGGACGAGGCGATCGAAAAAACCTCGCGCCTGGTGCGGCTCGCCAAACAGAAGCTCGATCTCAAGCCGGACCAGCCGGACGGGGTCTTTCTTTTCGCCGGCCCCACCGGCGTGGGCAAGACCTACCTCGCCCGGCAGCTCGCGCGGTTCCTGTACGGCTCGGAGGAAAAATGCCTCACGATCAACCTGGCCGAGTACTCGGAGGCCCACGCGACCGCCAAGCTCATCGGTTCGCCTCCCGGCTACGTGGGGCACGACGACGTGCCGCTCCTCTCGCGCGTCATCCTCGAGAATCCCTCGTCCCTCCTTCTCCTGGACGAGGTGGAAAAGGCCCATCCCGAGGTGCTCAAGATGTTTTTACAGATTTTCGACGAGGGACGGATCACGGATACCAGGGGCCGGGTGATCTATTTTTCGAACGTGACCGTGATCATGACGAGCAACGTCGGCCTGAAGGGGGAGGCGGGCATCGGGTTCACGGCGGACGGCGAGAAGCCCGAGGTCGACCTGACCCGGTTTTTCCCGCAGGAATTCCTGAACCGCATCGACGAGATCATCTTCTTCAAGCCCATCGCCAAGGAGACGGCCCGGCTCATCCTCACCAACCTCGTCATCAAGCGGGCCGTCAAAACGTTCGCCCGGAAAGGGATCAGGATCGAATTCGACCCGGTCTTCGTCGACGCCATTCTGGAGCGCGGTTTCAGCCCCGCCTACGGGGTGCGCAATCTCGAGCGGACCTTTGAAAAGGAGGTCTTGAGCGAGGTTGCCAATCACCTGTACCTGAAGCCGCAGAGCAAGATCATTCACGTCACGCGCGAGAAGGGCAGCATCGCCGTTCACTGACGCGGCGATGAAGAAAGAATTTATCGGGAATCCCGCGGCATAGCTTCAAGCGAACCAAACAGGAAACCAGGACATTCCCCTCTTTTCCTCTTTTCCTCTTTTCCTCTTTTCCTCTTTTCCTGGCTTCCTGGCTTCCTGGCTTCCT
>CAZKOS010000026.1:15695-21663 GCA_964554445.1 uncultured Spirochaetaceae bacterium | reverse complement strand
CGGGGAAGGGGAGGAAATCCCTCGACTTTAGTCGAAGACTTCAGTATGCTTGCGGGGGATGGAAAACTACCGCAAGCTGTCACACAGTATCTATGACATCAAGTATCACATTGTGTGGATCACAAAATACCGCAAGCCAATATTGAAAAAGGATATCGGAGAACGGTTACGCGAGTTGTTAAGACAGATTTGCACGAGTTTGGATGTACAAATCATCCGGGGGCATGTTTCAAAAGATCATGTTCACATAATGGTATCAGTACCGCCATACATAAGTGTATCCAAACTCGTGCAAAGCATGAAGGGGCGGACGAGTAGGAAGCTATTAGATGAGTATAAGTCTTTGAAACGAGCGTTTTGGGTTCAGCGTCTGTGGGCGCGCGGATACTTTGTAGCGAGTTCGGGGAATGTAACGGATGAAATAATCATGAAATATATAGAGGAACAAGAGAAGATGGAGCGCGCCGGGGACCAGGAGTTCAAAGTGGAAGAGTAAAGTCCGCCCCAGTCGACTTCCAGTCGACTCGCTCAAGCCCTCGCCTTTAGGCGAGGGTGGTTGACTTCAAGATCAAATGGGATCGATCCTCCAGAAGCCGGGTCCGTGACGTTCACTGAACCGCTCCAGGTGCCCGATATGCTCATGAACAGTTCGCAGCCCGCGAAAAGCAGGATGCAGGACGTTATGACGAACAGCTTGAGCACGGTTCTCATGCTTCCCCCTCATGCGCGAGTTTTGTACAATCATATCATTATATTCGATTCGAAACAAGTTTTTTAGAAGCCGGGGGCAAGAGGAAGACGCGCGGATGGCGATGAGAACCTTGGGTCAGGAAGCCCGGCGGCCGCGAAAAGATAAAATAAGTTCGGGTTCAAAATTGTCGTTCTGAAACCCAATCATCCCATGTAGAGCACGGCTTCCTGGGTGACCGCGTCGGCGGACAGGTTGAGAGCGCAGTCGTCGGGCTCGATGACGCGCAGGATTTCACTCCAGGAGGCGGCGTCGGGAAGGAGCTCTGCCAGGCGGTTGGGGGCGGCGTCGAGGAAGGGCTGGTTGTAGACGTAGCCCTCGCGGTCCGGATAGACGCCCAGGTAGAGGATGTCGGCCTCCACCAGGTCGTTGAAGAAATGCGTGCCGAGCGAGACGTCCGGCACGAGGCCCTCGTGCATCTTGGCCACCTCGCAGATCACCTTGACGCTGTTGATTTCGGAAAAGTTCACCGGCACCCCGAGGG
The DNA here is from genome assembly GCA_964554445.1 of uncultured Spirochaetaceae bacterium. Taxonomy (GTDB): domain Bacteria; phylum Spirochaetota; class Spirochaetia; order SZUA-6; family RPPD01; genus JAFGSW01. The sequence continues at coordinate 20,431 of CAZKOS010000026.1, read as the reverse complement.
CGGGAGTGGTGGTTCCCCAGCGGCCCGGTCCGATGAGGACTATGGTCTGCTCGGCGCCCGCGGCCGTCGCCGCCGGCAGATGGGTGAGCCGTCCGATGAGCCGGGCGAGCTCGTAGGCCCGCGCCGCCGGGAGGGCGGCGTAGCGTTCGGGCATCACGTAGACGATGCGCTCGACGCGTTCGGCCAGGGACGTCCCGATGATCGGTCCCCGCGTCTTGAGGACGATCTTCTCCCGCTGGATGTTCTGGGGCAGGGGCAACGAGACGAGGTCGCCCTTGGTCTGGAACGGGCGGCACTGGACGAGGTTGATGCGGTAGTCGGCCGGCGAGGCGAAATTGACCGTGAATTCCACGTCCACCGGGTAGCGGTAGGCGGCCTGGAGGGTGGCGAGGAGCCGCTTCATCGTCTCCACGAAGTCGGTCCCGGTGAGGACCCGGTCGAAGGTGAGGGAGTAGGGGAACGCCCCTTTCACGTGGAGCTCGCGGGCGCGCCTTTGCGCGGCGTGGTCGGTCACGGCGAACAAATCGAGCGGCAGGCCGGGGGCGCGGGCGACGACGTCCTTGAACTCCGCGGTGATCAGGGAGTTGACCTGAAGATCGAGGAGATCGAGGCGGCGCTGGGAGTATTTGAAGGCGTCCGAGAGCTTGGCCACCGGCCGGCGCAGGGGGGCGGAAAGAGAAATGACGCGCGTGTAGTCGTCGTCGTTGCGGTCCACGGCGCGCGTACCCAGCCCGAACACGAGGCGAATGAGGCCGGCCGCCGGATCGATCTCCTGCGACCAGACATAGGGGTTGTATGAAAATCCGACGCCCGCCAACTCGGGAAAGAAGAGGGAGCCGTAGCGGACGCCGCTGACGCGCTGGACGAGGAGCGCCATTTGCTCGTCGCTTTCCAGAAGATTCCGGTGGGCGCGATAGGCGAGGGCTTCATAGGTGAGCGTGCTCGCGTAGACGGCGCGTACGGCGTTCATGAACGATTCGAGCCGGTCGGCGGGCGTGCCCTGGTTGGCGCAGAAGACGCTTTCGTATTTCCCGGAGAACGAATTCCCGTAGGCGTCCTCAAGGAGGCTCGAGGAGCGGACGATGATGGGCGACTGGCCGAAATACTCGAGGATTTTGCGGAATTGGGAAATGATCTCGTCGGGGAAAGCGCCGCCGAGCATCCGGGCGCGCACCTCGTCCGCCGCGGACAGGGGAATTTCGCCCTTGATGAGCTTGCGCCGATGCCACCAGGCGCCGTTCTGGATGAGGTAGGTGTAGAACACGTCCGAGCCGATGAAGAATGAGTCGTGGGACTCGAGCCGGTCGGACCAGGAGGGATCGGAGGCGAGGAGGATGGCGCGGGCGAGGAGCATGCCCGCCGACTTCCCGCCGATCCGGCCCGTGCCGACGAGACGCTTGCCCACCGCCACCATGTCGGCGAGCGTGAAATACCGCTCGGCCAGATCGAGCAGCCGGGGCTCGCGGGTGAGCGCCATGGATAGGAGCTGGTGAAGGAGTTGCCGTTCCGTCTGGGGATTGACGGATTCGTCGTCGTGCGCCTTTCTTTTCAGAAACTCGTGGGCTTTGAGGAACGTTTTAGTCCAGACGTCGGTCTCCTGCATGGTGAAATCAAGCCATGTCTGGGGCACCGAGGCGAGGATTTCCGCCGTCACCGAGCTCCGGCGGACCGGCGCGAATTCGCCCTTTTCCCAACGGTGGAGCATGTACATTGATTCCGAGTGCCGTTTGTACACCTTCTGCGGGTGGAGGTAGAGCGTCTCCTCCTGGCGGAAGACGTCCACGACCACCTGGGCGGTGGAGTGGATGGCGCCGGTGGCGACCGCCATGTGGCGATTGCGGAGCAGGGCGAAATAGGCGGCGGTCTCGTATTCGAACAGGTAGGGGCAGGTGAGCAGGAAAAAATTGCCGAGCATCCGGTCGGAGTACCAGTCGGCCGCGAGATCGGAGAGGCAGTCGAAAACGTAACAGGCGCCCTTGCCCGTCTTCTCGATGACGTCGAAGATGGCGGAGATGAAATTCTCAAAGCCCTCGTCGGGATCGAGCCGGTAGACGCGGGCCCCATCCTCCGCGGTGAGGAGCTCCGGGTGATTGGCGAAGCGAAAGTAATTGAGGACGCGCTTATTGCCGGAAGCCCAGACGGCGAAGGGGCGGACGAAGGGCACGTAATCATCCAGGCTATCCACCTGGTAGACGATGTTGTCGCCGGGAAACACGCCCGTGAAGACGGCGTCAAGCTCCGGCAGGCCGGTGCTCATCTCCGGAAAAACCTGTTTTGCCGCGGTACCGCTTGTTTTGCCGTTGGTCATGACTGCAATATAGCCGCACGCGAAACGGGAGTCAACGCGGGAAAGCGGACATGCGATATCGTGACGTCCGGTAAAGATCGACACGGGCGCGGGCGGCTTCTCTTTCCGTTCGGCCCGGCCGTTCGCCCTACAATTTCAAACGCTGCAGGCGCAGCGAATTGGTCAGCACGGAAACCGAGCTCAAGGCCATGGCCAGGCCGGCGAAGATCGGGTTCAGGAGCCCGAGGGCCGCGATCGGTATGCCGATCGAATTGTAGACGAACGCGAAAAACAGGTTCTGGGTCACGTTTCTCATCACGCGGACGCTTAACGCTTTGGCCCGCGCGATGCCGCCCAGGTCTCCCTTGACGAGCGTGACGTCCGCGCTTTCCATGGCCACGTCCGTGCCCGTCCCCATGGCGATCCCGACGTCGGCCAGGGCGAGGGCCGGGGCGTCGTTGATCCCGTCGCCGGCCATGGCGACGACCGCCTTCCGCGCCCGGTACGCCGCGACCGCGTCGTACTTGTCCCGGGGCAGGCACTCCGCCTTAAAGTCGTCCAGGCCGAGCTCGGCGGCCACCGCCGCGGCCGTGCGCCGGTTGTCTCCCGTGACCATCACCACCTTGACGTTGCGCTCGTGCAGGGCGCGGACGGCGGGTATGGTGCTTTCCTTGATCGGATCGGCCACGCCGATGACGCCGGCGGTTTTTCCGTCGACCAGCACGAACATGACCGTCGCCCCTTGCTCCTGCAGGGCGCCGATCGTTTCATCCGCGGCCGACGCCTCCGCGCCGTACGAGGCGAGGAGCTTCTCGTTCCCGACCGCGACCTCCCGCCCCTCGATAGTCGCCCTCACGCCCAGGCCGGTGATGGACTCGAAAGCGGAAGGCTCGGGGATTTCCAGGCCGCGCCCGGCGGCGGCGGCCGTGATCGCCCTGGCCAACGGGTGCTCGCTGCGCCGGTCGGCCCCGGCCGCCAGGCGCAGGACCTCGTCGTCGCCGAAGCCGGAAAGCCCGCGGCAGGAGCGGAGCGCCGGCTTCCCTTCGGTGAGGGTGCCGGTCTTGTCCACGAGCAGGGTGTTCACCCGCCGCATGGTCTGGATGACGGCGGCGTTCTTGACGAGGATGCCGGAGCGGGCCCCCTTGCCCGTGCCGATCATGATCGACACCGGGGTGGCCAGGCCGAGGGCGCAGGGGCAGGCGATGACGAGGACGGCGATGGCGTACAGCAGCCCCAGGTCGAGGCGCCCGAGGGCGAACCCCCAGACGGCGAAGGTCGCAACGGCGATGAGTACCACGGCCTGGACGAAGTACTTGCTCACCGTGTCGGTGAGCTTCTGGACCGGGGCCTTGGAGCGGGCGGCGCGGTTGACCAGATCGATGACGCCGGCCAGGAGGGTGTCGTTCCCCACTTTTTCGGCCTCGAAGACGAAGCTTCCGCTCGCGTTGATGGTGCCGCCGGTGACGCGGTCGCCGGCCGATTTTTCGACCGGCACCGGTTCGCCGGAAAGCATCGACTCGTCGAGGGTGCCGTTCCCCTCGACGATGCGGCCGTCCACCGGGATTTTCCCCCCGGGCTTGATCCGCACCCGGTCCCCGACCCCCACCTCGCTCAAGGGGACCTCGGCCTCTCGGCCGTCGCGGATCACGAGCGCCGTGGGAGGCACCAGGTTCAGCAGGTCCTTGATCGCGTCGTTCGTCCGCAGGTGGGCGCGCGCTTCCAGCGTCTGTCCCAGGACGACGAGGGTGAGGACGACCGACGCCGTGTCGAAATAGGCGTCGATCTCACCCGCCGCGTTTTTGAACGACGGGGGGAAAATGCCCGGAAAGGCGAGGGCGACGACGCTGTAGAGCCACGCCACTCCCGTCCCCAAGGCGACCAGGGTGAACATGTTGAGGTGCCAGCCCGCGACGCTTTTGGCGCCCTTCACGAAGATGAAGCCGGCCGCGTAGACGACGACCGGGAGTGAAAGGACGAACTGGAGGAGAAGACCGACGCGCGCGGAAAAGAGGCCGCGCAGAAAAGTCTCCGCCGGGGGGAAGAGGCCGGCCAGGGCGAGCACCAAGATGGGAACTGAAAAGACCGCGCCCACAATGAGCTTTCTCCCCAGCTTCCGGTATTCCTCGAAGGCCGGGTCTTTTTCCCTCTCCCGCGGGGCGCCGAAGGTCAAGACCTGCTCCAGGTGCATGCCGCAGACCGGGCAGTCGCCGGGCGCCGGATAGGTTTTCTCCCCTTCGCAGCGCATGGGGCAAATATACCTTCCGTTCTGCCTCGGCGAGGCTCCCGCGTCGAAGCGGCGGTCCAGGTTCATTTCCTGGAATGAGCACTGGCAATTGGTGACGCACGAACCGCGGCAGCCGGGCTCGCCGCAGATGCAGTCCGCGGCGGTGTTTTTATTTTTCCTTCTTCCCACCGCCCCCGTTCCCCGCTTCCTTCAGATTCATGCCGC
>CAZKOS010000026.1:13586-15595 GCA_964554445.1 uncultured Spirochaetaceae bacterium | reverse complement strand
TATTTTTCCTTCTTCCCACCGCCCCCGTTCCCCGCTTCCTTCAGATTCATGCCGCAGACCGGGCATTTACCCGGCGCGGGATAGGTCTTTACACCTTCGCATTTCATCGGACACGCGTATTTCATCCGTTGCCTCCAATGCGTTTCGCCGCCGTTCTTACATGACGTCGTGTTTGAGTTTGTCGAATTCCTCCTTGGTGATTTCGCCTTTCGCCAGGCGCTTTTTGAGAATCTCCAGGGGCGTTTCACCCGTCGTGAACGTTCCCCTGCGTCCCCTCGAAACGGCGAGCAGGACCACCGCCACGACCAGTCCCCCGACGACCACGATGCCGATGATCCACCAGATCAAACCCCCTCCCCTCATACCGTAGCCGTACCCGTCGCCGCGGCCCATCATGCCGTACCCCAACCCGTAGGGGGGGTCGTCGTTACCCGGTCCCCCGCCGCCGGCGGGAGGATCGTCTTCGTAATACCCCGGGCCGCCCATCATTCCGCCGGACGGGCCTCCGCCGCCCATCATGCCGCGCCCGCTGAAACCGTAGCCGGGCATGCCGCTGTAGCCCTGCAGGAAGCGGTAGCCCATGATCCGGTGCATGTACGCGAGCGAAGTCGAGCCCTCGCCGCCCATCATATTGTCCATCCACTCGTGCCGCTTTTCATTGGGGAACCGCTCCGCCATGACCGCGTCACCGAGCTGCTCGAGAAGCTTGTTCGACACCTTGTCCGGATTGATTTTATCATTGCTCGCAACGTGCTGCCCGGACCGGATAAGGGTGAGCGTGTCCTTGATGGTGGGCTCCTTGCCCTTGTCCTGCGCCAGCACCGTTCCGGGGAAAAAGAGAAAAGCCATCGCGATCGCCAAAATTGTTTTTTTCATTTTTTTACCTCGGTCATGAAATTAAAAATTAATCAGAATCGGCGCGGGAGGCAAATGAAATGATCGGCTCTCTTTATTTATGTTGACAGCGTACTAGATTCGCTCGGTTTGAAGCCGGGCGAGAAGCTTCTCGAGCTCCTCGATTCTCAGGGGCTTGACGAGGGAGTGGCTGAAGAAGCTCTTCCCGTCCCGGCGCGGGTTGAGCTCGTCTCCGCAGCCGGAGATGGAGACGAAGCGGGCGGCGGAGAGGGAGGGATCGGCGCGCAGCCGTTTCGCCACCTCGAAGCCGTCCATGTCGGGCAGGCCCATGTCGAGGAAAACGAGGTCCGGCGCGAAAGGGGGGGCGGCGGCGAGCGATGCGGCGCCGCTGTAGCAGACCTTCACCCGGTGCCCGTCGGCGGCCAAAAGCTCGGCGAGCCCGTCGATGAAAGCCTCGTTGTCGTCGACGAGAAGTATCTTGAAATGCGCGTGATCCATGGTTGCGGTCGTCCCTCCCGGCGGATCGGTCCCGGGCGGCGGGACTTGGGCCCCGTCCGGGTCTGCGGTTTCAGTATATCCCCGATCGGCCGGTTGGAGAAGGGTCGCGCCGCCGTCGCTCACGGCGCGAAGCGCGCGAGCGGACCGTCCGGTTTCAGAAGACCCTTGATTTCGTCCCAGGGAAAAAAGACGACGGCGTCCGTTCCGCCGACGGCGCCCGCGCAGCGGCGGTAATACGCCGCAGCGTCCGCACCCTGGGCGGGCAGGGGCCCCGCGCAACAGGTACCGATAAGGCAAACGAAAGCGGCGGCAGCACGGGACTTCATAATCGACTCCTTTTCCCTGACCGTATAATCATAATCCAAGCCTCGGCCGTTCTCAAGCCGCCGGGCGATGACTTATTGAAACGTATGCAGCAATTCGCATTATGGAAACCTTAGATTCAAAGGACACGGAGAGCACGGAGTAAATGGAGAACACGGAGAAGAAAATAGAAAAAAGATAGAAAAGAGCGATATTATTTCATTTCCCCTCCGTGTCCTCCTCTTTTCTCCGTGTGCTCCATGTCCTCTCAAAGTAAGCTTCCTGAAACGGATACGCATCGCCTTGACCGCGCCGCTCGAGCCGCGCTATCATGGGGCCGACCGCATCCCGAC
>CAZKOS010000026.1:7865-13486 GCA_964554445.1 uncultured Spirochaetaceae bacterium | reverse complement strand
TCGCCTTGACCGCGCCGCTCGAGCCGCGCTATCATGGGGCCGACCGCATCCCGACCGTGGGGGAATCCGATGAGTTATTTCCTGAAACTGCACGCCGCGTTCCAGAAACTGGTGGAGAAGGTTTTTTTCCGCGGGGCGACGAGCGCCTGGTCGCGGCGCCTCACGTTCATGATCGAAAACGTGTTCCTCATGGTCGTCGTCTTCTACCTGTTTTTGAACACGATTCTCTATGACTTCACCGGCTCCCTCTACCCGCCCGGTTCGGGGATGAGTCTCGCCGTTCTTTTCGGCGGCCTGGACAACTATATCCCCTTCGTGCCGGAGATGGCCGTCTTCTACATTTATATTTTTTACTCCTCGGTCGTCGTCACCATGCTCTTCTTCGCCTTCGTGGAGCCGGAAAAGGGATACGCCTTGAGCTGGACGCTCGTCATCTGCAACGCAGTCGCCATCCTGGTCTACCTGGTGTTTCCGGTGTCCACCCAGGAGTACCGGACGGCGCTGCTCGCGCACCCGCGGCACGATTTCTGGGCGCGGCTCATGTACGGCGTTTACAAGTCCGACACCTCGTTCAACTGCTTCCCCAGCCTCCACGCCGCGGTCACCAGCGCGGCGGCGTATTTCTGGTACCGCTACGCGCAGGCCCGGAAGAACCCCCTCACCGTCGTTGTCGCCGTCGTCGCGATCCTCATCGCCGCGGGCGTGGTGCTCTCCACCCTTTTCGTGCGCCAGCACTACATCGCCGACGAGATCGTGGGCGTGGCGCTGGCCGTCACCGCCGGGATGCTCTGCGTGGACGGCATGTGGCCGAAAACGAAAGCGAAGCCGGGGAAAACCCTCGTCCCCTGATTCTCTTCACACGCGGCGGACCGCCCGGAAATATTTTCTCAACCTTTTGCCGAGATCTTGTACATAATGACATTGGAGGTGCGACATGAACGAGCTCAATGAACTGTTGGCGAGCGGCAGGCTGAACGACCGGCGGGGTGTGCAGAAGGCCCTGCGGCGGTTGGACACATCGCTTCTGGCGATCGCCCTGTCGACCGTTTCTCCCGAGCGGCGGGAAAAAATCTATAATAACGTGACGATTCGAGCCAGGCGGGGTATTGAAAAAGAATTGGAGTTGCTGAAAACGACTCCCAGATTAGGATATAAGTACGAAGGCATGACCGTGGAAAAGGCGCAACGGCATGTCGCCGAGACAATAGCAACCTGGACCCGCGACGATATAAAGACCGAGACCGTTTATCCGAAGGATCTGCCCGCGGTCAAGCTCGAAACGTTTCCCGACATCATCGATACGTTCGAACGGATCGGCGATCATGTCTTCCGCCACGGCCTCATGTCTGTGGACGGCATCGAGGAGAAAACCGACGACCTGTTTTTCAAAAAGGCGATCCAATTGCTCCTCGACGGCTACGATCCTCTCATTTTCGATGAGCTTTTGGAAAATTACCGGGAACGCCTCATCCACAACGCGGCGGTCAGGATGAACATGATCGCCGCGGGCGTCAAGTCTCTGCAAATGGGGGAATTGGGAGCCATGAAGGATCGAATGCTTTCGCTTTCAATCGAGTAAGCCTACTGCTGCATGGGAAAAAGCCGGATTGAGAACATTGTCTTCGAATATGAAGCGAAGATAAAATCGTTTTTCATAAAGAATACGTACGATAGAGAAGAAGTCGACGACTTAGCGCAAGAAGCCCTGTTCCGGATCGTCTCCTCGATTCATACGTTCGAAGGCCGCTCGTCCTTATCGACCTGGATCTACTCCGTGTGCCGGAACGTCTTGTATTCCCACATACATGAGAAACGCCGATGGGCGGCGCTGCGTCAAAAAATGGAAAGGACGCTCCGCGTTGACGTGAATGAAAATATCGAATTGCGTATGATCATTGAAAGCCTGCCGCCCGGATTGTTTACCATCTATGACTTATTTTACGTGCAGCGTTATTCGATTGACGATATCGCCCGACTGCTGGATCTGCCGGCGGGCACGGTGAAATACCGGCTCTTTGAGCTCAGAAATAAAGTACGAACCGAGTTTGAATGAACGGGAAATAAAAATCGTTGTGTGAATACAATCGTTTTTCCACAATAATTCTTCAAGTTTTTTATTTCGGCATTTTTTCCGACGACACCTTTCTCCGCTTTTTTTTATCTCTTCCCTCTTTTCCTGGTTTCCTTATAGATTTCTTTTCTTCAAGAGTAGCTGTGCAGACTGCTGAGCAGGAAATTGACTCCCAGGAAGGTGAAGATGGCGACGGGGAATCCGACCAGCGCGACGACGATGGCGAGCGTGCCGCGCGTTTTTCGGATCAGGCGGAGGTGCAGGTAGAGCGTGTAGACGAGCCAGGTGACGAGCGCCCACACCTCCTTCGCGTCCCAACTCCAGAAGCTGCCCCAGGCGAAATAGGCCCAGATGGCGCCGAAGATGAGCGCGCCGGCGGTGTACACCGGGTAGCCGATCAGGATCGAGGTGTAGATGAGCCTGTCCAGCCGCGCCCGTTTTTCCGCGTCTCCGGTCAGGAGCCAGGCGAGCGCGGCGCCGAAGGAAAGGGCGAAGAAGGCCTCGCCCGCGAAGGCGAGCGAGATGTGCAGCACGAGCCAGCCCGAGCGCAGGGCGGGCACGGGGGGGAGCACGTCCTTGGGGACGAGGGGGGAGGAGGCGAGCGCGAGCAGGGCGAAGGCGATGAACGATCCGATGAAGAGCACGATCGGCTGGGTCTTTTCCCGCGCCAGCAGGCGCCAGGCGAAGAGGAGGAGGGAGACGGCGGCGGCGAAGAGGGTGAGGGCCTCGAAGGTGCCGGTGATGGCGACGAACCCGATGATGAGGCTGCGCCGGACGAGCTCGGCAATGAGCAGGGCGCCGGCCGCGGCCAGGAGGGGCCAGGAGTAGTAATCCCTCCGGCTTTTCCCGATGAGAAGAAAGACCGCCTGGACGGCGCAGGAGAGGGCGAGGGCGACGAAGGCGATCGTGGAAAGCATCAATGCCGCTCCTTCAATTTCTGGATCATCGTGAGAAACAGCCCCGCCGCGGCGACGATGAGGGCCGGCACGACGAGCCAGGACGAGGGATCGCGCACCACCTGCAATACGGTGGCGTAGGACTCCTCCACTCGCCGCAGGACGAGCGGACCGATTTGCCCTCCGGGCGCCGCCGTCATTCTCTCGACGACCCGGGATTCGCCCGGATCCAGCAGGCCGAAGAGGGCGGAGCCGGGCGCGGCGTCCGGGCCCAGGAAGACGAATGTCCCCTGTCCGGTTTCGACCGCTTCGTTATTTTCGAGCGTAAACGAGCCTTGGGGTGAGTCGAGGAAGGCGGCGGAATTGTAAGAAATCTGATAGAGAGTGACGTTGCCCAGGAACAATGGGTGGTTGACCTCCACCACGGCCTCAGTCGACCGGTCGTCCTTTTCCACTATGAGACGCGAGATCCAGGCCTCGGGCCGTCCGTCCGGATATCGGTGGTATTCGAAAGAAGAGAGGGTGACGGTATAGCCGTCGGCGAGCGCGCTTCGGTCTCCCTTCCTGAGCGTGAGCGCGGCCTCCTGGCGGGTCGCCAGGCTTAAAACGCCCGCAATGACTGTGAGCAGCAGGCCGGCGTGCAAGATGTCCGGCCCGTAGCGGCGGGGCGCCCCGCGCGCCGCGCGGGAGACGAAGCGATTCACGGCGCAGGCGGACAGGTTGCTGAAAAAGAGCGCGGCGAGAATGAAGAAGGGAACGGAGCGGAAGTAATCGCCGTAACCGGAAGAGACGATGAGATCCGCAACCGGGGCGGGATAATGAGACCGGTAGAATTCCGGGGCCTGTTTTTGGGGGATGAAGGTGGCGGCGAGCGAGCAGAGGGCGATGAGGGCGATGAGCGCGACCGCCAGACGGACCGATGTCAGAACCTTGATGAGGAATGCAAGAAACGTGCGCATTGTCCGCGGTCAGTCCGGTCGCCGCAAGACATTGGAGCCGGTGGAGTCGTTTTCGAAATCGCTCGATACCCGGATGATCTCCGAGAGCGAATAATAACCCTTTTTTTCAGCGTCCATCGTCCCCCCTCTCCGCGCCAGCGGCGCGGCAGATGAGACGATTATACTTACAAACGTCCGCCGATGCCAGAACCTCAGCCTGTCAGGGCGCGATTACATCGTACCCCTGGGCCTCGATCGCGGTTTTGATGTCGGCCGGGTTGAGCGACCCGCCGTCGTAGACCACCGTGACGAGCTTGGTCGCGAGGTCGACGTCCACGGTTCCGGCGCCGGTCAGGCCGCCGACGGCTTTCTTGATGGCCGCCTCGCAGTGCGAGCAGGTGATGCCCGGGGTTTTCAGAGTGATGCTTTCCATGGGGAGGTTCTCCTTCCAGGTTGATATCGCCGTTCAGGCGACGTTCGTTCTCATTGACGTTTCCCCGCTTCCCGGCCGGTCTCCGTTTCGGTCTTCTCCTCCCGATCAACCGACGTAGGAGTCGAGGATGTGCATGATCTCGTCCACCTTCTGCTCGCCGCCGCCCGCGGTGACCGCGTCTCGCACGCAGGTGTTCATATGCTGGCGCAGGACGGTCGAGTTCGCTTTCTTCAGCAGGGCGATGACCGAGAGGATCTGCTTCGAGACGTCGATGCAGTAGCGGTCCTCTTCGATCATGCGCACGATGCCGTCGACCTGGCCGCGCGCGGTATTGAGCGTGGTGATGGCCTTGCGGCTTTCACAGGTGCAGTGGTCCATTCGATTCTTCCTTCCCTCGTTCCCTTTTCTTTTTACGGCTTTTTTGCGTCGCTGAAGGACGTCAATACGATTATTGAGTCCATTCGACGCAACTTCATTTTACTTTCATCCGCGCACATCCGCGGCCTCCGAAGCTTTCATTCTCTTCCTGAACCGTTTCAGCCTGAGCGCGTTGCTGACGACGGAGACCGAGCTCAAGGACATGGCCGCCGCGGCGAAGATCGGGTTCAACTGCGGCCCGCCGAAAAGGGTGAGAAGGCCGGCCGCGATCGGGATGCCGAGCACGTTGTAGCAGAAGGCCCAGAAAAGGTTCTGCCGGATGATGCGCATGGTGCGGCGGCTCAAGGAGACGGCGGCCGGAATGTCGAGGAGGTCGTTGCGGGTGAGAACGACGTCCGCCGCCTCCACGGCCACGTCCGTGCCGGAGCCGACCGCGATGCCCGCGTCGGCCTGGGCCAGGGCGGGCGCGTCGTTGATCCCGTCGCCCACCATGATCACCTTCCGGCCTTCGCCCTGCAGCTTCTTGACGACGGCCGCCTTGTCCCCGGGCAGGACCTCGGCCTCCACCCGGTTGATGCCGGCTTCCTCGGCGACGGCGCGCGCCGCCCGCCGGCCGTCCCCGGTGAGCATGATGCTCTCGATGCCGAGCCGTTTGAGCTCGGCCACGGTCGCGCGGGCCTCGGGCTTGATCGTGTCCGCGCAGGCGACGAGCCCGGCCGGCCGGCCGGCCGCGGCCAGGTACAGCACGGTGCGGCCGCGCTCGGCGAGCTCGTCGGCGCGCGCGGCGAGCGGCCCGAAATCGATCCCCGACTCGGCCATGAGCCGGGCGTTCCCGAGGAGGATCTCTCCGGCGCCCGACTGCGCCCGGATGCCGCGGCCGGGCAGGGCGCTGAACCGGTCCGGGG
>CAZKOS010000026.1:0-7765 GCA_964554445.1 uncultured Spirochaetaceae bacterium | reverse complement strand
GCTTCGGCCCGTTTGGCCGCTTCGGCCAAAACCGCCTCCGCGAGCGGGTGCTCGGAATTCTTTTCCGCGGTGGCCGCCAGGGAGACCACCGCTTCCTCGCTGAAGCCGTCCGCGGCCGCCACCTCGGTCACCGCCGGCCGGCCGTTCGTGACCGTCCCGGTCTTGTCGAAGACCACGGTGTCTATCCGGCTCGCAATCTCCAGGGCCGGGCCGCTCTTGAAGAGGAGCCCGAGCTCGGCGCCGCGCCCGGTGCCCACCATCACCGCGACCGGCGTGGCGAGGCCCAGGGCGCAGGGGCAGGCGATGACGAGCACGGCGGTGAAGCTGGTGAGGGCGAAGGCCAGGCTCCGTCCCGCGATGAGCCAGGCGATGAACGTAAGAAGGGCGATGCCGATCACCGCCGGTACGAACCACCCGGAGACGACGTCGGCCAGCCGCGCAATGGGGGCCTTCTCGCCCTGGGCGTCCTCCACCAGCTTGACGATGCGCGCGAGCGCCGTGTCCCGGCCCACCTTCTCGGCCCGGAAGAGGACGGCGCCGTTTTTGTTCAGGCTGCCGCCGTACACCGGGCTGCCTTCGGATTTTTCGACCGGGATGGATTCGCCCGTGAGCATCGATTCGTCCACCGCGGTGTACCCCTCGACCACCGCTCCGTCGACCGGAATCCGCTCGCCCGGGCGCACGCGTACGAGGTCGCCCGGCTCAAGCTCGCCGACCGGGATCGTTTTCTCGACGCCGTCCTTCACCAGGATGGCGGTCCGGGGCGCCAGGCGGAGCAGCTTCTTGATGGCCAGGCTGGCCCGGCCCTTGGAAAGGGCCTCCAGCATCTTGCCGAGGAGGATGAGGGTGATGATGACGCCGGCGGTCTCGAAGTAAAGCTGGTCGACGGCCGCCGCGTTCCCGAGCCAGATCCGCACCGTGGAGGCGAGGCTGAAGATCAGCGCGGCCGAGGTGCCGACGGCGATGAGCGAGTCCATGTTGGGATGGAGGCGCACGAGCGAGGAGAAGCCGCGGGTGTAGAAGCGGCGGCCGGCGAACACGGCCGGCAGGGTGAACGCGAAGACGGTCAGGGCGTAGGCGAGGGGGTTGGCCATCGGCGCGAGGAACGAGGGGAAGGGCAGGCCGGCCATGGGCGCCATGGCGAGGAACAGGAGCGGCACGGTGAAGGCCAGGGCGAGGAAGAACGAGCGTTTGAGAGACCTGGTCTCGCGGTCCTTCCGGTCTTGATGCTCGTCCCGGGCGCCGTCGCCTCCCTCCTCGAGCGGGGTGTAGCCGGCCTTCATGACGGCGTCCTTGATTTCGAACAGCCTCACTTCCCCGGGCCTGAAGGCGACGTCGGCCTTTTCCGTGGCCAGATTGACGGACGCCCGCTCCACGCCGGGCACGGCGCGCAGGGCCCTTTCAACGCGGGCGCTGCACGAGGCGCAGGTCATGCCTCCGACCGCGAAGATCGCCTGTTTGAGCGCTCCCGGCTGCGCTGCGCCGGCAGCTTCGCTGCGCGATGCACCGTTCCCGTTGCGGGAAATCAGCTCGTACCCCAGTTTTTTCACCGATTCGGCGATGGCGTCCGTATCCAGCTTGCCTTCGTCGTACGATAACGACAGCTTTTCCGTGGCGTAATTGAGCTGGGCTTTTTCGACGCCCGTCATATTTTGAACCGTCTTCTGGATGCGGGCCGCGCAGGAAGCGCAGCTCATGCCTTTGACGTCATATACGGCCGATTTCATCTGATATCACCTTCCTTTACCCCACCCCCTCCGGGGGAGGGGTACTTATAAAATACACCTCCTCCCCCTTGTTGTCAATATGAAAACGATGGTTGGAGATAACAGAGAATAACAATCTTGGGGGCAATCTCTATCACGCTGATGAATAAACCATGTTTTCTGCTTCGCGGAAAACCAGCGGTATTTTCAACAGCTACCATAGATGTAAACCAGAAATTGCCGGGACTCGTTATTTGAGTTTTTTCATGGTTTACCGGCTGTTTTTTCTCAATTCCGTACCCATCAAGTAGGCTCCGGCAATTTCATAAGCAGATTGTTGAAAAAGCTCAACTTTTTCAACAATCTGCTAGACCCTGGGTTCGGCCGGGCCGGTCTGGTTCAGGAGCTCGCGGAGCTTGTCCTTGTTGAGGAGGTCGATCGGCCGGGTCTCGGCGTACTCGTAGGCCCGGCGCGAGAAATTCGAGCTCGTGATGATGATCCCCTTGGGGATGCTGAGCTTTTTCATGTTCTCGTGCATGCTCCGCACCAGCCCGTCGTCGATCAGGTCGGGAACCCGGTAAATGCGGACGAGCTTCGGCATTTTGCGCACGCCGCGGTATTTCGACTCGCCCTCGGCGGTGAGCAGCTGGCAGCCGTTGGGGATGTCCGTCACGTCCCTGAGCTCGAGCTTCAGCGCCATCACGATTTCCTGGCACATCTGCTGGAAGAGGGGCTGGGACGCGGTGAGGAAATCCTTGATCCGGTCGTCGGTGCGGACTTCCTGGTACTGGGCGAGCTTGTCGGCCACGTCCCGGAACTGGGGGCGCTTGGCGTACACTTTCTCCCACTGCTCGACGGCCAGCTCGAACTTGCGGAGCTTTTCGTAGCAGAGCCCGAGGAAGTAGCGGGCGTAGAGCATCTCGGACCGGGTTTCGTCGCCGCCCAGGCGGACGGCGCGCTCGAGCTCGCTCGAGGCGTTCTCGTAATTGTTCATGTTCATGTAGCACGTGCCGCGCTCCACCAGCACCTTGGACTTGAGGTCGAGATTCCGTTCGGCTTTCTCGAAATTGACGAGCGCGCCCACGTAATCGTGCCCCTCCTTGAGGAGCTTGCCGAGGTAGAAAAAGGCGTTGGCGTTTTCGGAGTCGAACTTGATCGCCTTGTCGAGCGCCATGCGCGACTCGATCGGCTTTTTCTGCCGATAGAGGATCCGTCCCAGGCGGAAGTAGGCTTCGCCGTACTGCGGATCGATCTCCACCGCCTTCTGGAAGTAGAGGGCGGCCTTCTCCGAGTGCTCGCGCTCCTCGAGCAGGTCGCCGGCGTGGAAGTAGTGCTCGGCCACGGCCGGTTCCGAGTTGATGAGGAGCAGGTACTCCTTGAGCGCCTCGTCGACCTGGTTGAACTGGAGATAGAGGGTGGCGATCTCCTTGCGGAACGGGATCTCGCGGCAGATCCCGGAGAAGATGCCGAGCGCGTTCACGGTCTTGAATTCCATGAGGGCGAGCTCGGGCTTCTGGGCCTCCTTGTAGGCCTGGCCCAGGACGTAGTGCGCGTTTGCGTTGCGGGGCTCCCGGGCGATGATCTGCCGCGCCAGGCGCGTCGCCTGGCTGATTTTGCCCTGTTTGATGAGAAGCTGGACGCTCTCCACCCGGCGCGGGTTGAAAACGAAACGAAGGAGGATGATGACGACGGCGGTGAGCAGGGCGGCGCCGACAATGATCAAAACGATGAAAATTTCCGTCATTTCCGGGGGTTGTCCCTTTCTTCTTAATGAAAATCTTAATTGTTTTGCTATAAACTGTCAAATCTTTGGGCGAAAATAATGGTAGGGGGGGCCGCTGCCGGCCGATCGGGGAACGATTTTCCGAACGCCATCTGGTTAAACGCCGGGTTCCTGTGTATAATTAATACGATCGGGAGGAAACGCACCGGCGGTTGCCGGTCCGGACGGATCTGTAATGAGAATATCGAGCGCCATATTGTTCTTCTTCCTTCTCATGTTTCCCGCGTTCGCGCAGGACGACACGCAGTCCGCGGATAACGCCGTTTTCCAGGATGCTTCGCGTCTCTACCGGACGAAGCAATACGAAGCGGCGCTCGCCAAATACGAGGAAGCGCTCAAGGCGGATCCGAGCGACGTGAGAATCTACCTTAATATGAGCGTCATCTATCGGATACTCAATAATTATCCGAAGGCGATCGAAACACTGCAGGACGGGCTCAAGAACGCGACCCGGAACCGGTACATGTTATTCATCAACATCGGCGATTGCTATTACACCAAGTCGGATTTCACCAACGCGCAGAAGTATTATTCGGCGGCCATCGAGGACAACGGCCTGTATCCCGACTCCTATCTGCAGCGGGCGAACGCCCGGATGGACCTCAAGCTTGTCAAGGAAGCGGCCGTCGATTACCGGACGTACCTGCGCCTCAAGCCGGACGCTCCCCAGCGCCCGAAAATCGAGCAACTGCTCGCCCTGCTCGACAAGGAGGCCGCGAACCAGGCGGCCCTGCTCGACAACATCCTCAATTCGCTCAAGAACGCCTCGTCCGGGACGCATACAAATTCGGCCGGCGTCGACGATTTCAAGGACACCGGCACCTCCGGCGGGGACATCCTCGACTGAGCCGCGCCGTCCGCCGGCCTTTTTTTCACAAGGGGTTTTCCATGGACAAAAAAAAGCTGTTGATCGTCATCGGCCTCGTCGTGCTGCTGCTCGCCGTCGTCTTCCTCCTGCTCCTCCTGGGCGGCGTCTTCGGGACGCAGGCTTCGGGCGGGGACAAGAACCGCGCCAACAAGCTGGCCCTCGCCCGCGATTACCTGTCGCGCGGCGAGTACGACCGGGCCCTCGACCTCGTGGACCAGGTGCTGCTCGACAACATCAATGACGCCGAGGCCGCGGCCCTCAAGGACGAGATCCTGAACCGGAAGAAGCTCGCCGAGAATGAACGCCGGGCGACCGCCGAGCGCGACCGCCGGCGGGAGATGGCCCTGCTCGAGGACATGAAGAACCGCAACCCGGCCGTCGACGCGAAAACCACGCGGACCACGGTCGCCATCCCCAATAACGCGAGCAACGCCGAGAAAGAGCGCCTGCGGAAGATCCAGGATCTCCTCGACAAGGCCAAGGACTACCAGGACGCCAAGCAGTACGACAAGGCCCGGGACGCATACAATGAGGTCCTGAAGCTCGATCCGAACTCGGCCGAGGCCCACGCCCGGATCGCCGAGACCTACCTCAAGGAGGACCCGACCAACCCGGACAACCAGGACAAGGCGAAGGAGCTCTCGCTCAAGGCCATCGACGAGGACCCGAAGCTCGCCCTCCCGCATTACACCCTCGCCCAGATCGACGAGCAGAACAAACGGTACGCCGACGCCGAGAGGGAATACAAGGAGGCGACGCGGCTCGATCCCAAGGACTATATGGCCCTCTACAAGCTCGGCAACATCCAGTACCGCCTCGGCAAGTACGCCGACGCCACCCGCTCCTACGCGAGCTGCGTCAAGCTCAAGAGCGATTTCTACCGGGCCTATTTCAACAAAGGCATGGCGCACGAGAAGCTTTCCCAGGGCGCCCGGGCGATCGACGCCTTCAAGTCCGTAGTCCGCATCCAGCACGATTTTCATGCCGCCTATTACGAGCTCGCCGGGCTGTACCGCGAAAGCGGGGATCTCTCCGCCGCCATCAGCGCCGCCAAGAACGCCACCCTGTACGGGCCGGGTAATGCCAAGTATTTCACCCTGTTGGGAAACATTTACATCGACGCCAAGCGCTACACGGACGCCGAGAACGCCCTCCTGGCCGGCTTGAATCTCGACCCGGCCAACCCCGCGTCCAACTACAACCTCGCCAACCTGAAGATCCTCACCGGCAAATACGCCGAGGCGCTATCGTACGCGCAGACCGCCGAGCAGCGGGCCCCCAACGTGAAGGAGTACGCCAACACGGTCGGGTTCGCCTACGACAAGCTGGGCGAGCGCGAGAAGGCGATCGCGGAATACAAGAAGGCGATCGACCTGGACGGCCGCTACGTGATCGCGCTCGTCAACCTGGGCAAGCTCTACGACGACGCGGGCCTGCCGGACGAGGCCCTCCCGTACCTGACCCGCGCCTACGCCCAGGAGCCGAACTCGACGCTCGTCAACAATGTCCTCGGCACCGCCTATCTCCACAAAAAGAGTTACGTCGACGCGATCACCTACCTCGCCAAGGCGGTCTCTCTCTCCCCCTCGGACGCGCAGGTCAGGTACAACCTGGGCCTCGCCTACCTGGAGACCGGCAAGGACCTCGAGGCCAAGCAGGCCTTTTCCGACGTCCTGAAGCTGAATCCGAATTACTGGGACGCGTATTACCAATTCGGCAGGGTGCTCATCAAGGAAGGCGACAAGGCCAATGCCAAGCAGATCCTGAACCAGCTCCTCGCCAAGAATCCCGGCTATGAAAAGGCGGACGAGGTGAGGACGATGGTCGAAGGGCTCTGAGCGCTCTTGGGGGTTCACTCGAAGGGGACACGGAGGGCACGGAGGGGGATGGAGAGCACGGAGAAGGAAATAAAGAAGAGAGTGCCGGATGTAATTGTCCGCTTTCCTCTCACTCTTCGCTCTCTTCTTTCTCCGCGGTCTCCTCCTCCCTCTGTGGTCTCCGTGTCCTCTTCCAACCGTCCCTTAATGGGGATTCAGC
The DNA here is from genome assembly GCA_964554445.1 of uncultured Spirochaetaceae bacterium. Taxonomy (GTDB): domain Bacteria; phylum Spirochaetota; class Spirochaetia; order SZUA-6; family RPPD01; genus JAFGSW01. The sequence continues at coordinate 1,371 of CAZKOS010000026.1, read as the reverse complement.
CCGAAGCGCAGGCGCAGGGCGATCGGGAACGCGGGCCGGAAGGCGTCCGTGTACCAGAGCTCGGCGCCGGCCCGGAGGCCGAGCCAGGGCAGGGGCTCCCAGACGAAGGAGATTCCCAGCTCGCCGCCCAATAAAACGTGCCAGGCGAGCTCGGTTTCAAGCAACAGGGTGGGGCGTTCGTACACCTTGTTTTTTAGAAAATCGATGACCGCCTGCGACTCCTCCAGGGTGAGGTCGACCTCGCTCGTGAGCGCGCGGTTTTTTTCGAGATACTTCATGAGGTCTCCGGTGAATGCGCCGTATCGCCGCAGCAGTTCCTGCGCCAGGGCGACGGATTTTTTGAAGAGCTCATCGAGGGCCGCGTACTTTTCCTTGTAGACGCGGAGGTCGTTTTCAAGCCGGCGGAGCCTGTCCTCGACGGCCGCCGCGGACGTGTCTTGAGTATTCGCGTTCTGGGCGAAGAGCGGAGCGAGCGCGAAGAGCATGAGGCAGGCGGCAAACGCAGTTTTGATTCGACTCATTGCATGTCCTCCTGCAGCTTTCGGTATCCGGCTAGTAAGTCGTTCAACTTTTTCTGGGCGGCGGCATTGGCCGCTTTTGATTCTTCTATGCCTTTCGCCATTAAGGAATTTTGCTTTTCAAGCTCGCGGTTATTCTCCTCGAGCGCCTTCACCCGTTCCGTGAACCGGGCGATCGTATCTTCCTTTTCTTTTATAAGCGGCTGCGGGGTCAGTAATCCGGTGAAGGTGAGGATGTTGAGGACGATGGAAACCAGCAGCAGAACGGCCCCCGCCAGCCGAACGATTCTCATGATCATCGGTAGCCTTCCTTTCCGCGGTCGCGCGATCGCCGCTTATCATACACCCTCCGTTCATTTCGCGAAAGATACCGGGGCTGCGCGCCGATATTGTAAGTGGGCACAGAAACCATGGGCCGTCTCCCGGCCGCGGCGCGACTTGTTTCTGGACAGAACGGCTGGCCGGTGGTACGCTTGAAATCTCGATCGCCGACCCCCCCGGGCCGGCCGACGCCACGAGGAATTGTATGCGCATGCTGATGACAATCTGTCTCGCCGCGACGCTGGGCGCGCTCTCCTGCCGCTCGGACAAGCCGGCCCTGCCGGCGCCGACGCAGGCCCCGGTCGAGCGTAAGGCCTCGCAGACCCCGGACGTCATCAGAATCGCGGCCTGGTTCGTGCAGTTCGAGGGGATCGACTCGGAGCTCACCGCGGGCAGCGGCCGGGTGCTCAGCCAGGACCGGGAGGCCTACTATGTCGGCTTTCAGCGGAAAGCCCCGCGGCCCCACCACGGGCGGGAAGTGGTGGTCAAGGTGTACAAGAAAAACGGCCTGGCGGAGTGGGAAGAATACTAG
>CAZKOS010000025.1:10369-22391 GCA_964554445.1 uncultured Spirochaetaceae bacterium | reverse complement strand
TGTCGGGAGTTCGATTGCTTGCCACTCGCTCCTCTTTTCGGGGCCATTATCCCCGGTTGAAGTTTACGGCTCCCGGGAGCGGAACACAACGACGGTCTTCCACGTTTCCCTGACCGGTTTCCACCTGGAGGTGTGGGGATCGCCGGGCGACAGACAACCCGCAGCTTTGCATTTCAAGGGCCCCCCCGCCGCGGGCGGAACAGCGGTCCCGGAGCGAGCACCGTCCCCGCTTCGCGTTACGATTGAGACTCGAACGGCATTCAAAGGTCCAACTTGAGTTCGGCGGCCAGCGCGCCCTTGTGTAAACACAAAAACCTCCGCACCGATCCCCAAAGGTCCCGTGGAAAATGCAAACCGCCGTTGTCAGCAATACGCAAAATGCCCCTTCCGCAACGGCACCCGCGCTGCTATAGTGCGGGTATGGCGGCTTTCTTTACCGTGTTCGGAATGTCCTTCATTACAGCGCTTTCGGGAGCGCTTCAGCCCGGACCGCTCCTCGCGTATACCATCACCGAGACGTTGCGCTCGCCGCGGCGTGGTTGGCTTACCGGAGCGCGGGTCGTCGCCGGCCACGCGGTGCTGGAATTCGTTCTCGTTGTCGGAATCCTGCTCGGACTGTCCGCGCTTCTTACGCACCCCGTCACGAAACTCGCCATGGGATTGCTCGGCACCGCCGTTCTCGTCCTCTTGGCCGTACTCACCATTCTCGACGTTTTTCTCAAGGACGTTTCGCTGCCGAGCGGGAACGAAGCCGGAAACGCCACGCGTCGTGGTCCGCTCGCGAATCCGTATCTCGGCGGCGCTTTCATTTCCATGATCAATCCTTTCTGGTGGATCTGGTGGGCGACGCTCGGCTTCTTTTTCATGCAGCAGTATGGAGTTTCACTCCTTTATCCCCTGCTTTTTCTCGCCTTCTTCGCAGGGCATGAGGCCGGAGACCTGGCATGGTATATGTTCGTTTCGGTCATGGCGCACACCGGCCGCCGTTGGCTCGGGAAAAGGGTCTATCAGGGAATCCTCATTGTTATCGCCGCCGGATTGGTCGTCTTTGCCGGGTATCTTTTTTACTCGACAATCGGGTCCACCGGTTTACGTGAGGCGGGTTTCTCGATTCTTCATCGACTGCACTGGAGATGAGGGATTGCATATCCGGGAGCTCCGTCCCCGTCGCCTATCCGGCTTCGAACACGAAGACCGGGGGTCACGGGGGGAACCCCCCGCCGAGGGGGTAGCGGAGGACGGCGGCGGGACTGAATGGCGAAGACGATGAAAGCTTTGCAGTGCGGGAAGCAAAGTCCGCATTGATCCGCCGCCGGCCGGAGCGAGGGGGAGACTTCCCCCTCCTGAAATATCGGGCAGTCGGAGAGCTCCGTCCCTCAGTGAGGGTTAAATTCTCACAAGACAGTCCTTCGTCAAGCTCCGTCCCCGCGACAGGGGATCGCACCGGCGGGAATGCCGTCCTTTGCACAAGCTCCGTCCCCAAGGGAGCGAGCAACCGCGGGATTGCCCTCAGGCCGCGATCTCCGTCCCTGCGGGATTCGTCTTTCGCTTGACACCGGCCGCCATCTTCTACATATATATATGGAGAGAACCGGATCCCTTCCCCGTCGCGTCCAACAATTCCAGGCATCGCGTTCTCGAATTTTTTCCGGGAGGAAGCACATGGCAGACAACGACGACATTCTCTTAAAAATCCGCCATTCCGCCGCTCACGTCATGGCCGAGGCCGTCATTCAGATATTCCCGACGGCCAAGATTGCCATCGGACCGGCGATCGAGAACGGGTTTTACTACGATTTCGACCTGCCGCGCACCCTCACGCCCGAAGACCTGGAGGAAATCGAAAAGCGCATGAAAGCCGTCATCAAGGGAAAGCACGCCTTTTCGCGCAAGGTCGTATCGCGGAAAGAGGCCGAAGCGCTCTTCAAGGACCAGCCCTATAAACTCGAGCTCATCGCGGAGCTTCCCGAAGGCGAGGAAATCTCCACTTACACCCAGGACACCTTCACCGATCTCTGCCGCGGCCCGCACGTGGCGAACACGGACGAAATCGATCCGGCCGGGATCAAGCTCCTGTCGGTGTCGAGCGCCTATTGGCGCGGCGACGAGAAGCGGGAGCAGCTCCAGCGCATCTACGGCACGGCCTGGCGGAACAAGAAGGAGCTCGACGCACACCTGGCCATGCTCGAGGAGGCGAAGAAACGGGACCATCGCAAGCTCGGTCGCGACCTTGAAATATTCTTTTTCGACGATGAGATCGGTCCGGGACTTCCGCTCTGGATGCCCAAGGGAGGGATTATAATTGAAGAACTCGAGAAATTGGCCAAGGAAATGGAGGCGGCGGCCGGTTACGAACGGGTGAAGACCCCGCATCTCACCAAGGAATCGCTCTTCCTGAAGAGCGGCCACCTCCCCTATTATGCTGAGAGCATGTACCCGCCGATGGAGTTGGAGGGCACCACCTATTACATCAAGCCGATGAACTGCCCGTTTCACCATAAAATCTTCGGCTGCCGCACCCGGAGTTATCGCGAGCTGCCCATGCGCCTCGCCGAGTACGGCACCTGTTACCGTTATGAGAAATCCGGCGAGCTCTTCGGGCTGATGCGGGTACGCTCCATGCAGATGAACGACGCTCACATTTATTGCGCCGAGGACCAGTTTGAGACGGAGTTCATGGCGGTCATCGACATGTACAACGCCTATTTCAAGCTTTTCGGCATCGAGAAATTCCTGATGCGATTCTCCACCCACAGCAAGGAAGGCCTCGGTAAAAAGTACGTTGACAATCAGGCGTTGTGGCTGAAAACCGAGGATATGGTGCGCACGGTCATGACGAAGAGCGGCATTCCTTTCACCGAAGTGGCCGATGAAGCGGCGTTTTACGGCCCGAAAATCGACGTTCAGATCTGGAGCGCCATCGGCCGGGAGTTCACCCTGGCGACCAACCAGGTGGATTTCGCGGTCCCCGAGCGGTTCAACCTGAAATTTATGAACAAGGCGGGGACGGAGGAGACGCCGCTTTGCCTGCACCGGGCCCCCCTTTCCACGCACGAGCGCATGATCGGCTTCCTCCTCGAGCATTTCGCCGGCGCGCTGCCCGCCTGGCTTTCGCCGGTACAGGTCGCCGTCATCCCGGTGGCCGAAGCCTTCAACGGCTACGTGACCGAGATCGAGGCCTTGCTCAAGGCGAAGGGCATCCGCGCCCGGGCCGACCTTTCCTCCGACCGCTTCAACGCGAAGATCAGGCTGGCCCAGGCCGAGAAGATCCCCTACATGGTGATCGTCGGAGAAAAGGAAAAATCGACGAAAACCGTTTCCGTGCGGCTGCGTACGGGGGAACAGCTTAAGGACCTGGCACAGGCGGCGTTCACCGATCTCGTTGCGGGGAAGATCAAGACGCGCAGTCTGAGTCTGCAATAACCGAGGCGGGGACGGAGGAAGGCCATAGAGGCTCGAGCTCCGTCCCCGTGGAATCGATAATGCCCGAATTACCGGAAGTCGAGACGATCGTTCGCGGTCTCAATAATTTTATCCCCGGCAAAACGATCCGTGCGGTCGAGATTCGGCACAAGAAAGTAGCCGCCAAACACGGTGTAAAAGGGTTCCAGCGTCTTCTTGAGGGTCAGACCTTCCGTGACGTAAAGCGACGGGGTAAATTCCTTCATTTCCGCTTTCAAAGCGGAGATAATCTTGTTGTTCACCTTCGAATGACCGGGAAATTCATTGTGTATCCACGGGGATCCGTCCCCGAGCATAAGCATATCCGTCTTGTCTTCCGGCTTTCTGAGCACGCTTGTATACTCTATAACGATTTACGGCTCTTCGGTTCTTTTCATTTTTATTCAGCTGGTCAAGAAATAATCGAATTTCAGGGCCTGGGACGGGATCCAATCGATGAAAAAATCGATATAGAATGGTTTATCCTTCAATGCCGGCGACGCTCCGTCCCCATCAAGGTTCTGCTCCTCGATCAGAAAGTTCTCTGTGGAATCGGCAACATTTACGCCTGTGAAGCTCTTTTTCGAACACACCTTAACCCCCAGATTCCCGCCCGCGACATTACTTTTTCTCAAGTTTCCAGGCTTCTGAAGGAAATCCGATCCCTGCTCCGCCTCGCCATTCGCCATAACGGTACCAGTGTCAGTGATTTCCGTAACGTCGACGACAAAAGCGGCGGTTTTCAGCGATTCCTTAAGGTCTACGGACGAGCTGGGGAGCCGTGTCCATCCTGCGGTGAACCGATCAGGCGCATCCGCCAGGCACAGCGATCAACGTTCTTTTGTCCAAAGTGCCAGGTAGTCTTACCTATCGAGGGGACGGAGCAGCCGAAAAGTCGTATAAAAATGAAGATTATCAGGCGAAGGAGGCGAACAAACAAGGTTGTAAGAGGGACGAAGCTTCGTTCATCCAAACGGAAATAATTTCTTCAGCCGCAATGCGTCAAACACATTACCCCGTTTAGATCAAATATGAGAAAGCCAAGGATGTTGCTGAAGGGGGCATCGTATCACGTCATCGCCAGCGCGAATCGCGGCGAAGCGATCATGCCGTCCTCCGAGTTTAAAGAGATGTTTCTCCAGGTAATGGCGACCGCTTTGGAAAAATTCAGCTTTTCCTATTACGGTTTCTGCCTTCTCGATGATCACATTCACTTTATTTTGAAACCAACCGGCCGAGCCAACCTGTCGAAGATCATGCAATGGATCTTGAGCGTATTCGCGATGCGCTACAACCGCCGTCTGGCTCTCAAGGGACACGTCTGGTATGATCGGTTTAAAAGCCGGATCGTGGCGGATTTTTTTCAATACCTGGATGCCTATATTTTTATTCTCAAACGACCGGCTGCCTTGGGGCTGTGCAAAAATCCATCCGATTATCCGTATAACGATCTCAATGAGTGCTTCGCCGACCTCATAGCTGTATACCAGCCGCCGTGATGAGTCCCGTCGGATAAGCACCGATGCCTTCCCTTTGGCAGGATTATAAACTCAAACTCAGATTTCCCTTGACACGGTGAACTAAATGAAATATTATATGACTATATTTCCTATTTAGTCATTGAGTCATTTTTTGAGAGGGCAGAGGTGCCGCGGATATTCAAGGAATCTGACAAAGCGATCATTCGCGAGAAACTCGTAATTGAGGGAAAAAAGCTTCTCCAGAGGTACGGATTAAGAAAAACGAGTGTGGATGAACTGGCACGTTCCGCCGGCATCGCGAAAGGCACGTTCTACCATTTCTTCGAATCCAAGGAAGACCTCTGTTTTGCGATCTTCGACCGGGAGGAGGAGAAACTTGCCGAAGACTTGCGCCAGTTGCTTGTCCTCGATCCGGATCCGGCAAGAACGATCAAAAAAGTGATCGATTGGTCGCTGGAAGTCGTCAGTGGAGATTCACTCCTCGTGCGCTTGAGAGAATCCGGAGAGTACGAGCTCTTGGCGCGGGGCGTCAGCCCCGAGAAACTGGCCGCTCATTTGGCGCACGATGTCGGAACCGCCACCCTTCTCAAACAAGCTCTCTTGGACAAAGGCGCCCGTATCGAAATAAAGGACGATGTCTTGGCCGGCGTCTTACGGGCCGTAGTGTTGTTGGCGCTCCAGAATAAAATCATCGGTGACGACGTTTATCGCCGAGTCATGGAACTCATGGTCACCTGGATTACTGACGGCCTGGTAAAGGGAAAGAGGAAAAGATGAATACCGAATCAAATCACGCGCACGATGAGGCCATTCTCACCTCAGATTTGACAAAACGGTACTCCGAGGTGCTGGCGGTCGATTCACTCAATCTTCGGATCCGTCCGGGAGAAATCTACGGCTTTCTGGGCCGCAATGGCGCCGGGAAAACGACCACCATCCGTATGCTCCTCGGTTTGATCCGGCCGACATCGGGCCGGGTGGAGCTTTTCGGCAAGAACGTGGGGACGGAGCGCGCGCGAGCCGTGGCGTCGAGCGGCAGCCTGGTGGAATCCGCCACTTTTTACCCGTCGTTGACCGTGCGGGAGAATCTCGAGATCCAGCGGCGCCTCACGGGCTCGACTCATACCGACCTGGCGGACGTCGTCGAGCTGGTGGGGCTTGGGGATCTCGTAAAAAGACGAGCCGGACGACTGTCGTTGGGAAACAAGCAGCGGTTGGCACTGGCCCGAGCCCTGCTTCATCACCCGCGGCTCCTCGTCTTGGACGAACCCGCCAATGGCCTTGATCCGGCGGGTATCGTAGAAATCCGAAAGCTCTTGCGCCGAATGGCGGATAAAAACGGAACGACGGTCTTCATCTCAAGTCACATCCTCGGAGAAATCAGGCAGCTGGCGGATCGGATCGGCATCATCCATCGCGGTAAGCTCATAGAAGAGCTCGATATGAGAAAGGCAGGTATCGACTCCGCCGTCCGATGGGAAGTGCGGGTTTCCGAACCGTCACGTGCCGCGGCTTTGCTCCGCGAAAATGTGCCCAACTCTGAAGTCGCCACGGCCGGGGACGGAGCTCTCGTCATCTCATCGGGCACGCACAGCCGGTCGCCGGTCGACTCCGCGCTGGTATCGCGCGTGCTGGTGGGCGGCGGATTCGAGTTGCGGGCCCTCATACCGGAAGAAGAGGACTTGGAAAAGAAATTCTTGCGATTAACGGGAGGCGAATCATGACGTTCCTGAACGCGTTGTATACCGAATTTCTCAAGCTGCGACGGACGAAGATCACCTGGATCATCGGACTCGCCTTCTGTTTCGCGCCCCTGGGCATCGGCTTTTTCATGCTCATCATCATGAATCCCGACCTGGCCCAGCACATGGGGCTTCTTACGACCAAAGCCCAGCTCACCATACCCGCGGCCGACTGGGCCACATACTTGAAATTCACCGCCATTATCATGGGAACGGGCTCGTTCGTGCTTGGGATCATGGCGGCATACGTGTTCGGGCGCGAGTATATGCAGGGTACCGCGAAAAACATGCTCACGCTGCCCGTCGGCCGGGCCGCGTTCACGGCCGCGAAGCTCGTCGTGACCGCCGTCTGGTACACGGCGGTGATCGTTTCGGTATACGTGGTGGCCATCGTCTTCGGCCTTGTGATCGGATTGCCCGGTTGGGCTCCGTCCCTCCTGCCGGATAACATCGGTCTTGTCCTGCAATTGCTCGTCCAGACCCTCCTGCTGGGCTCCGTCCCCGCCTGGATGGCCATCCTCGGTCGCGGTATTCTCGCCCCCATCGGGTTCACGATATTCGCCGCACTCGCCCTGGGACAGCTTTTTTCCCACACCGGCTGGGGCGTTTGGTGCCCCTGGTCGATCCCGCTTCTGACCGCCCAGGCGGGCGCGCAGGACGCACCGGTGCCGGGTTTGGGATCGTGGATCGTTCTCGCTATTGTTTTTGCCGCCGGAGTTTTCGCGACGTGGATCACCCTGGACCGGGCGGACAACACCCAGTGATTTTCAGTCGATATCCATCACGGATCGAGGTGTCGAAAGACCGGTAACGAGGGTCGGAGCTTAAGGGTCGCTGATGAGATTTTCCGGCATCGCCACGCAACACCCGTCTTCAACCCTCCGTCCCCTCAAACGGAGCTCATTGCTCATCCGCTCCGGAGTGAACCATGGCGATCGGTTGGCGCCCGCCGGTGCTCCGTCCCTCAGGAAAGCCTGACCTCGTCGCTCTCGAAATCCCTCGCCCGCAGCTCATGGAACTTTTCCACCAGCTTATCGATGGTGAGCGCGCGCTTCTCTTCACCCTCTGCGTCGAAGATGATTTCCCCCGCGTCCATCATGAGGAGGCGGTTGCCGTACTGGATGGCGTGGCTCATGTTGTGGGTGATCATCATCGTCGTGAGCTTGTGCTCGCGGATGAAATCGAGGGTGAGCCGCAGGACGAGGTCGGCGTTCTTCGGATCGAGGGCGGCCGTGTGCTCGTCCAAAAGAATGAGATCCGGCCGGGAGAGCACCATCATGAGCAGGGTCAGAGCCTGGCGCTGGCCGCCGGAGAACATCTTGACGTTCTCCTTCATCCGGTCCTCGAGCCCCATGTCGAGCCGGGCGACCTCCGAACGAAAATACTCCCTTTTTTTCCTCGTCAGCCCGAAGACCGGCCACTTGAAGCCCTTACGGCTCGAAATCATCATGTTGTCCTCGAGGCTCATGTTGCTCGCCGTCCCCAGCAGCGGATTCTGGAAGATGCGGCCGATGCGTTTGGCGCGTTGGTGCTCCTTGACGCGGGTGACGTCGCGATCGTTGACAAAAATTCTCCCCGACGTCGGCCGGAGCGTTCCGGCGATGAGGTCGAGGAGCGTCGTCTTTCCCGCGCCGTTGCTGCCGATGATGGTGATGAAATCGCCTTCCTTCACCTTCAGGCTGACCTTCCTCACCGCGTGGTTTTCATCCGGCGTCCCCAGGTTGAAAACCATGTCCACATTTTCAAGCCTAACCACTCCGCCCCCCTTTCGTCCTGAGCGTCGACCGGACGCGCATCCCGATCAGGCAGAGAATGACGAGGGCGACCTGGATGAATTTCAGATCCGCCGGGGAGAAGATATTGATGCCGGGCAGAGAAATGATTTCCCGCGCGCCGTACATGACGGCGTTGAAGACGATGGAGCCGAGGATGACGTTCAGCGTCAGCCAGAAAATCTTGTTCGAACGGATGAGGAACTCGCCGATCATGACCGAGGCCAGCCCGGCGATGATGATGGCTTGCCCGAACTGAACGTCGCCGAAGCCCTGGTATTGCGCGGCGAACGAGCCGGCCAAAGCCACCAGGCCGTTCGACAGCCCGACGCCGACGATCTTCAGGACCTTGGGGTTCACTCCCTGGGAGACGATCATCTGCTGGTTGTTCCCCAGCGCCCCGAGGGTGAGGCCGAGGTCGGTCCGGAAGAAAAGATCGATCAAGATCTTGATGAGAAAGACGAGCACGATGAAAAAAACCGCGTCGCTCACGATCATCGGAAAACCGAAGGCGGCGGACAGCGAGCCCCGGACGTCGGTGAGAATGGTGCGATTATTGAAAAGAGGCACGTTCGAGGAGCCCAGGATTCTCAAGTTGACGCTGTAGAGCATGATCATGGTGAGAATACCGGCCAGGAGGTTGGGAATTTTCAATTCATTGTGCATGACCGCGGTGGCCATCCCCGCCAGCACGCCGCCCAGGAAAGCGACGAACACGGCGATCACGGGGCTGAAGCCGTGGACGATGAAGCTGGCCATGATGGCCGCGCCCAGCGGGAAACTCCCCTCCACCGTGAGATCGGGAAAATCGAGAACGCGGAAGGTGATGAACACGCCCAGGGCCATGATCCCGAACATGCACCCTTCCGCAAAAACGGTTGAAACCGCCGTCACCGGATCAAATCCGAACACAACCCCACCCCAAAAAGAAAAATCGCCTTCCGGCGCTCAGGCCGGAAGGCGTGGTTGACGAATTACTTTGTGGTCAGCTTTCCGTTTTCAACGATTTTATTCGCGGTTTTGATTATATCTTCGGGGAACGTGAGATGCAGTTTCTTGGCCACGTCCAGGTTGATGAGCAGGTCGACGTCCGAGGGATCGGTCATGAAGCGGGTCGGCATCGTGCCGGGGTCCGCCCCCTTCAGGATGTCGGCGACCATCTGGCCGGTGGCCAGGCCCACCTTGTAGTAATCGAAACCCCAGGCCGCCAGAACCCCGATTTTTTCCGCCGAGCTCGGGTCGGCCGACATGACGGGGATTCCCTTTTCGGTGGCCACCTGCACGAGCGCGCTCAGGGCCGAGACGACCGTGTTGTCCGTGCTGACGTAGATGGCGTCCACTTTCCCGGCGATGAACTGCGTCGCCTGCTTCACCTCGGCCGAGCTCGTGACCGTCGTGGAGACGAAGTTGATGCCGAGCTCCTGGCAGGTTTTTTTGGCGAGGTCGGCCAACACTTGCGCGTTCTTCTCCGAGCTCGTGTACACGTGGCCGAGCGTTTTGATCGGCTTGATCTTCATGAGGAACTGGATCTGCGCCTTGACGGGCGTCATGTCCGACACGCCGGTGACGTTCTTCCCGCCGCCGTCGAGGCTCGACACCAGGCCGGCCGCCACCGGGTCGGTGACCGCGGAAAAGACCACCGGGGTCTTTGCGAAGTTGGCGACCAGCGCCTGGGCGCTCGGCGTGGCGATGCCGACGGCCAGGTCGACGTTTTCGGCCTTGAATTTGTTGGCGATCGTGGAACAGGCGTTCGGATCGGCGTTGGCGTTCTGCAGGTCGAACGTGGATTTCACGCCGAGCGCGGCGAGCTTGTCCTGAATGCCCTTCTCCGTGGCATCGAGCGCCGGGTGTGTGACGAACTTGGAAATACCGATCAAATACGAATCTTTTTTCTGAGCGCCGCACGACACAATGAGCGCGAGCGCGATGATCAGTACGATTAGTCTTTTCATCATTTCTCCTCCTAGGTAAGGGACTGGAAGCACTCAGTATACACTAATCCGCCGACGCCCCGCAACTGCTCCCGGGACCGGGGAAAGAACCGTAACAAGCACGCAATCGCGCACTAGGGAGACTAAAAAGAATAAAATTAAGGAAACCAGGAATCCAGGAAAGAAAAAGAAGAGAGAAGCACTGGAAAAAAGCGATTTATACCCACAAAGCTGCTCTTTGCCGGGTATTTCCGATTATAATTCTTTGTCATACCGAGATTTATGCAAATCCCGGTATGACAAATCAAAAACGATGGAGTATAAAAAAAAGGATTCAGCCTAAAAGATAGATATTTTCATCCCATCACATTCAATATTTCCTGCGTTCCTTTCCTGGCTCCCTTATCGCCCCCATCCCTCTCGCTCATTTCATCCTGCTCAGAAATCGAACACCCGCCGCTTGACGAAGGGGGCGGTCAGAAAGCGGAGGAAGAGCCTCCCTCCGGTGAGCCAGCGCACGCGCGCCCCCTGCCTCCGGTCGCCGACGACGCGCGGCGCCAGATAACGCGCCACCGTCTCGGGCTTGTCGGCGATGATGTTGAGAATGGGAAGACTCCTCTTGAGCCGCTCCGGATCCCGGCGCAGGGGCTCGGTCACGAAATCGGTGGCCATCATGCCCGGCCGCAAGGATCCGACGAGCACCCCCGTGCCGCGGGCCTCGCGCGCCAGGCTGTCGGTGAAAAAGGCCACGGCGCGCTTGGTCGTACCGTAGACGGACAAATTGGCCATGGTCCGGCCGTCGCTCCCGAAGCCCTCCATGTTCCAGATCCTCCCCGCGCCCTGCGCCTTCATGCCCCGAAACGCCGTCTGCGCCCCGTGGATGAGGCCGGTGACGTTCGTGTCCACGATGGAGCGCACCACCCCCGGATCGAGCTCCCAGATCGGGCGCCAATCCTGGCCGATGCCCGCGTTGTTGATCCAGACGTCGACCGTCCCGAACCGCTCCTTCGCCTCGTTCCACAGTTCTTCGAGGTCGGAGGGCTTCGTCACGTCGCAGACTTTCGCGCGGACCCGTTCCCCGTGCGCCTTGAGGCGCTCGGCGGCCCGCCGCAGATTCTCCTCGGACTTGCCCGAGAGCATCACCCGGCAGCCCTCCTTGAGAAGCTCGTCCGCCAGCGCGAACCCGATTCCCCGCGAGCTCCCCGTAATGACCACGCTTTTCCGATCCATCGCTTATCCCTTTCTCTTCCGCCCGAGCTCCGTCCCCCCCGCGAGGCCGACGAGTTTTTGTCCCAACGCGACGAACCAGGGCAGCATCACGGCTCCGGCGTACAGCGTGAGGGGAATAAAAGTCAGCTCGTATAACCGTTCGTAGCCGCGGAAATAATATACGACCGCAACCGCTGCGGCGTAAAGCCCGATCGCAAGCAGGCGGACCGCGGTCGGCAGTTTCAGCCCGAAAAGCTGGGTGACGACGAACACGAGGAGAAAACCGAAGAGGAACATCGGCCAGATGGCGGAGCTTCCGAAACGCTCGGCGTTGAGCAGGGCGACCGTCGTGCCGTGCGCCGCCACGAACACTTCAAGCAGCGTGATCCAGGGCACCTGCCGATGAATGAAAGTGGCGGCGAAGGACAGCTGAATGAAAAGAAAGA
>CAZKOS010000025.1:8383-10269 GCA_964554445.1 uncultured Spirochaetaceae bacterium | reverse complement strand
GACGATGAACGCGAGATTGCCGAGCAGGGCGATCACGGTCAGCCGTACCGGCCGGGAGGCCTTCTGCTCGCGGCTCCTCAAAACCATGCGCACGAAAAGCCAGGTGAGGAGCTGGTGCAGGCCGTACAGGACCCAGGCTGATATCCTGGCGGCCGTCGTCGCTTCGGGCAGCTTCCAAAAATACCACGCCGGACCTTGATCGGGAAGATGCGGGAATCGCGCGAGGAGCGGCCCGGCCAGCCGGATGGCGCCCGTGAACAATACCGCCGCGCACAAACTCACAATGAAAAGGATGATGATCGTTCGCCGTTCCATGATAGTTATTCTTCCCTGCTTTATATCCGCGCCGTCCGCGTTCATCCGTTGTTGCGCTTCTTCCTCACAGCTTCCGGCAGTAATCCTCCACGAAACCGACATACGCCGGATATTCGGGGATCTCCTCGAGCGCCTTCATGAGGCCGATGTCGAAGTTCTTCCGCTCGGATTCGTACCACTTGTAGTCGTCGCAAAACTTGGCGAAGAGTTGGTTGGTAAATTCGAGAAAGCGCACGTCGCGCAAGGGCGGATCGCTCACTTTCGCACTCAGCGCGTCGTAGATCCCGGTGAAAAGCTCGAGCCAGAGGATCTTGGCCCGGGCCGTGAACACGTGCCGCTCGAGCCCGCCCAGGAGAAACCACTGCAGGATGACCCACTTCTGGAAGAGGTCGTCCCGACGGCGGAGGACGTCGTCGGCGGCCGTCTCCTCCAGCGTCTCCCGGTTGAAGCGGACGAACTCGGTCTTGAGCTTGTCGTCCGCCTTGCGCAGACCGGCCGCCTGTTCCGCCTCGCCGGCCTCGGGCCGCGCCGCGGCGAGATCGGTAACCTGGGACGTTTGTTTGAGCTTTCCCCCGGCGAGCCTGATCGGCCGGCCCGGCGCGACGTCCTCGGCGAGCGCGGCGTCGTCGATCACCAGCGACCCGGGCACGTCCGTGCGCAGCCCGATGCTCGTGTAGGAGATCCGGCGCCGGCCGTCCTTGAGCGGCCCGATTGAAACGAGGGAACCGGAAAGGGTGAGAGCGAGGCAGGCGTTCCGGTCGTCCCGCCGGAGAAGGCCGGCCGCCTGGAAACCGCCGTGCTCCGCGGCCTTCTGGAAGGCGGCCTTCTTGAGGAGCCAGGCCTCGGTCAGCCGATGCAGGGTATCGTCCGTGGGCGGGAGCCGGCCGCGATCCAAGAGACCGAGCAGGTGCTCGCGCACCTCGGGGGGTATGTATTTTTGCGCGTCGTCGTGATCGATAAAACTTTCCATATATTCGCCTCCTGATCAAATTGTAGCGGAAAAATCCCTTTTTACAACTGGTTTCCTGGTTTCCTTATTGACTTTTTAGTCGTTCACTCTCTTGCGCGCGGATGCGGTATGAATTATCATTTTCATATAGAAATAATTCCTTCTTCCAGGAGGTCGGCATGCCGCTCAACAACGAACAGACCGTTTCCCCAGGTGAACACGAGCTCTCCAATCTTCTCGGGGCGTGGGGCAAGGCCGATTCTCCCTCCAACCGCGAGGCCCTTGCCGCCGAGGCGAACAAGTTCCGGGACGATCCGGATTGGGGCCCCCACACCTGGGAACGCTTTTATCAGTACGTCGCGGTACGGAGCGTGAAAAAGCTCTTAACCGACAAAGCCTTCACCGCCGCGCGGCATGACGACGCGATCGGAGCCGGCTATACGGTCATCGACGGCTGGGGGCCGCCCGAACCGAAGCTGCCCGCACCGCCGGAGAAAAAACGGGAACCCGCGCCGTCGTTCAAACCGTCGTCATCCTTCATTGTCGAACCCGAGCCGGTCAAACAACCGGCTCCGCCGAGGGAACCTTCCCCGGTCTTCTCCGCGGCGAGCCAACCGCCCCC
>CAZKOS010000025.1:0-8283 GCA_964554445.1 uncultured Spirochaetaceae bacterium | reverse complement strand
GAAGAGATCCTCGAAGAGACCATGGCTCGGGACGAAATCGAAACGCGAATCGAGGAGGCGCCGGAACGGAAACGCAAAAGCCTTGTTCCGGTCATCCTCGCGGTCCTGGCAGGAATCGCGGTCGGCGCGATCATCCTCATCATCGCCTTGACCCGGCCCGCGTCCGAAAACACGACCGCCTCGCCGGGACCCGTCGCGTCCGCGTCGCCCGCAGCCCCGGCTTCCGTCTCACCCGTGCCGTCGCCCGCCACCGTCGCCGAGCGCTTCATCCGCACGGTCGGAGAAAACACCCCGATCATGTTCATCGCCGACGAGGAAACCTTTCTGCCCGGCGAGCGGCGAAAGCTGGACAATATCCTCGCCGCCGCCAAAGGCCTGCGCAGCGCCGACCTCTCTATCACCGGCCACACCGCCGACAACAATCTGCCCCACGCCCAATTCGTGCTGAGCCTGGAACGGGCGCAGGCGGTGAGAGACTACCTCCTCAAAAACCCCGCCGGATCGGTTTTCACGATCCAGGTGAGAGGGAGGGGGGCGCTCGAGCCCGTGGTCACGGGAGTGCCGTTGAGCGAGCAGGCGGCGAACCGGCGCGCTGAAATCACCGTGAGGGATGCACGCTAGGCCCCGGGGGGCGAACCCGTCTTCCGCTTTGACCCGCGGTCACGACTCGAAATCGACCTCGTACCCCGGAATCACGAACGCGGTCAATTATTAGGCGAATTGTATCGATGGCTCGTTTCCGGTCTCGAAGTAGTCTTTATACGACACATGCCGGGAGGTATGCGCCTGGGAAGATCGGGAGGAAAGGCGGTATTTTTCATTTTGAACACAAAGCGGGGGTGGAGACGGTGAATCCGGTTTCACGCGTGGTGATCGAACGCGTCACCCCGCTGGTCGACGGCGGCCGCTTCCCCGCGCGCCGCATTGCCGGTGAGACGGTAACGGTGTCCGCCGACATCTTCGCCGAGGGGCACTGGGAGGTGCGGGGATTCCTCCTCCACCGCCCGGCGACGCGCAGAACCTGGCGCCGGGAGCCGCTCTCGCTCGCGGGAAAGGACCGATGGTGCGGCGAGTTCCCGGTTCCGGCGGAGGGGCGGTACGTCTACACCATTGAAGCCTGGGTGAGCGATTTTTTATCCTGGCGGACCGGGTACGAAAAGAAATTCCAATACAATACCAATGACAGGCTGGACCTGGAGACGGGCGCGGCGCTCCTTCAAAAACTTCTCGACGGCCGCCCCTCCCCAAAACTCGAGCGGCGCATTGAGGCCGTCAATGCCGCCGCGACGCTGCGCGAAAAATCCCTCCTGATCCTGAAAAACGATCTCGCCGCCGAGGCGGCTCTCATTCCGGACCGGGGAAGCCTGATCCGCTGGGAAACGGAAGCGGTCGTGATCGCCCTGCGGGAACGGGCGGGGTGCGGCGCCTGGTATGAATTTTTCCCGCGTTCCACGGGAGCGAACGGGAAAGCCGGCACCCTCCGCGACGCCGAAAAAAGACTCATCGATATTGCGGACCTGGGCTTCGACGTGGTCTACCTCCCGCCCGTCCATCCCCTCGGCCGGACCAACCGGAAAGGCAGGAACAATTCCCTGCCCGCCTCGCCGGAGGACCCCGGCAGCCCCTGGGCGATCGGCAATGAGGCCGGGGGCCACACGGCGATCGACCCGGCCCTGGGCACCATGGAAGACTTCATCTCGCTCGTGCAAACCGCGGAAAAACTCGGGATGGAAGTGGCCCTCGACATCGCCTTCCAATGCTCGCCCGATCACCCCTGGGTGGGGGAGCACCCGGACTGGTTCCGGCGCCGCGTGGACGGATCCGTGCAATTCGCCGAAAACCCGCCCAAGAAATACGAGGACGTCTATCCCCTCGATTTCACCACCCCGGACCGGCAGGGGCTGTGGGAAGCGCTGAAGAACGTCTTTCTCTTCTGGATCGACAGGGGCGTGAAGATCTTTCGGGTGGACAATCCGCACACCAAGCCCTTCGATTTCTGGGAATGGTGCCTGCGCGAGGTGACGGACGCCCGCCCCGGCGTCATTTTCCTGGCCGAGGCCTTCACCCGGCCGGCGGTGATGCGCTACCTGGCCAAGATCGGATTCACCCAATCGTACACGTATTTCACCTGGCGGACCGGCTCCCGCGAGATCAAGGAGTACCTCACGGAGCTGACCGGCCCGGAAATGCGCGAATACTTCAATCCGAATTTCTGGCCCACGACGCCGGACATCCTCCCCTTCCACCTGCAGAACGCCCCGCGGCGGGCGTTCATCATCCGCTACGTCCTGGCCGCCACCCTGTCCGCCAATTACGGAATCTACGGTCCCGCCTTCGAGCTCTGCGTCTCGGAGCCGCTGCCCGATCGGGAGGAATACCGCGACGCGGAAAAATTCGAATACAAACACTGGGACGTGCGGGCGCCCGGCAACATCCGCGAAGTGATCCGGCGGATCAACCGGATCAGGCGGCGCCACCCGGCCCTCAGGCGGACCATGAACCTCGAGTTCTGCGAGAGCGACAACGACTCCCTCCTCGCCTACATGAAGATGGACGTGAAAAGCGGCGACGCGATCCTCTGCGTGGTGAATCTCAATCCCCACGGCGTCGAGCGCGGATTCATCCGCTTTCGGCCGGAGAAGGCGGGGTTGGCGTACGAGCGCCCCTACGAGGTGGTCGACCTCATGACCGGCGACCGCTACGTCTGGCGCAACGACTGGAACTACATTGCGCTCGATCCCTTCGTCATGCCCGCCCACATTCTGTCGGTGGGCGGGAAGTGAACCCGGGAGACGCGATGATGGAAATGAAAAAGCCGCCCTGGTACCTGGACGCGATCATCTACCAATTGCACGTCAAGTCGTTCTTCGACGGCAACAACGACGGGATCGGCGATTTCACGGGCCTGATCGAGAAACTCGATTACCTCGAAAACCTCGGCGTGACCGCGCTGTGGCTCCTGCCCTTCTTTCCGTCCCCCCAGAAGGACGACGGCTACGACATCTCCGATTACTACGGCGTCAATCCCGAGTACGGCACCCGGCGGGACTTCCGGCTGTTCCTGGCGGAGGCCCACCGGCGCGGCTTGAAGGTGATCATCGAGCTCGTCATCAACCACACCTCGGACCAGCACGAGTGGTTCCGGAAGTCGCGGGCGGCCGAGCCGGGCACCCGCTGGCGGGACTTCTACGTCTGGAGCGATTCGCCCGACAAGTTCGTCGACGCGCGGGTCATCTTCAAGGATTTCGAGGCGTCAAACTGGACGTGGGACAACACGGCGCGCGCCTATTACTGGCATCGCTTTTATTCCCACCAGCCGGACCTCAATTTCGACAATCCGGCCGTGCAGCGGGAGATCTTCCGCGTGCTCGACTTCTGGTTCCAGATGGGCGTCGACGGGCTCAGGCTGGACGCGGTCCCCTACCTCTACGAGCGCGAGGGCACGTCCTGCGAGAACCTGCCGGAGACCTTCGCCTTCCTCAAGAAGCTCCGGGCCTACGTCGACGGACGGTACCAGGACAAGATGCTCCTGGCGGAGGCGAACCAGTGGCCGGAGGACGCGGTCGCTTATTTCGGCCGGGGGGACATGTGCCAGATGGCCTTCCATTTCCCGCTCATGCCCCGCCTCTTCATGGCCCTCCAGATGGAGGACTCCTTTCCCATCCAGGACATCATCGAGCAGACCCCGGCCATCCCCGGGGGCTGCCAGTGGGCGATCTTCCTGCGCAACCACGACGAGCTCACCCTGGAGATGGTCTCCGACGAGGAACGCGATTACATGTACCGGACCTTCGTCAAGGACCCGCACATGAAGATCAATTACGGGATCCGCCGGCGCCTGGCGCCGCTTCTCTCGAACAGCCCGGACCGGATCGAGCTCATGAACAGCCTGCTCTTCTCCCTGCCCGGCACCCCCGTGGTCTATTACGGGGACGAGATCGGGATGGGGGACAACTACTATCTCGGCGACCGCGACGGCGTGCGCACGCCCATGCAGTGGTCGTCGGACAAGAACGCGGGCTTCTCCAAGGCCACGCCCCAAAGGCTCTTCCTCCCCCTGATCGTCGATCCCGAGTTCCACTACGAATCGCGGAACGTCGAGACGCTCGAGCAGAACCCGACCTCGCTCCTCTGGTGGATGCACCGGATCATCGCCGTGCGCAAGGAACATCCGGCCTTCAGCCGGGGCGACTTCGAATTCGTCGGCGGGGACAATCCCCGGGTGCTCGCCTACCTGCGGCGCCTGGGGGAGGACGTCGTGCTCTGCGTCGTCAACCTTTCCCGGTTCGCGGAGATCGTCTCGCTGGAGCTCAAGGAATGCCGCGGCTGCGACGCGGTCGAGCTCTTCTCCGACAACGTTTTCGCCCGGATCGGCGACGCGCCCCTCACCCTCACCCTGAACGCCCACGGATTTTTCTGGCTCGCCCTGCGGCGGGCGGCGGCGCTCAAGAAGACGGCGTCCGCGGACGAGGTTCCCGTTCTGCGGGTGAGCGCGAGTTGGACGGAAATCTTCTCCGAGGAGCGCGGCGAGGAGCTGACGGACGCGATCCTGCCCCGGTACCTGGAACGCGCCCGCTGGTTCGGCAGGCGGAACAGCGCGATCGAAAGCGTCGAGCTCGTCGAGCGGATCCCCATTCTCGGCAACCACGTCTTCCTCCTCCTGGCGAACGTCGAGTTCCTGAAGGAGGGCGGCCAGCTGTACCTCCTGCCGGTCGCCTACACGCTGGTGCGCGACGACTCGCCGCCGGCGGAGGACGTGCGGCGCAACGCCGTCGTGTCCGTCGTTTCCGATTCGGAGACGGGCCTCCTCTACGACGCCTCCTACAGCCCCGAATTCCAGCGGGCGGTTCTCTCCCACCTCGTCAGGAAGCGCCGCTTAAGGGCGCGGGCGGGCGCGCTGTCCTTCGATTTCGTCTCCCGTTTTCGTCCCGAGCTGCTCGCGGTCGAGGCCGGCGGCGCGTCGCGGGTGTTGAAAGCCGACCAGAGCAACACGTCCATCGTCTACGGCGACAAGGCCTTCGTCAAACTCTTCCGCAAGCTGCACGAGGGGGTCAATCCCGACGAGGAAATCACGCGCTATCTCTCCGTCCGTAAAAAGGTCGCCTTCGTCTCGGCCTACATCGGATCGATCGAATACCGGGCCGCCGGCCGCGACCCGATCACCTGCGCGATCGTCACCGCCTTCGTGCCCAACCAGGGGGACGCCTGGTCGTACATCGTCAGGCAGCTGGCCGTCTATTACGAAAACATCCTGAAGAGTTTCGGCGAAACGCAGGCGACGGATCCGGCGGTCCTCGCCGGCGAGGCCGATGCGCTTCCGGAAAAGGTGGCGGCCGTCTTCCCGCCCTACCTGGACGAGCTCGTCGGACTTCTGGGACGGCGTTCGCGGGAGATGCACGAGGCCCTGTTCCAGGCGAACGACGATCCGGACTTCACCCCCGAACCCTTCACCCTCAATTACCAGCATTCGCTGTACCAGGGCCTGCGCACGCGCGCCGCCCAGATTCTCAAAAACGCCCGGAAAAAAGCCGGGACGCTGCCGCCGGCCGTCCAGGAAGACCTGCAGGCCGTCGTCAGGAACGAAGCGGCGATTTTCGACTCCTTCGCCCGCGTTTACCGCCGCAAAATCGACTCCTACAAGACGCGGGTGCACGGAGACTATCACCTCGGGCAGGTGCTGTTCACCGGGAAGGATTTCGTCATCATCGACTTCGAAGGCGAGCCGATGCGCCCCGTGAGCGAGCGCAAGATCAAGCAGTCGCCGTACAAGGACGTGGCCGGCATGCTGCGCTCGTTCCATTATGCCGCCTACTACAGCCTGCTGCACTCCAACCTGGGGGAGAAGCGGATCGCCTTTCTGGCGCCGTGGGCCGATTTCTGGTACCGGCGCATGTGCCGCCTGTTCCTGGACGCGTACGCGCGGGGCCGGCCCGGCGTCTCCTTCGCGCCGCGGAAACAGGAAGACGTCGACCTGCTCGTCAACGTGTTCCTGCTGGACAAGGCCATCTACGAACTGGATTATGAAATCAACAACCGGCCGGATTTCATTCCCATCCCGGTCATGGGCATCAAGGCGCTCATCGACCGGCCGGCCGGGGGATAGGGAGGCGCCATGTCGAAAAAAACCGAGTCGGGGGGCGTCTTCCCGGAGGCGGCGAGCCTGTTCACCGCGCAGGACGTCTATCTGTTCCGGGAAGGGACGCACTACAACCTGTACGACAAGCTGGGCGCCCATCCCGCAGCGCGGGAAGGAAGGGACGGCGTCCTGTTCGGGGTCTGGGCGCCGAACGCCGAGGGCGTCTCCGTCACCGGCGATTTCAACGATTGGAACAAGGAATCGCACCCCCTCTTCCCGCGTCCGGACGAATCCGGGATCTGGGAAGGTTTCATCCCCGGCCTCGGGACGGGGACCATGTACAAGTATTTCATCCGCTCCCGGGTGAAGGGCTTTACGGTGGAGAAACGCGACCCCTTCGGCTTCTTCAACGAAATTCCGCCCTCGACGGCGTCCGTCGTCTGGGACCTGGGGTACGAATGGAACGACGGCGAGTGGATGCGGAGCCGGAAAAATACGACCGGTCCCGATCGCCCCATCTCCGTCTACGAGCTGCACCTGGGCTCCTGGAAAAGAACTCCGGAGGGGACCTTCCTCACCTACCGGGACACGGCCGAGCCCTTGATCCGGCACATCAAGGAAGGCGGGTTCACCCACGTCGAGTTCCTCCCCGTCACGGAATACCCGTTCTTCGGGTCGTGGGGCTACCAGACGATCGGCTATTTTTCCCCGACCAGCCGCTTCGGCACGCCGCAGGAGTTCATGGCCCTGATCGACGTCCTGCACCAGAACGGCATCGGCGTGATCCTCGACTGGGTCCCCTCGCATTTTCCCGCGGACGAACACGGGCTGGTCTACTTCGACGGGACCCACCTCTTCGAGCACGCCGACCCGCGCCGCGGGTTCCACCCGGACTGGAAGAGCTACATCTTCAACCTGGGCCGGAACGAGGTGCGGGAATTCCTGATCTCGAGCGCCTTTTTCTGGTGCGACAAGTACCACGCCGACGGCCTGCGGGTGGACGCGGTCGCCTCCATGCTCTACCTCGATTATTCGCGCAAGGAGGGCGAATGGACGCCGAACAAATTCGGCGGGAGGGAGGACCTGGACGCGATCGATTTCCTGAAAACGCTCAATACGAGGCTGTACGAGCGCTTCCCGGATATCGTGACCGTGGCCGAGGAGTCGACCTCCTGGCCGGGCGTCTCCCGGCCGGTCTACGCGGGCGGGCTCGGCTTCGGGATGAAGTGGAACATGGGCTGGATGCACGACACCCTCTCCTATTTCACCAGGGACCCGGTGTACCGCAAATACCATCACGACCGGCTCACCTTCAGCTACATGTACGCCTTCTCCGAAAACTTCATGCTCGCCCTTTCCCACGACGAGGTGGTGCACGGAAAGAAATCGCTGCTTTCGAAAATGCCGGGCGACGATTGGCAAAAATTCGCCAACCTCCGTCTCCTGCTCGCCTACCTCTTCGCCCACCCCGGCAAGAAGCTCCTTTTCATGGGCGCCGAGTTCGGGCAGTGGCGGGAGTGGAACCACGACCAAAGCCTCGATTGGCATCTCCTGGATTCGCCGGAACACGCGGGGGTCCTGCGCTGGGTGCAAACCCTGAACCGGCTCTACCGCGGGGAGCCCGCCCTCCACGAGCGCGACTTCGAGCCGGAGGGATTTCATTGCGTCGACGCCAACGATTCGCAGCAATCGGTCGTCTCCCTCCTCCGCTACGGACGGGACCGGGCCGACCCGCTGCTCGCCGTCTGCAACTTCACGCCGGTGCCGCGGACCGGATACCGCGTGGGCGTGCCGGCCCCGGGGTACTGGAAGGAGCTCGCCAATTCGGACGCCGCCGAGTTCGGCGGCTCGAACGTCGGCAACCTCGGCGGCACGGAGACGATCCCGGTCGCCGTGCACGGCTTCTACGACGCCCTCTCTCTCACCCTGCCCCCCCTGGGCGCGGTGTTTCTGAAACGGGATTCGCGACGGGGAAACGGCTCCTCCGATCCCGTCCCGCCGGGACCCGCGGGAGCGGCCGATCCGGAAGGAAAATGAAAGGCAGCCACGCCCCCCAAGCCACCCTCGAAAAAACCGGGCGTAGTCCGGAAGACGCTGGACTTGTTGCCATCGGGCTTTGTACTCTATATGAGAGAAGAGCATGAATAGATACGTTTGCATCCACGGGCATTTCTACCAGCCGCCCCGTGAAGACCCCTGGCTCGACA
>CAZKOS010000024.1:14592-23573 GCA_964554445.1 uncultured Spirochaetaceae bacterium | reverse complement strand
TCTTCACTTCAGCTCGATATGGTACGTGATCGTCCCGCGCACCGCCCGCGTGCCCGCGCCGCGGGAGTACTTCCAGCGGGAGACGGCCCTGGCGACGGCCGCGTCCACGTCCGGGTAGCCGGAGGAGACCTTGACGCCGCGCACCAGCACGAGGCCGTCGGCGTTGAGCTCGACTGAGAGCTCCACCTTGAGGCGCAGGCCCTGCTCGCTCACCCAGCGGGGAATCACCGGGGCGGCCTGGAAGAGGAGCTCGCGCGCGGCCCGGTCCTCCCAGTTCGCGCTCGATTGCGGGCCGCCGCTCGCCTTCCTCTCGCCTCCCCCGCCGGCGGCCGGTTGGGCCGGGTCCTCCCGGGAGTTCGCGAGCGCCCGGTCGAGGCTGGACAGGCTCCCCTTGTCGAGCCGGGAAGGCGGCGCCGCGGGCGTCTCCTTTTTCGCGGCCGGGGCCGGCTCGCGGACGTCCCCGGTCTTCTCGGTCGCCGTCCCGCCCTTGTCCGCCTTGGTTGCGGCGGAAACCGCGACGGAGCTCTTGGGCGCGGCGGTCCGCGGCGCCGGTTTCGGCTCGGCGGGTTTCGGCCTGGCCGGCGGGGACGGGTCCGGCGACGGGGCCGCGTCGCTCTTCGGGCCCGGCGGCGCCTGCGGCGGGACGTTGTCCAGGTTGATCGCGATCATCCCGATCCGCTCCTCGGAGGGCGCCCCGCCCGCGGCGGTGATGATCACCAGGGCGAGGAGGAGCGCGGCGTGGACGGCGAGCGAAACGAGCGCGCTCTTCCAGAGCCGCCGGCGGTCCTGGGCGGCGCGCGCGTCGCGGACGGCGGGCTTCATCGCCTTCACTCCGCCGGCGGCCGGGTTTTCAGGTTGGCCACCTTGAAGCCGTTGCGGCGCAGGGCGTCCAGCACCCCGATCATGAGGGTGTAGGGGACCCGGCCGTCGCCCTCGATGACGACCCCCTTGGCGTCGGCTTTTTTACCGGCCGCGGCGCGGCCCAGCGCGGCGGAGAGGGTGTTGAGATTGTAGCGCCGGCTCCGGTCGCCGTTCAGGTAGATTTCCGTCGGCGAAATCACCGTCACGGTGAGCTTGGCCGTGGTCACCTGCTCGGCGGTGGTGGAGGTGGGCAGGAGCACGGGAATGCCGGCGGCGATGGTGAGCGCGTTCACCACCATGAAGAAGATGATGAGCTGGAAAACCACGTCGATCATGGGCACGAAATTGACGCCCGCGTCAGGGGACATCCGTCGTCTGAACTTCATTCCTTGCCCTCCGTCAGGAGCAGCACCATCGCGTTCACCCGGTTTTCCAGCCGGATGACGATGTGGTTCACCTTGGCCACCAGGTAGTTGTAGAAGATGACGGCCGGCAGGGCGACGATGATGCCCGCGGCGGTGGTGAGAAGCGCCACCGAGATGTTGCCGGCCAGCAGGGCGGGATCCGAGCCCACGCCCGCCATGTCGTGCATGATGTTGAACGCCCCGATGTTGCCGATGACGGTGCCCAAGAGGCCGAGGAGGGGCGCGATGTTGGCGATGGTGCCGAGGGTGGAGAGGTTGCGCTCCAGGCGCGGGATCTCCAGGGCGGCCGCGTCCACCACCGCGTCCTTCATGATCTGCGGCCCGTACTTTTTGTGCTCGAGCCCCACTTTCAGCAGGTTGGTGATGGGCGACGGGTTCGACTCGCAGATGGCCAGGGCCTCGTCGTAATGGTGCTTCTCCATGGTCACCCTGAGCCGGTTGATCATCTTGTCCTCGTCCGTTTTGATTCTTCTGAAATAGAGCAGGCGTTCGATGATGATGGCGAACGCCACGATCGAAAGCGGCAGGATCAGGTACATGATGACGCCGCCTTTGTTGATCAGTTCAAGCATAATGGCCTCCTACCAAATTTCCGAAAGGGCGGAACCCTTCCGGAAATTTGGGCATAAAAATAAAGAATGTGTCACGTCCGCTGCGGATACGCTCGGCACTCACAGGGCACGAAGGGGAAAGAGATAAATCCGAGAGTGTTGAAAAACTAAAATTCAAGGTTACCCTTCGACCAACCTGTCCCTGGCTCTTCGGCAAACTCAGGACAAGCTTTGCCGAAGGGAACAATGATGTGCGATTTTTTTTCAAATATTTTTCCAACACTCCCTCCCAACCATTTATGAATTTTCTGAAAAATCGCACTGGGTTTTTCAAAAAAATCATAATGTAATCTCTATCTTGAACCTGGCCCGAATGCCCGGCGCCAGGTACGGATACAACTCGTAGCGCGGTCCCCCGCCGAGCGGCTGGAGCAGGTCGAGCGCCTCCACGGTGAGCTTCATGTTGTCGACGATGCGCACGTAGGCGGACGCGTCCAGGAAGGGGAACTCCCACCGGCCGAGCGGGTCGGTGGACAATTGGAACGAAAGCTTGATCCCGAAGGCGCCGGTCGGTTCCTCGACCGCCGCCTCGCCGCCCACCGACGCCGTCGGCGCGTCGCCCGGCGCGAAGGGGAGGACCAGGCGATTGACGCTCGACAGCGTGAGCCAGCCGGCGACGGGAAGCTTGAGCCTCGCGTCGACGCTCAAGGTCGGCACCTCCGGGTCGTACACGACCGGGAACAGCCCCGTCAACGGATCGGGGGAGGAAGCGAGGCGGGCGTAAGCGGAGTTTTCCGCAAGGGTGGCGTCCACGGTCAGGAGGAGCAGGTTGGCGAACGACACCTGCGTCCCCGCCTCGCCGTACCAGCCGTGATTGTCCGGCAAACCGGAGGGAAAATCCGAGAAGGCGAGCTCATCGCGCACGTCGGCCAGGTTCCGCTCCCGCACCCTGTAGCCGCCGCCCGCGGTCAGGGAGAGCCAGTCGAAGAGAAACCAGCGCACCCGGGCGTACCAGGGGACGAGGTACGGCACGCCGGTCGAGGTGAAGATCCCCACGCTCGCCTCGGCGCGCAGGGCGTCGAGCGGGTCCCAGCGCGCGTCCAGGTCGGCCCGGAAGCGGTTCATCTCGAAGTCGCCGCCGGGGATGTTCCGGTACCGGTAGGCGACCTGAAGGCCCGCGCGCACCGTGGGCCAGGTCAGCCCGCCCGAAAGCTTTCCGCCGGCCAGGTATTCGGTCGGCGGGTAGTCCGCCGGGTAGGGCGGCGCCGCGGCCCCGGTCAGGCTGAAGCCGGTGATCGCGCCGTCGGCGGCCGCGGCGAAGGTGAACAGGTCGCCGGCTTTGGCGGAAAAATCGAGGGAGAGGTGCGAGAACTGGTCGCTCGAGGAAAAATACGGCGCCTGCTCCTGCAGGCCGCGCTCCCGTTCCCGGAAGCCGCCCTCCGCCTCGAAGGAGAGCCGGTCGGAGTTGAGCTTGATCCCCCCCGAGAACTCGTCCCTGCGCTCGCCGTACCCGAGACCCACCTGGCGGTAGTCGAAGCCGTCCGTATTCTCGTAGTCGAAGAGGAGCCGGATCACCGGCGGCAGGCCGAGGCGGTACAGGTTGATCCGCCCCAGGAGATTGCTCTGCAGACCGGCGCCGAAGAGGACGCTCGTGTAAAACGACTTGCCGGCCGGCACCGCGGTTCCGTCCGCCCGGGGCAGCAGGGTGTCCACCGCCGGCTCGGCCACGTCGATCTCTCCCGGGCCGGGGAGCGGCGCCCGGCGCTCGAAGGCCATGAGCGGTTCCTTGTCGGGCAGGCCCGCCTCGATCTTCTCGATGCTCAGGTCCTCGATTTCGAGGGTGACCGAGGGAAAGAGGTCATCGTCGTTCCCCTTCGCCCCGGCATCGGTCGTGTCCCCTCCCCCCGCGGCTTGCGCGAAGAGCGGGCCGGCCGGGATGAGGAGAAGCAGACAGGCGATGACGACCGTCATTTGCTTTTTCATGGGCGCGCCTCGATGAGCTTTTTTCCCTCCGCCGTCCAGCGGGAGTCGGGGAAGTTCGCGACCAGCCGGTCCACGAGCTCCCCGGCCGACGTCGCGTCTCCGGCCAGCCGCATCATCTTGGCGGCCAGGTAGAGGGATCGGGCCGTCCGCTCCCGGTTCCCCGGATCGGCGGCTGTTGCAGCGACTGCGGCCTTCAGGTACTCGTTCCCCGCCCGCCCGTAATCCTGCTTGCGGTTGAAGTACTCGCCCAGCAGGAACCGGGCGCGGGCCGAGGCCTCGCGGTCGTCCTGTCTCTCCGCCAGCCTGAGAACGATCGGATAGGCGAGATCGATTTTCTTTCCGCCCGGCTCGTCCAGGTAATACTCGGCCAGGTCGGTCAGGGCGAGCCGGCCCGCGTGCGTGTTCGCCCCCCCTTCCTTTTCAACCAGGGCGGAGAGCCTGGCTTCCTTGTCGCCGTAGCCTTGCACCAGGTATTGCAGCTCGCGCGCCTGGTCGCCGGCGCCGGCCGCCCGCGCCTCCTTGGGATAGGCGGTGATGAGCTCCCGGTACGCGGCCAGGGCCTTGTCGTTCGCGCCGGCCCGGCGGTAGGCGGCGGCCGCCTTCTTCAGGGCCTCGGAGCGGAACGAGCTGCCGGGGTATTCCCGGATCAGCTTCTCCCAGAACCCGAGCGCGGCGGCCTCGTCGCCCTTGTCGGCGGCGCACAACCCGCTCCAGTAGTAGGAGGCGTCCACCTGTCCGCCCGAGGGAAACTTCCCGCGGTACAGGGCGAAGGCGTCCAGGGCCCGGCCCGCGTCGTTCCTCCGGTAATAGAGCTGGGCGCGGTTCCAGAGCGCCTCTTCGGCCAGGGCGTGCTTCGGGTATTTCTCCGCGAGCCGCGCGTAGGCGGCCGCCGCGTCGGCGGCCCGGTTCTCGTCCGCCAGGAGGCGGGCGTACTCGAAGAGCGCGTCCGGCGCGTAGGCGGAGTCGCCCGCCCCCTCGAAGATGCTCCTGAAGAGCTTGGCCGCCTCCCCCGATGCGCCCCGGGCGAGGAGCGACTTGCCCAGGAAGAACGCTCCCTTGAGCTTCGTCTCGCGGTCCCGCGCGCGGTCGGAAAGAGCGCGGAAGCAGACGGCCGCTTCCGCGAACCGCTCGTCCGCGTACAGGCACCAGCCGGCCTGGTACAGGGCGCGCGGGGCGAGCGCGTGCTCCGGGAACCGGTCGGCGAAGCTCTTGAAAAGCGGGGCGGCCTCGGCGTTTTTTCCCATTCGGTAGAAGGCCCAACCGCGGTAAAACAGGACCGAGGGGTACAGTTCCTTGACGCCCCGCTTCTCAACGTAGTCGTTCAAAAATCCGGCGAACGAGGCCAGGGCCTTCCCGTATTCCTTGAGGGAAACATACGCCAGGCCCTCGTAATATTTCAGGTTCAAATAGAGCTCGATGCTCTTCCGCTTAAGGGCCGCGGGCGCGCCCGCCTCCCTCACGGCCGCGACAACTTGCGTGTATTTTTTAGCCGTGAAAAGCGCGGCGGCGAAATCCCGCCGCGTCTCGAGATCGGTTGTGTGCGCGGCCAGGTACGCTCCCAACAGGTCGGCCGCCCCGGCTGCGTCGCCCTTCTTCAGCAGCAGCCGGCCGCGCAGACGGACGAGGGGGCCCTTCAGGGGATGGTCGTCGGGCAGGCCGGGCGCCCCGGCCGTGAGCTCGAGTCCCCTGTCGATCGCGTTCGACCGGTAGGAGACGTAGGCGAGCAGGTAGCGCGCCTCGGGCGCTTTCTCCGAGTCCGGGAAGCGCTTCAGGAATTCGGTCAGGGAGGAGTCGGCCTTGGCGTCGTCGCCCGCCGAGGCGGCGAGGCTTCCCAGCCGGAGGAGGACTTCTTCCGCCGGCGCGTCCCGGCCCGCCAGGTATTCGTTCAGCACGGCGAGCGCCTTGGCGTCATTGCCGCGCTTGGCGTACACCTCGGAGAGGTAGAGCGGCACCGATTCGCCGACCGGGGTCTTGTCGCGGCCGTTCCAGGCCCGGGTGAAATAGTACTCGGCCGTTTCGAGCTGCCCGGCGGCGTAGCTGGCGATGCCGACGTTGGTCCAGAACTCGGCGAGGAGCGCGGGGTCGCCCGACAGGACGTCCTCGGCGCGGCGCGCCAGGGCCTCCATGTCCTTCACCCGGCCGGCCGCCTGGGCCAGGGCGAAGAGCTTGGCCAGGGCCGCCGAGGCGACGGGGGCGGAGGAGTCGAGGAGGCTCCGGTAGGTCGCGGCGGCCTCGTCGGAGCGTTTCTTCGCCATGAGGGCGTCCGCGTAGTAGAGCAGGAACTTGTCCTTGAGGGCGGGGGGCAGGACGGCGGCGCGCGGATCGCGGAAGAGCGCGATCACGGCATCCGGGTCGCCGCGCTTGAAATCGATATACGAAACGAGCAGGAAGCAGTAGTCCGCGAGCTCCGAGCGCGGGTGCTCATCGAGGAAACCCTGCGCGTCGGCCAGGGCCGCGTCCAGGGCGCCCGTCTCGGTCTCGCACACCGCGCGGTAATACCGGGCCTGCGCCGAGAGCGCGGCGTCGCTCCCCTTCTCGAGATAGGCGCCGAAATCCCCGATCGCGCCCGCGAAGTCCTTCCGGTCGAAGCGGATCATCCCCCGGTAGAAGGGAACGAAGGAGAGATAGCGGGTGGAGCGGTAGCGCTTCGGGATCAGGTCGAGCAGGGCGAGCGACTCGTCGTATTTTCCCAGGAAGAAGAAGCCGAGGGCGCGGTGGTACTGCGCGTCCGGCACGAGCTCCGAGAACGGATACGCGTCGACGAACTTCCCGTACGCTTCGACGGCCAGGGGATAATTTTTGGCGTAGTAAAAACTCTCCGCCTCCGCGAACAGATCCCGCTCGGGAGTTTCCGCGCGCAGCGCGGGCGCGGCGAGGAGAAAAAGCGCGAGGGCGCACAATGCTTTACCGACGACGGGTTTGATATGCAATCGCACAACCTGCCTTCCTTCCGAGAGACGCGGAGGCAGGGTGAGGGCGGCCGGATCGTTTTACATCACACAATTTTACAATACTTTTTGGCCGTCCCGGGGCCGGCGCCGCACTCGTTTGTGTCGCGCCGTCCCCACCCCGCTCGCACCCGCCCGGGGGCGAATACGACTCACGTGGCCCGTTTTACCAGCCGCGCGCCGGCATGAGACGGCGTCGCAGGCTGTAAGCCACCATGGAATTAATAGCACAAAAAAAATGTTTCACCATTTTATTTTTGGAATTTGAGGAATGCATCGATTGTGGAAACGACGCCGAAGGGGGCGGCCGCCTCATACGGCGGAGCTTCAGCGAACGGGGTTTTACAGCTTTCTCGTCATCCGCGCGGATCCGTGGTGCTTGTTTCTATTCCCGCTCGAGCGCGAGGAAGGCGATGTCGTCCTCGAAGATCGGGTCGGGGTGGGCCTCGGCGATGAGCGCGTCGAGACCGATGCGGAGCGCCTCGAGATCCAGGCGCGAGTGCTCGTCCAGGTAGCGGACGATCCGCTCGTCGGTCGCCTGCTCCCCCTTCTTGTGGAGGACGTCGACGAGGCCGTCGGAGAAAACGAAGAGCCGGCTCCCGGGCGGGAAGGCGAACTCCTTTTCCTCAACGGCGATGTCGGGCAGGACGCCGACGGCCTGACCGCGGCTCGTCAGGGGCTCCGCGCGGCCGCCGGGCAGCGCGAGGAGAGGCGGGACGTGGCCGGCCCGCGCCAGTTTTCCGGCGCCCGTTTCGGGCTCAATGACGCCGTAGACGATGGTGAAAAAGGGATGATCGCCGGTGTCGTGGTAAAAGCGGCGGTTGAGCTCGTCGATCACTTCGGCCGGACCGCGCACCGGCCCCGCGTTCCCGTCCGGGCCGGGCGGCCCGGCCAGGATTCCCAGGCGGGCGGCGTCGCTCGATAAAAACGAGTAGGCCGTCACCGCCATCACGGCGGCCTGGAAACCGTGGCCCATGACGTCGAGGAGGAAAAAAGCGACGCGCGTCTCGTCGAGGGGGAGCACATTGAAGACGTCACCCGAGCCGAAGAGGCTGGGATGGAAAAGCCAGCCGGTGCGCACCCCGAGGATGGTCCTCCCCTGCTCGGGCAGAAGGCCGCGCTGGTAGCGGCCGGCGCGCTCGAGCTCGAAGCGGAGCTCGCGCTCGGTCTTGTCCTCCGCGCCGACCGGCTTGAGGAGGCAGACGATGCCGGCGGCGGCGTGGAAGCGGTCCTTGACCGGCCTGAGGACGTAGTCGGCGGGAATCCGGTCCGGGCCGAAGAGAAGGAGCTTTTCCGCCGCGATCGTCCGGTCCTCGGCCAGGGCGGCCGAAAGCGGGAGGCCGACCTCTTCGCGGGTGACGGAGTCGACCGCCGGGAAAACGGCGGCGAAGGGTTTGTCGCGGCACTGCTCAGGGGTGAGGCAGGCCAGGCCCGCGGCGGCGCGGTTCACGTATTTCACCGCGCCGCGCGCGTCGGTGATGACGAGCGCCTCGGGCAGGTACTCGCCCATGACCTCGTTCCAACCGGCCTCGGTCTCGCGGACGCGCTCCTGCCCGGCCTTGTAGAGGGCGGTTTCGATCGAGGCGCGCAGGGAACGGGTCTCGAAGGGCTTGAGGAGGTACCCGAACGACTCGGAAAGTTTGGCGCGCTGGATGGTGGCCTCGTCGGAATGGGCGGTGAGATAGATGACCGGAATGCGGTAGCGGTCCCGGATGCGGCGGGCCGTTTCGATGCCGTCGAGCGGACCGGAAAGCCGGATGTCCATGAGGATGAGGTCGGGACGGAGCGCGGCCACCGCGCGCAGCGCCTCGTCGCCGGTCGGGACGACCGGCGCCACCTCGTACCCCATCCGCTCGAGCGAATCGGCGAGCTCGAGTCCGACGATCCCCTCGTCCTCGACGATCATGATTTTCGGCGCGGCCATGACGCTTCCACCTTCCGGATTAATGCACCCCGCCCGGAGCGAGGACTTTCTTTTACCGCCATTTTCTCAGGGATTGGAATTGATCGACATGGACATGTTTTTTTAACTTTCGTCAATAGAATACTCACTGGGGCGATGTGTTGTCAACCGTACGCCGCCCGCCGCCGGCAATTCTCACCATTCCGAATGAACCGGGAACACAGACGCTCAATATACCCCCCGGGGAGGACACGAAGGACACGAAGGACACGAAGAAAAAAGAAGTGCACGAAGAAGGAAATAATGAAAA
>CAZKOS010000024.1:0-14492 GCA_964554445.1 uncultured Spirochaetaceae bacterium | reverse complement strand
TGAGCATTCCCAAGTCAGAATTGGAATTCCTTTCCCCTGGCGGTCACGCGGGCGGCGCGTTCTCTTCACGGCCGAATTTGGCGATCGTCACGTCGAGGCCCTCCGCCAGCGTGACGATCTCCTTCACCACCTGCAGGGTCTCGCGGGCGCCCCCGGCCGTCTGCCGCGAGATCTCGGCCATCTGACGCATGGTGTCGGCGGCCTGCCGCGATCCGCTCTCCTGCTGCTTGATGGAAACGTCGATTTTCTGGGTGAAGGAGTAATTGCTCCCGATTTTTTCCGCGACCGCGCCGAGGTCGTCGTGGATCGTCTTGACGACGCCGCCGCTTTCCACCACCTTGGCCGATTCGCTTTCCGAAGTCTGCACGACCGAGACGATGAATTCCTCTATTTCCCGGGCGGCCTTCTCGACGTTCTTGGCCGAGGCGACCGTTTCCTTGGAGAGCTCCCTGATTTCCGCCGCCACCACGGCGAAGCCCGACCCCGCCTCGCCGCTGCGCGAAGCCTCGATGGAGGCGTTGATGGAAAGAATGTTCGTCTTGTTGGCGATTTCCTTGATGAGCTCCACCATTTCCCCGATGAGCACGGATTTTTTTCCGAGCTCCCCGATCTCCCGGGCGTTCGCGCGGCTGATCTCGCCCACGTCCTCGAGTCTGGTCGCGGTCTCGAGGAGACGGCCCTCGTTCTCCCGCAGCCGCTTGACGGCCTCCTCGCTGGAGAGAACGAGCTCGCCCACGTTGCCGGTGATCTGTCTCGCCGTGATCGTGAGCTCCTCGAGCGTCGCGCTCACCTCGTTGATGCCCGACGCGAATTCGTTCATGGCCGTCGTCTGCTCCTGGGCCGAGGATTCGATCTGTTTCGTTCCCGAGTTCAGGTTGACGACGATGTCTTTCGCCTTCCCGATGATTTCAGTGAGATTCTCATTCGTCCGCCGGAAGCCGTCGGCCCGTTTCCCGAGCTCCCCGGTCATCTGTTCCAGCGCGCTCGCCAACAGGGCGACCTCCCGGGAGCGGGCTTTTCGTATTCCCACGCCCGCGCCGGATTCGCCCACCGCGACCCGCACCGCCTGGGCGGTCAGGCGCGCGATCGGCGCGGTGATGAAGGCGGTCGTGAGAATGAAGGCCGCGCCGAGCACGACGGCGAGGACCATGCCGATGACGATGAAGGTCGCGGTCATGGCGTCGACGTCCCGCATGATGTAGTAATCGGTGAACGCCACCTCCGCGTATCCCAGCGGCTTCACGCCCTGAACGATATCGCGCCGCAGCACGGTGACCGCGCCCTCCGCTTTCCGTATGACTTTCTTCACGCTCGCATTGTGCTCGTCCACGATATCGATACTGACGATTTCCCTGTTTTTCATGAAGGAATCGAGATTCACCCCGATGGCGGGTCTGTCCTTGTTGAGGACATTGTAGACATTGGTGGTGGCGATCAATTCGACGGTGTTCTTCGCCCTTTGCTCGTATTGGGCGAGTTGCGTATGGAAATTGTTGAGGATGAAGAACAGAAAAAAAAGGGAGAAGACGAGCACGAAAGCGACCGCCGGGGGAAGCAATAAATTGAGTTTGATGCTGTTGCGCTCAAGGAGCGATTTCTTTGCCATGCCGTTCCTCCGCCCCGGCGGCAGGCGCGCGACCGGTAAGGCAAATTTTAGGCATTTGTCCGGTTTTTGCAAATTAATATAGAGGGAGAAGGTGTTTGGGTGTCATCGATTTTGGTAAAGAAAACCGCCCAGTTATCGGAGGCGAAAAAAAGAGGACACGAAGTTCACGAAGATAACGAAGAACACGAAGGAAAGAAAAAATAAAGCTTATTAATGAAGGAGACAATTCATTTTCCTTCTTTCTTCGTGCGCTTCTTCCTCTTCGTGCTCTTCGTGTCCTCTTTTCCGACATTTTCGTTACAAAAGGAGCAGTTTAACCGAGCGAATAAATTTCTATAGTATGAAGTCCGTCGACAGGAATTTGCTCTTCCGCTCGCGGACGATGGAGGTGAGGAGCGCCTTGTTCGCGTCCGAACCCTTGGCGGCGACGAGGGTGCGGATGGAGAAGACCCGCAGGGCGTCCGAAACCGAGAGCGTTCCCTCGGCCGAATCCTTGCGCCCGGTGAACGGGAACGCGTCCGGGCCGCGCTGGCATTGGCTGTTCAGGTTGACGCGGCAGACCTGGTTGACGAGCGGGTCGACCAGGCGGGAGATTTCATCCGGGTCTTTGCCGAAGATCGACAGCTGCTGGCCGTAGGGTGACTCGCGGACGTAGCGGAGCGGCTCCTCGATGGAAGCGAAGGGCGCGACCGGGACGACCGGGCCGAACTGCTCCTCGTTCCAGACGCGCATGCCGGGGGACACGGGGTAGAGGAGCGCGGGATAAAAGAACGTCCGGTTCACGAGCCCGCCCCCCTCGTTCACCACCCGCGCGCCGCGCGCCCGGGCGTCCTCCACGAGGGCGGAGAGGTAATCGGTCTTCCCCGCCTCGGGCAGGGGCGTCACCGCCGCGTCCTCCCAGGGCATGCCGCAGGCGAGGTTCGCGATCGCGGCGGCGACCAGGGAGAGGAACTCCTCCGCCCTTTCCTCGTGAACGAAGATGATCTTGAGCGCGGTGCAGCGCTGGCCGTTGTACGAAAGCGAACCGAGGACGCACTCCTCCGCCGCCGGGCCCAAGTCGGCGTCGGCGAGAACGATGCCCGCGTTCTTGGCTCCCAGGCCGAGGACGCTCCGCAGCCTGTGCGGCGCCGGATGCTGGTGCTTGAGGAGGTCGGCCACCTTGGCCGAACCGATGAAGGCGAGGACGTCGATCTTCCCGGACTTCATGATCGGGCCGACCACCCGCGCCCCGTCGCCGTAGACGGTGTTGACCACGCCGGCCGGAAACGAGTCGCGGAAGGCCTCGAGGAGGGGCGCGTGGAGGAGCACGCCGTACTTGGGCGGCTTGAACACCACGGTGTTGCCCATGAGGAGGGCGGGGATGAGGGTGGCGTAGGTCTCGTTGAGCGGATAATTGTACGGGCCCATGCAGAGGGTCACCCCGAGGGGCGCGCGCCGGATCTGGGCGACGATCCCCTCCTGGATCTGGAAACGCGACGAGATCCGGTCGAGGTCCTTGAGCGCCTCGACGGTATCGCGAACGTACCTGACGGTGCGGTCGAATTCCTTCTCGGAATCTTTCCGGTTCTTGCCGATCTCCCACATGAGCAGGTTGACCACCTCGGCGCGGCGGGCGATCATCCGAACCAGAAACTCCTCCACTCGCCGGATGCGCTCCTCGACGGACAGGGTGGGCCACTCGCCGCGCCCGCCGTCGTAGGCGGCCGCCGCCGCGTCGAGCGCCTCGAGGGCTTCTTTTTCCGTGCACAATGGAGACGAACCGATCGCCCGCCGTTCGGTTTCATTCCCCGTCCTGAGGCACACCGGGGAGAGGATCTCTTGCGTTTCGCCCTGCCACTCCCGGAGCTCCCCGTTCACCAGGTAGCGCCGTTGCTCGAGCGGCTCAAGAGCGTATTCCTTCGGAATCGCGTTCGCGTCGGGAAAAACCGCCGCCACCCTTTCTTTGATGTTCATGCTTCCTCCCTTCCGGCCCGTGTACAATATACAGGAAAACGCACCGGCCGTCGAAACCGATTTACCTCATTTTTCCTTTCATTTTTCCCCGGGATGAACATAATTAATGAAAAGCACGGTTTTCGACGGCCGGCCGCTCTCGGCCCGGACGACGCTTTCCGGAATCCCCGGCCGATCGTTGAAAGCGATGCAATCCGAAATCGGCATTGGGAAATCGGAGGATGTATGCACGAAAACGCGAAAAAGAAAAAATTGTCGCTCAGCCTGACGGTCATTCTGGCCCTCGCTTTTTTCCTGTTGTGCCTCGTCTCCCTCATCGTCTCCGGGGCGGTCCAGATTCTCACCTACCTGGGCACACAGCAGGAAACGATCAGGGGAAAGCAGCTGCTCATCGCCCGGGAAGCGACGAGCGCGGTGGGAGCCTTCATTCAGGACAAGCGCCGGATGCTCTCCACCGCCGTCGACCTCACCGATCCCGGCGGCGCGGCCCGCAAAACCCAGGAACGGATCGTTTCGAACCTGGCGGCCATGGACGCCTCCTTCCGCAATGTGGTTCTCCTCACCCCGCAGGGGGGCGTGCTTGCGCACGACTCGCACGTTTCCCGCTCGGACACCGAACGCTTCCTGAAGATGATCGACGGGGACACCTTGGCCAGGATGAGGCAGAACGACGTCTATTTGAGCAACGTGTACATTGAAACACTCAAGGGCACCCCGATGCTCA
The DNA here is from genome assembly GCA_964554445.1 of uncultured Spirochaetaceae bacterium. Taxonomy (GTDB): domain Bacteria; phylum Spirochaetota; class Spirochaetia; order SZUA-6; family RPPD01; genus JAFGSW01. Next base: position 10,209 of record CAZKOS010000024.1, on the reverse strand, counting down.
TCCTCTCCGTGCTCAACCGAAACGCGCTCAAGGACGTCACCGGCATTCTCGCCGCGGAGCTCGACCTGGAATACATGTGGGATCTGATCGGCGGAATCCAGGTGGGCGCGAAAGGCGCGGGCAGCGTCTACGTGGTGGACCGGCTGGGTTCCCTCATCGCCTACAAGGACAAGACCCGGGTCCTGAAGGGCGAGAAACTCGACGGTGTGAAGGCGGTCGGGGAATTCATGAAGCATCCTGAACAGACGGCCGCTGCCGACATCTGGACCTACAACGGCATCACGGGCGGGAGCGTGGTCGGCACCTACCAGCGCCTCGTCTCGCCCGACTGGGCGGTCGTGACGGAGCTGCCCGTGTCCGACGCCTACCGCGAGGTCACCCAGGCCGCCGTCGCCTCGGTGGTCGTGACCGGGGTGATGGCGCTTCTGGCCGGGCTGATCGGATTCATCCTGGCGCGCCGGCTGTCGTCCCCGCTCGTCGAGCTCACCTCCACCGCCACGGCCATCGCCGCGGGAGACAACGTCTTGGAGGCGCGGGTGACGGGCTCGCGGGAAGTCAATTCCCTGGGCGAGGCCTTCAACAGCATGACGGCCCAGCTCCGCAACAAGGCCGACGGCTTCCGCGCCGCCAACCGGAACCTCACCGAAATCATCGGCGCGTCGCGCGACATCGTCGCGGGCCTCAACTCAACGGCCAGGGAAATCGAGGCCGCGGCCCAGGAGCAGACGACGGCCTCGAACGAGCACGCCTCCGGCATCACCGAGGTGAGCGCCACCCTGCAGGAGCTCACCATCACTGCCCGCCAGATCACGAACAACGTGGGCGAGCTCGTGCTCGCCAGCGAGGAGTCGATGCGGACCCTCAAATCCGGCATGCAGCGGCTCATCGCCGCCGGCACCCTGCTCGAGGACGCCGGCGCCATCAGCCGCGACAACTCGACGCAGATCGGAGAGCTCGGCAAGCGCTCGGTGCTCATCAATGAAATGGTCGAGCTCATCCGCGAGGTGGCCAACAAGACCAACATCCTCTCCATCAATGCCTCGATCGAGGCCTCCCGCTCCGGCGAGGCCGGCTCCGGGTTCTCGGTGGTGGCCGCGGAAATAAGGGAGCTCTCCAAGGAGACGATCGAATCCGCCAAGAAGGCGGACAAGGCGGCCAAGGATATCCAGGACTTCCTCAATTCGATCGTCGTCTCGTCCGGCAAGGAGTCCGCCAAGGTTCAGGAAGGCGGCGCCACGGTGAAGGAGATATCGACGGCCATGGGAGAGGTGGTCTCCAAGATCAACAGCAATTATTCCTTCACCCAGAAGATCGACGTCTCCATCAAGCAGCAGGAAACCGGTTCCGTGCAGGCCGCGGAAACCATGCGGCAGATGGCGGAGATCTCCCGGCAATCGGCCGAGAACGCCCGGCAGACGCTCGCGGCGGTGAAGGACATCGTCCGGCAGGCGGCCGGCCTGGAGGGCGCGATCGGCAAATTCCGCCCGGATGACGCGAACGCGTGAGGGGAGACGGCCGGGAGAAGTGAAAACGGGCCGTCCGGCCCTTGAGACAGGCGACCTTGTCCCGATCCTCGCGACCGGGGCGCATCACATATTCCACGAAGGAGGAAGATGTATGACCGAAAAAAACAAAAAGACGACCGCCAGCCGCACGACAAAGATCGTCTTCGCCGCACTCTTCATCGCGGCGCTCTTCGTCGCGTTCGGCTGCGGCGGCCAGCCCAAGGTATTCAAGGTGGGCATTCTCAACGGACACGACGCCCTGAAGACCATCGGCGACGGGTTCAAGGCGAAGATGACCGCGCTCGGGTACGTCGAAGGCACCAACATCGTCTACGACTACCAGACGTCCGGGTTCGCCGTGGACATGGACCTCTATCGGAAACTCTGCCAGCAGATGGTGGAGGACAAGGTGGACCTGGTCGTGTCGTATCCCACCGAGGCGTCCCTCGTCGCCAAGGAAGTGTTGGCCGGCACAATCCCGCTCGTGTTCTGCAATGCCAGCACGGAGGACACCGGTCTGATCAACAGCATTCAGAACCCCGGGACCAACATCACCGGCGCCCGTTATCCAACGCCGGAAATCGCCCTGCGGCGCCTGGAAGTGCTGCAGCAGATAAAGCCTTCCATGAAAAAGGTGCTGGCGCCGTACCTGAAGGGATACCCGACCATGCCCAGCCAGATCAAGGCGCTGGACGCCGCCCTCAAGAACTCCGGCCTGGAACTGGTGGAAATGCCCGTTTCCTCGCCCCCCGAAATCGCGTCCGGCCTTGAAAAGATGAAAGGCCGCGGCATCGACGGCGTACTCTTCTTCTCCGAACCGCTGAGCATCACGCCCGATTTCGCCGCGCCGGTTTTCGCCTTCGCCGGGCGGAACAAGATTCCCATTTCCGTGATCGAATCGGCGTACGACGGCGTGGAATTCACCGTCGGCGTCATGGTCGATTTCACCGAAATCGGACAGGAAGTCGCCGTCATCGCTGACAAAATTCTGAAGGGCACGCCGGCGGGTGACATTCCGGTGGCGACGTCCAACAACTACCTGACCGTCAATTACAAGGAGGCCCGGCGGCTCGGTTTGACCGTGCCGGAAGGAATGCTCAAGCAGGCGGTCAAGGTCATTCGCTGAAGTCGCGCTGAGGTCGCGCTGAGGTCGCGTTGAGATCGTCGGGAAGGATATCCGCACGGAGCCGCGCGGGATCGATCCCGCCGCGGCTTTTCGCGGATGAAAACGGAGCGCAGCCATGGAGTCCGGCGTGATTCGGGTGCTCATCATCGACGATTCCCAGATCGTGCACACGGTGCTCGCCAAGGCGTTCGCGGGGCTGCCGGACATCGAAATCGCCGGCGACGCCTTCGACGGGCGGGGCGGCGTGAAGCTCGCCGGGGAGCTCGCGCCGGACGTCATTATTATGGACATCAACATGCCCGGCATGAGCGGGCTCGAGGCGATCGAGGAAATTCTTGACCATAAGCCGGCGCCCATCGTCGTCTTCTCGGCGGCCTCCGAGAGCATCGCCGATCTCGGCTTCAGGGCGATCGAGCTCGGCGCCGTCGATCTGGTTGAAAAACCAGCCGCCCGGAATCTGACGGAACTGAAGGAAGTCGTCGAGGAGAAGCTTGTCCGCACGATCCGCACCTTCGCCGACTTCAAGGTGATGCACCGGTTCAAGAGGCGGCCCCCGCCGACCCGCGCGCCCGGCCCGGTCAGGCCTGAGGAAGGGGCGGCGGTGAGGGAACCGCCCGATCGGGAACGGAAGCGCGTTTCCGCCGCGGTGCGCGAGCATCCCGGTCCGTCCCGCTTCGGGGCGTTTCACGTGGTCGCCGTCGCCTCGAGCACGGGCGGGCCGCAGATGCTCTCCCGGCTCCTCGGGCACCCCGACCTGGTCTCGCTCAATGCCGGCGTCATCGTCCTGCAGCACATCGCGGACGGCTTCATGGCGGGTTTCATCGAGTGGCTGAGGCTTTTTTCCGCCCTCCCCGTCACGGCCGCCCGGCCCGGCGACTTCGTGTCGCCCGGCATCGTCCAGGTCGCGCCGGGGGGGAGCCACCTGGGCGTCGACGGCCGGGGCCGCTTCGTGAGCGTCGAAGCGCCGCCCCTCTACGGCATCCTTCCCTCGGCGGACGTTCTCTTCGCGTCCCTCGCCGAAACCTTCGGGAAAAGACTGGTGGCCGTCGTTTTGTCTGGGATGGGAAGCGACGGCGCCAAAGCGCTCCCGGCGGTCAAGCGGAACGGGGGTTACGTCGTCGCCCAGGACGAGGAATCGAGCCTGATTTTCGGCATGCCCAAGGCGGCGATCGCGACCGGCTGCGTCGACCGGGTGCTGAACATCGCCTCGATTCCCGAGTTCCTGGCGGGATATTGCGGACGGGCGCCCAACCACCATGCGCGCTGAGACGCTCGGAAAGGTAAGAGAGGTGATTCGAAAAACGACGGGGATCATCGTCCACGAAGAGAACAACATGGATCTGTCGATCGTGGTTCAAAATCGATTGAACTCGCTCCAGCTCGCGGAAAAGGAGTATCCCGCCTACGCCTCCGAGAACCACGACGAGATTGTGCTCATCGCCTCCAATTTTACCGTCCAGGAAACGAGCTTTTACCGCTACCGGGAGCACTACGACCGGCTCAAGTTCCAGATTCTCCCCGACCTGCTCGCGAAAAAAAAGCGGGCCGGGGACCGAAACCTCCTCATTCTGTCGGCCGGCTGCGCCACGGGCGAGGAGCCGTACACCATCGCCATGCTCGTCCACGATTTTCTCAAGGACCGGGACGAGTGGAACGTGCGCATCGTGGGGACCGACATCAACGCCGAGGCCCTGCGCCTGGCGCGGGAGGGAGTCTATTCGGCGTACCGGCTGCGGAACATCGACCAATGGTACGTCTACCGCTATTTCGACCGATCGGGCGCGCCGGACCGCACGGAACGCTACCGTCTCAAGGGATTCATCAAAAGCATGGTTGAATTCCGCCAGACGAACCTCATCCGCGAGCCGTTCGCGCTCGCCGACCTCGCCGGAGCGGACATCATCTTCTGCGAGAACGTCATCATTTATTTCTGCCTGGAGTCCATCCAGAGGCTCATTGACAATTTCCACGAGATTCTCGCCGAGGAAGGCTATCTCTTTCTCGGGCATTCGGAAACCCTCAACATCGTCAAACACCGGTTCCAGCTTTCCTGGTGGAACGAATCGTTCGCCTACCGGAAAATCTGCCTCCCGCCGCGCGCCGACGACATTCTCCGGCCGCGGACGGCGGCCCCGGTGTCCCGGCCGGCGCCGGCCGCAATGGGGAACGCCGGCGCTCCCTCGCCTGATCTCAAGTTCCTCATCCTCAAGCAGATTGAAGCCGGCGCCTACGACCAGGCGGGGGAGGTGCTGCGGGAGATGGAACGGTCGGGGGTCAGGCTCGACGACGGCTTTCATCTCATCAAGGCGGAATACATGTACGAGAGCGGGCGGTATATGGAGGCCGCCGAGCAGTGCCGGAAGGCGGCCGGGCTCGACCCGCAATCGGCCGAGGCGCACGTTCTTCTCGGCGCGATTTACCTCGACCTCGACATGCTCGAGAACGCCCGCTATGAAATCAAGACCGCCATTTACCTCGATCCGGCCTCGATCCTCGGGTACTACTATCTCGGCCGATACCACGCCCGCCGCGGGGACGCGACGGAGCGCGAGTACTGCCTCACCTACGCCCGGCACCTGCTCGAGGCGCAGGGGAACGTGCTGGCGGACAAGGCGTTCCCCCGCTACCGGGAGCGGCGGAGCGCGATCTACACTGAAATCAGGCAGGCCGACCGGCTGCGCGGAAAGGAGTGACGGCATGGGCGGAAAGGACCGAATCGAAAAGCTGCTCAAAGCGGCCGGAAGCGAAAAACGGACAACGGCGGCGACGACGGGCATCACCAAGGAGTTTCTCATCGTGAGCGTCGGCGAGGCGCTGCTCGGGCTCCACATCGAATACCTGCGCGAGGTGTTCGACCTTCCCGACCGGGGCGACGTCATCCCCCTGCCCTTCGTCCCCCCCTACCTGGTGGGCGTCATCAACGTGCGCGGTGAGATCGTCCCCGTGCTCGCCCTGTCGGACATTCTCGGCCTGGGGGAGACGCCCGCGGGCTCCCTGAAAATGGTCATCATCGACCAGAAATTCAAGGCGGCCTTTCCGGTCCGGGAAATCATCGACCTCAAGGCGATCGACGTCAAGGAACTGCGTTCGGTCAAGGATCCCACGCGCAAGACCGAGGACCACATGCTGACGCAGGAATTTTCATACGAGGGGAAAACGGTGGGAGTGATCGACGTGCTCAAGCTCTACTCCTCCCGTTTTCTCGCCTGAGGGACGCGCATGGACGAGCGGAGCGGGATGCTGGACATCTTCACCATCACCGGGGAAGGCCTGCGGGTCGGCGTCGACAGCGCGGAAATCGAGCGCGTGGCGAGCGACGTTTCCTCCCTGGGCGGGGACCGTTCGCCCGACCGGGCGTACCGGTTGGAAGAGCTTCTTCCCGGCGGCCGGGCGAACGGCGGGGCCGCCGGCGCCCGCGTCTCCGCCCTCGTGCTGAAATCGGAGGACGGGAGAAACGGTCTGGTGACCTTCGACGGCGTCATGGACGTCATGAGCATCCCGATTCCGCGCATCATGCCGGTGCCCGATTTCGTGCGCCGCGCACAGAAGCCGCTCTTCGTGTGGGGATTCTATGCCGCCGCCGGGGGTTTGATCGCGCTCGTCACGTTTCACTATCTGGTAATGGAAGGCGCAGCATGAAGACATACGAAGGCGATCCCGACATCCTCGCCCTCTTCATGAACACGGCCCGGGCGCAGCTGACGAAGGTCAACAACGCTCTCCTGGCCGTCGAAAAACAGGGGGTCAAGGCCGAAACGCTCAAGCTCATCCGGGGGGAAGTGCACACCCTCAAGGGCGATTCGCGCATGATCGGTCTCGATTCGATCAGCGGCGCGGCGCACGCCGTCGAGGATCTCGTCACCGCCCTGGAAAAGGCGGCCAAAAGCGAGCGGGGAAAACTCGTGAAACGGATCTTCGCCCTCCTCGACGCGGTCGAGGCGGCCATCGAACGCCTGCCCGGGGAAGTGGTGGACATCGACCCGGAGGCGGTGACCGCCGATCGCGCCGGGGAAAAGGGAACGGCCGCAGGCACGGGCGGATCCACGGGCAAAGGGAAACCGGAGGCGGCCGCGGCGCCGGGCGAAGAGCGGGAGCGGACCGAAACGCCGGCCGGCCGGGACGACAAGACGGAAATCATCAACCTCAACGTGAAACGGATCGAGGATCTCATCCAGAAGAGCTCCGCCTTCCCGCAGTACTTCAATAAATTCAGCTACATTTACGGCCAGCTTGAAAAATTACGGAACGACATGGAGGCCGATCCCCGTCCCGCCGAAGACGCGAAACAACTGGCGTCGATCGTCAGCCAATTCTCCCACGAGCTTTCGTTTTACGACCTCGGCTCGCGGCAGTTCCAGAGCGAGATCACCAAGCTCAAGCTCGTGCCCCTGGCGACCGTCTTCGACCAGTTTCCCCGGCTCGTCCGCGACGTCGCCGAGCACACCGGCAAATCCGTCGCCTTCACCGTCAAGGGGAAGGACGCGGAGCTCGACAAGACGATCGTGGAGCGGCTGAAAACGGTGCTCATTCATCTCCTCCGCAACGCCGTCGACCACGGCATCGAGGACCCGGCCGACCGGGAAAAAGCGGGCAAACCGAAAGAGGGCCGGGTCGTTCTCCAGGCCGCCAACCGCGGCGACATGGTGGAGGTGGAGATCGGGGACGACGGCGCCGGGCTCGATCTCGACCGCATCAGGGAAAAGGCGATCGAGCGGGGGATCCTGGCCCGGGAGGACGCGGCCGCGCTCGGCGCGGACGACACCCTGGCGCTCATCTTCGCGTCCGGATTTTCCACCAAGGAGGTGGGAAGCTTCTCCGGCCGCGGCGTCGGCCTCGACGTGGTGGCGCAGACGGTCAAGGAATTGAACGGCCAGGTTTCCGTCAAATCGACGCGGGGCCGGGGCACCACCTTCACCGTCTCCTTTCCCCTCATCAGCTCGTTCATTCCCATCACGGTGTTCCTGCTCGGGGAGCGGCTCTTCGGCATACCCTCCGCCTACATCAAATCCGTCCTCCGCGTCCGGGAGAGCGACCGGCGGGACGTCGCCGACCGCCCGGTGATCACCGTCGACGGCGAGGACATCGCCCTCATCGACCTCAACGCCTGGCTCGGCCTCGGCGAAGAGCTGACCGACGCCAACAAGAACATCGTCATCGTCTCCAGCCGGGACGAAATCTCGGCCTGCGTCGTCCGGGACATCATCTATGAAAAGAAAATGATCATCCGCAAAACCGACTGGCTCGTCCGCACCTGCCCCGTGGTGATGGGCGCGGTGCTCTCGGGACGGGAACGGGCCATTCCCATCCTCAACGTCCCCGAGATTTTCAACAAGCTCAAGGAGACGACGCGGGGCGTGGTCAGGAAAAAAGCGCGGGCGCCCGGCGCCAAGGACTTCCGGCAGAAAAACATCCTGCTGGTGGAGGATTCGGCGGTGTCGCGGACCCGCCAGCGCGACATCCTGGAAGGGCAACACTTCAATGTCTTCGAGGCGGCCCACGGGAAAGACGCCCTGGCCCTGCTTGAAAAACAGAGCTTCGACGTCGTCATCACCGACATCGAGATGCCGGTCATGAACGGGCCGGAGCTCATCCGCCGCATCCGGGAGACGGAGGGGCTGGAACGGCTGCCGGTCATCGTCATGTCCAGCTACAGCGACAATCTTGAGAGTCTCAAGGATTCGGGAATAAGCACCTTCGTGGACAAGACCACATTCAGCGTCAAACGCCTGCTCGAGGCCTTGGCGATCGAGGGTATCATCGAGTCGGGGGCGGGCCCACGCCGCCGGTCGTGACGAACGGCGCGGACGGAAGCGCCCGCGCCGTCAACTGGAGAACGGGAGGACAGAAAATGAAAAAGATTCTGATCGTCGACGATTCCGAAATGGCCAGAAAATCCATGTGTTTTTCGCTCGCCAGCAAGCGCTATGACGTGCTCGAGGCGATCAACGGCATGGACGCCGTCGACAAGCTGCGGCGGAACTCCGACATCGGTCTCGTCATCACCGATCTCAACATGCCGGAGATGAGCGGCCTGGAGCTCATCGGTTATATCCGGTCCAGTCACAAACCGTCCGACATCCCGGTTTACGTGATCACCACCGAATCCAAAACCGGCGACGACGTGATGAAAAAAGGCGCCACCGGCTACATCGTCAAATCGAGCAAGACCTCCGCAGAGCTGCACAGGGTCGTCGAACAACACATGGCCTGACTGGAATCCCGTTCCGCGACCCGGCGGCCCCGCGCTTCGCGCTTGACATTCCATTCCGATCATGCTGAATTTTTTCTCAGAGTCGGGGGTTCCTCGTTCGATCGCGGGCGCGGGCGCCCCGACGCTCATCACCGGCGCGGGAGGTTTTGTGCCGACACTCGCTCACTGTCTCGTTCGCTCCGGCCGCGCGCTCGCGGTCTTCGCACTCGGCTGCGCCCTCGCCTGCGGCGGCGGCGTGCGCGGCGACCTGGAAATCGATTCCCGCCGCGCCCCGGGCGCAAGCGGCGCCGTGCGCGAACTCGCCTCCCTGTACGAAAAAGCGCACCCCGCGGCGGCCGTCAACCTGTCGGCCGGGGCGCCGCTTACGAGCCGGCTGCGCGGCGGGACGCCCCCGGACGTCTTCCTGGCGCCCGCCGGACGGGCGTTCCTGCACGATCCGCTGTTCGCGGGGCGCCTCACGGATCTTTCGGCGCTCGCCCGCGAGGAAGGCTGGATCGACGGCTTCCCCGCGGCGGTGAAAAAATCCGTCGCCGACGAAGGCGGCCTCTGGATGGCGCCGGTGGGCGTCCACCGCTCCGCCCGGCTGTGGTACGCGCCGGCCGAGCTGACACGCCGGGGGGTGACGGTTCCGCGCACCTGGGATGATTTTCAGGCGATGGTCTCGAAACTGAGATCCCTCGGCGTCGCTCCCCTCGCCCTCGGTCCGGCCGACGGGGCGCTCGATTTTTTCGAGGCGGTGGCGGTGGCGGAGCTCGGTCCCGACGATTGGGAGGCGCTCTGGGAAGGACGGCTTCCTCCGGACGGTCCGGCCATGGAGCGGGTCTGGCGGCGCGCCGGATCCGTCCTGGCCGCCGCCTTCGGCGGTCGGGCCGCTGTGCCGTCCGCAGACCCCGCCCGTGAGCTTGAGACGGGCCGGGCTGCCTTCGCCTTCCTCGACGGCGGGGCGACCGACGGCGCCGGACCGGAAGAGAGCCCGGACCTGGAGTGCGCTGGCGCCCCGGGCACCGACGGGATCTTCGTGTTCTCTGTCGACGGTTTCGCCCTGCCGCGCGCGGCGAAAAACAAAGCGGCCGCCCGCGAGTGGTTGAAGCTGTGCTCTTCCCGCGAGGCCGAGGGCGCCTTCAACCGGGCGCGGGACGCGATCAGCGTGCGTCTCGACGCGGACCTTTCGGGATGCGACGGAAAAACCAGGTCGGCATCCCTCGCCTACAGGAAGGACCGGCTCGTGGGCAGCCTGGCCCACGGCATGACGGCGGACGCGGATTTCATCACCGACCTGAAGCCCGTACTCGAGGCGTTCCTCGCCGACCGGAACGCGCCCCGGGCGAGCCGGGACTTCGCGGCGCTCATGAAAAAACACGGGATCG
>CAZKOS010000023.1:19683-24083 GCA_964554445.1 uncultured Spirochaetaceae bacterium | reverse complement strand
TCACGGCCGGTCGTCCAGCAGAAGATAGAATCCGGTAACCAGAAACGCGATCGCGGCCCAGGCGATGAAGTTCCGGAGGGGCGCCGCGCCGGCGCGCCACTGCCAAAAATCGAGGAGCCCGGCGTGGGGCTCGATGCACGCGTCGACGAGCACGCAGCCCAGCGGGGCGGTCAGCAGGGCGAGCCGCCGGCCGCAGCGTCCGAATCGGCGGAGCAGAACGAGCGACAGCCGGATGCAGCCCAGGGTGACCAGGCACCAGAGGAGGCCGATGACGACCGGCACGTCCAGGAGCTTGGGACCCAGGGCGTCGCCGTAGCGGTAAGAACCGAACACGAGCCCGGTGGCCGTCCCCACGGCTTCCAGCGCAAACGTGAAGAGAAAAGTCACGACGCAAAAAACCAGAAGACGCGCCGGACGCCGGGCCATGAGCCGCGTCAGCGCGACGGCCGCGGCGAAGAACAGGCACACAAGGATGAAAGCGTCCGGGAGCTGCCGGTCCCGGACAAGCAGGGCCGCGGCCATCCCCGCCCCCACGAGGCCGCCGACCGCGAGCGCGTCCATTTTTCGAGCCTTCATATTAAGCGCCGGCTCCGGCCGGCGATCATCCTTCATCCGCATATATCTTTTCTTTATTGGCTTTACTACCGCAAACCCCGGTTATCCGAAGATAAGCCACGCCCCTCTTCATCTTCCCCAACTTCTTCAGCCGCCGTCCAACAACTTTCTCATCTTCCCCGATTCCCGCTCACTTGGCGTCCGTGAACGCGTCCTCGCCGAAGATCCTGTTCGACAGCTCCTCGATCGTTTGCCGGTCCTCTTCGCTCAATTTCCAGCCGGCCCCGGCCAGGGTCTGCTCCACCTGGGCCGGCCGGCGGGCGCCGACGATGGCGGACGTGACGGCCTCCCGGGAGAGCACCCAGGCGACGGCGAGCTGGCCGACGGTTTTACCGGCGCGCTCGGCGATGGGTTTGAGCTCCTCGACGAGGGCCAGGGATTTGCCCAGTCTCGGTTCCTTGAAGTAGGCCGAAGTGCGCCGCCAGTCGTCGGCGGCGAGACCGCCCTCGGCGAAGCGCGCGGCGTCGAAGCGGCCGGTGAGGAGGCCGGACATCATCGGGCTGTAGGCCACCACCCCGATCCCGCGCTCCCGGCAGAAGGGTAACAGCTCGCGCTCGGCGTTGCGCCGCACCAGGTTGTAGGGCGGCTGGAGCGAATCGACGTGGCCCAGCCGCAGGCACTTCTCCAGTTGCGCCACGTCGAAGTTGCTCACGCCCACGAAGCGCGCCCTGCCGTCCTGTTTGAAGCGGAGGAGCGTCTCCCAGGCCGATTCCACCGGCGTCTTCCCGTCGGGCCAGTGGATCTGGTACAGGTCGATGTAATCGGTGTCGAGCCGGCGCAGGCTGTTTTCGAATTCCTTCTTCAGGGACCCGGGCTCGACGCTGAACGTGACGCGGCGCTTATCGTCCCAGACGATGCCGCCCTTGGTGGCGACGAACACCGTGTCGCGCCGGCCGCGCAGGGCCCTGGCGACGATCTCTTCCGAATGGCCGAGGCCGTAGGCGGCGGCCGTGTCGATCCAGTTGACGCCCCCGTCGAGCGCCGCGTTGATCGCGGCCAGCGACTCCTCGTCGTCCTGGGCGCCCCACCCGAAGCGCCACGGCCCGCCGACGGCCCAGGCCCCGAACCCAATTTCCGTAAGCTCAACTTCGGCTTTTCCCAATTTTCTCATTGGCAGCATGTCGGCCTCCTCACGTTGTTGATAGAATTGATCGTTGCTTACCCTGCGACAGGCTCTGGGTGACTTTATCTCAACCCGCTCATGATCGTTTTAATATAACTTTTTCGACCGGCCGCCGCAACCGGACTGGCCCGGGCGCCGGTAATTGTCGAGATCGCAGACGTCGTCGCTCAAAAAATCACCCCAAACCCGTCGGAGGGCTCGGGGTGACCTGAGTGATTGCTGATTAGGATTTCAGCTCCCGACGGCCACGGCGATCCCGTACGGTACGAGAGCCAGCAGGGCGGCGAGCGCCTTCCGGTTCGGTTGGCTCGCGCGCGTGTCCCACTGGAAAATCCAGGCCGCCAGCGCGAAGCTCACGACCGCGCCTCCCGCCAGCACCGCGAGGGAAATCCAGGGAAAGACTTTCCCGGCCTGGGGATATCCCAGCGCCCGGAACAGAATCATTCCGTGGCTCGAGGGCAGGATCAGGGCCGCGCGCCGGAAGGCGTCGGGCAGGACGGAAAGCGGGACCATCAGCCCGCCCAGGAGAATGGACGGGATGTAGACGGCCTGGGCCAGCAGGATGGAGGCGTTGGAGCTCCCGGCCGCCGTCCCGAGGACGAGGCCGAACCCCGCGTAGGCGAGGTACGAGAGCAGCGCCGCCGCCGCGAAGCCGGCGACGTTCGCGGGCGGCGCGCCCCCGAACACCAGGGTGCCCGCGAAGCCGATGATGACGGTCACCACCGCCATGTGCACCGCCGCGCCGATGACCGGAATGGACAGGATCGAGGCGGCCGGCACGCCGTTGATGCGAAAGCTGCGGAAAACCCCGGCTTCCCGCGCGGTGACGAGCGTTCCCGGAAGCGAAAGCAGGCAGGCCGACATGACCGCGAAGAGCACCATCGCCGGAATCATGGTGTCCTTGAAGAACGGGTTGATCTGCGACATGAACGCGCTCACCGCGAAAAAGAACGCCAGGGGGAAAAGGTAGAACATGAGGAGCTTGGTCCGGTCGCGGATTCCGGTCTTGAAATCGTAAGCCAGGTGATGGATGAATGCTTTCATGAATGGCCTCCTTCATTGCCGCCGGAAGAAGTGATTTCGAGGAACCGTTCCTCGAGACTCGGCCGCTCCACCCGCAGGTCGACCAGCGGGTCGCCCGCGCGCTCGAGCGAAGCCAGGATGGCGGTCACCGCCGGACCGGGCCTGGCCGAGGTGTAGACGGCGTAATCGTCCGCGGCCGACTGGAAGCGCGCCTCGCCCACGTCGGCGCGACCGGCGAGCAGGCTCGCCCGTTCGCTCAAGACCGATATCTTCGTTCGCTGGGAACCCCGGGCGGTGAGCGCCCGCGGGCTGCCTGAGGCGACGATTTTTCCGTTCAACAGGATGGCCGCCCGGTCGGCGAGCTTCTCCGCCTCCGCCATGTCGTGGGTGGCGAGGATGACGGTCGTGCCGCCGTCTTTCAGCTCCCGCACGACGGCGTGGAGCTCGGCGCGCGACTGGACGTCGAGCCCGGCCGTCGGCTCGTCCAGAAAGAGCACCGGCGGCTCGTGGGCGGCGGCCAGCGCCAGGTTCAACCGGCGCTGCAGGCCGGTGGAAAGCCTGGAGTATTGCGTCCGCCGTTTTTCGGCCAGGCCGAAGCGCTCCACCAGGTCGCGGCGGACGGCGACGCCGTGATAGGTGCAGAAAAACGTCATCGCCTCGTCCACGGTCATGGCCTGGGGCAGGGCGGACGCCTGCAGCTGCACGCCGATGAGATCTTTGAGCCGCCGCGGACGGCGCGACGGGTCCACGCCGGCCACGGAGAGCTCGCCTCCGTCGGGCGTGCGCAACCCCTCGAGGCTCTCGAGCGTGCTCGTCTTGCCGGCCCCGTTCGGGCCCAGGAGCGCGAAGATCTCGCCCCGCCTCACCTCGAAGCTGACGCCCTTCACGGCCTCGAATCGCCCGTAGCGCTTGCGGAAATTCCGCACGCTCACCAATACGTCGTTCATGGTTTGCCTCCTTTTTTCTTCAACTCCTCGAAGGTGTAGAACGCGCCGCCCGCGTCTTCCAGCAGGGCGACGATTTTTTCCTCCGTCAATGCAAGCTGCCCGCTCGACAACACGGCGGCCAGTCCTTGCGTGAAAATCCAGGTCTTGAGTATGAGAGGATTGGTTATGCCCTCGGGGATCGCCCGGATCTCGCTGAGGAGCTCCCCGTACTTCGCATACGCCTCCTCAAACCGACTCTTTCCGGCATCCTCTTCCGGCTGGGGAATCGGTCGTTCCACGTAGAGAAACCGATACAGCCTCGGCTCCTCCTTGGCGAACATGATGAAGCCGACCGCCAGGTTCACGAGCTTGTTTTCCGTGTACGGCCGCGTCTGGTAATCCTTGATCAATTCCCAGACGCGGGCTTTCAGCTCCCACTCGATCTCGTCAATGGAAAAACCGCTCGAATAAATCGGCATGGTGGAGGACCCCAGCTCCCGGGCGATGTTCCGCACGGTCACCTTGGCCCAGCCCCCGGCCCGCAGAAGCCGGAAGGCGGCTTCAAGGATTTTTTCTTTCGTAAAAAAAACTCTGTTTGCCGACATGGTCCCTCTTTAAGATAACTTATGTTTTTTAATATAACAGTAGTTATATTTTTTGTCAAATAAAATTTCCCCTTTTTCGATAATTGTTTTGAGTGCCCCCAAGGTTGC
>CAZKOS010000023.1:13874-19583 GCA_964554445.1 uncultured Spirochaetaceae bacterium | reverse complement strand
GAGGAGACGCTTCTCCCCCGCAGGGGTCCGCACGAAACCGGGGCCGGCTTCAGATCAGGATGTCGATCACTCGACCCAGCATCGGGTCCTGGATGACGACCGGCGGGTATAATCCGCGCAAGAACCCGAATTGCTCGTCGTACCGGACGGCGTTCTCAAGCAGCTGCAACGAGGAGACGCCATACGTCGAAGCCGCCAGGGAGTAGGTCAAGTTCGCTACATTGTTCATCGATACGTTATTCATGTTTGAAATTTATCCAATGAAAGACGGATCGTCAAACTAAATTCCAATGATGAAAGGCGAAAGTGGCCGCCGGACCGGGAACGGTCAGGCGTAAATGTCGATATGACGGCCGCGCGACAGGTCCCAGACCGTCGGCCGCCGGTAGGCTTTCGCCCGCTCGCGAGCGGTCCGGCCGATCCGCGCCACCCGCTGGGGGCTCGATCGCAGCGAATCGCCCACGGCGA
Source organism: uncultured Spirochaetaceae bacterium (assembly GCA_964554445.1). Classification (GTDB taxonomy): domain Bacteria; phylum Spirochaetota; class Spirochaetia; order SZUA-6; family RPPD01; genus JAFGSW01. Next base: position 19,115 of record CAZKOS010000023.1, on the reverse strand, counting down.
TGACGCTCAGGTCTTCTTCTATCTCGGATATGGAAGCGTCTTCATTGATGATCCTGCGCAACGAGGAGGAAATGTTGAGTTCGTCTCGGACCGAATTCGTACTGTCCATATTAATAAGGTATTGAGGAAAGAATCGATCGTCAAACGGACCGCGGCCGGGACCGCTCAGGCCAATATGTTGACGTTTCGCCCGAGAGCCGTGTCCTGCACCGTCGGAAGGCCTTTCAGGAGCTGCTGAACGCCGGTCTGCGCGGTGTTCAAGTCGTTTTTCAGCATGGCCAGCGCCGTTGCCTGTTGAACGTTCGAAGCGGCTGCATTGTTGGAAGCATTAATCGGTTCCATGAATGGAATATACTGGTGGAAATACGGGCGGTCAATCGAAATGGAGCGGGACCGGCATGGTCAGGCGTACACGTCGACGTTCCGACCCAGGGCGGGATCCTGAATCGCGGGAAGCGGTTGCCGGAGCTTCATGGCGGCGTCGGCCTGGAAATCGAAGCTCCTTTTCAACCCGCCGACGGAGGCGACCCGAGAAATGGAATCGACGCTCTCCACCCTCCCCGTCCCGGAGGCCGGGTTCACGGGATACAACCTCATCGCCGACGCGGCGGACTGAATGCCCGAAACAGTCATGCTGCAATGGTAAAGGACGCCGGGCGGTTTGTCAAATGAAACGCCGGTCGAGGCCGCAACGGCGAGCGGCGGAACGCCCGCTATCGATCGATGGCGCAGCTCAGGACGTTGTAGCGGATGACGATGAACGCGTACAGCAGGGCGTCCAGCTCCTCGAACAATTCGTCGACGCCGCCGGCCGCCGCCAGGCGGTTGATGAGCACGACGATCTTCTTTATTCTCCCGACGACCAGCTCAGTGTATACCGATCCGAAATCATTGGGCAGCGTGATGTCGGTGTCCTTCATCACTCCCGTCGAATAGAGCTTGTTGCCGCGGTTTTCAATGAGGACGCGGAATTCGTATTTTTTCTGGAACTCGGCGTACCGTTCCGGCTCCCCGGATTTCAGGCGCTCGTGGAGCACCGTCACGGCGATAAACAGCTCGTCGAACAGCTCCAAAAGGCCGACCCGGCCCTGGCCGATGAGCTTCCCGTACCTGCCGGCGGTCGCGTCGTAATGCTGTTTGACCTTCGCCGCCTTGTCGATCACCCCCTTCAACAGGCCCACCCGATCGAGGCCGACCGTTTCAATGGGCGGGATGACCTCGAGGTTGTAAGCGAGGGTTTCTTCCTTTACTTCAAAAACCAGCGGCATCGGCGTCCTTCAGAAAGAGCGTTTTTCACATCATGTGTGTTTCTTCACCCGTCGTCAAGGGCGGGAGGAGACAATTCACGACCGGTTTTTTTTCCTCCGGGCGGACGCCCACGCCCCAAGGATTTTCGCGAGGAAGAGAACGGCGCCGACCAGCGCCGCCGGCCCGCCCGCGAATCCCGCCAGGTTGAAGGCGGGCAGCGGCTCGTCGTCGAGGGCGTAGGTCCAGGTGGACGAGGGAGCACGCGCCCGAAGGCCCTTGCCGCCCGCTTCATCCTCTTTCAGCGCCGCCCGCGCCTCCGCACGGCACCCGGCCGCGACGCGGGACCACCCTTCCGCGAAGCGCTCGGAGGCGAGGCGGATGAATTCGTGGATCGGTTCCCGCGCCCCGAAACGCTGGAGGGCGATGCCCTCGCGCAGCTCTTCCACCGTCGCCAGGTGGTCGGCCCAGAACCGGTCCAGAACGACGAGGAAGATCCGCGCCCGAAGGCGCCGCGCCTCCGCTTTTCCCAGCCGGCCGGCGAGCCTCTCAAACTCGACGGCACGGGCGGCGACCGTCTCCTCAGGCGGTTCCGCGCCCAGGAGAACCGGCCGCCGGACGTTCTGCAGCACGCGCCGCTGCTCCTCCACGAGCAGGCTGTAGCGGCGCAGGGTGCGGCGGAGGAGATGGTTCTGGTGTTCGATGATCGACTGGGCGCGCTCGATTTCCCGCCACACCCGCCGGTCGGCCATTGCACGAAGCGGTTCGGCGCGGGCGCGCGCCAGCGCCTTTCCGGGCAGAAACTCGGCCACGCCGTAGCGGAGAAAAAGCTCGTCCTCCAGGGACGTGAAGAAGCGGCTCGTGCCCGGGTCGCCCTGCCGGCCGGCGCGGCCGCGCAGCTGCCGGTCGACGCGCACGCTTTCGTGCCGCCCGGTGCCGATGACGGACAGGCCGCCCGACCGGAGGACCCGGCGCCGTTCCGCTCCCTTCCCGCCGCCGAGCTTGATGTCCGTGCCGCGGCCGGCCATGTTGGTGGAAATCGTGATCGCGCCCGGCAGTCCCGCCCGCGCGATGACGGCCGCCTCCCTCCGGTCGTTTTTCGCATTGAGGACCCGGCAGGCCAGGCCGCGGCGCCTGAACTCCCGCGCCAGCTCCTCGGACTCCTTCACCGACCGGGTGCCGATGAGGACCGGCCGTCCGCGCCGGTGCGCCCGCTCCGCTTCGTCGAGCAGGGCGGCGAGCTTGGCCGCGCGCGTGAGAAAGACGGCGTCCGGTTCGTCTCGCCGCCTCACCGGCCGGCGGGTGGGAACGACGACCACGTCCAGTCCGTAAAAGAGATTGAACTCGCGGGCCGCGGACGCGGCGGTGGCGGTCATGGCCGCGCGGCGCGGGTAGAGATTGAGCAGATGCTGGATCGTGATCGATCCGAAAATACTCCCCGTGGGGCGTACGGCCAGGCCCTCCTTGACCTCGAGCGCGGCCTGAATCCCGTTCGGCCAGCGCCGGTCGCGCGCCACCCGGCCGGTGAGCTCGTCGACGAGCTCGATGCGCCCCCGCCTGACAATGTAGTCCACGTCGCGGCGGAGCAGGCGGCGCGCCAGGAGCGCCACGTACACCCCGGCGTAGGCGAGCCGGTCGCGCGCCCGGTGCATGCCCCCGACTCCGAGGAGCTTTCCCGCCCGCCGCTCGCCGCGCAATGTGAGGTGCAGGGAGCGGCCGGCGCGGTCGAGGACGAAGTCGACGCCGGGCGCGAGCGAGCGCGCCGCCTCGTCGCAGCGGACCGGATCGACGCCGGGGTCGGCGGCGGCGGCGGCCAGGACGAGGGGCACGCGAGCCTCGTCTATGAGGATGAAATCGGCCTCGTCCACCAGGGCGAAGTGAAACTCGCGCTGCACGAGGTCCGCCGGGTCGTAGGCGAGGGAGTCGCGGAGAAAATCGAAGCCCGCCTGCTTGGCGGTCGCATAGGTGACGTCCGCGGCGTAGGCCGCCCGGCGGCGGGCGGCGCTCCTGCCCTCGGCGACCGCGGCCGCGGACAGGCCGAGAGCCCGGTAGACCGGCCCCATCCACTCCGCGTCGCGGGCGGCCAGGTAGTCGTTGGCGGTCATGACGTGCGCGCCCCGGCCCGAAAGCGCCCGCAGCGCGGCCGGGAAAACCGCCGCCAGCGTCTTGCCCTCGCCGGTGGCGAGCTCGGCGAGCCCGCCCCGGCTCATGATGACGCCGGCCAGGAGCTGCTCGTCGAAGGGCCGCAGGCCGAGACGCCGGGCGGCGGCCTCGGCGGCGAGGGCGAACACTTCCGGGAGAAGGCGGTTCGGATCGGCCCCGCCCCCCGCCTCGGCTTTGATCCGCGCGGCCCGCTCCTCGAGCGCGGCGTCCGGGCGGCGCCGGAAATCGAATCGCTTTATTTCTTCCACTGTTCTCAGATAAGGCTTGAGATCGGTTTCAATGCCGATCCCCCGCAGCCGCGCCAGCCGGTACGCGGGACGGGGCCGCCGCCGGTCTTGTCCAATGCGCATAAAAATTCCTCCATGAAGATTTCGGTTCCCGTCCCGGACGGTCTCCGGGAGCAGGACGTGAAACGGAAATTGAGCCGGAAAGCTTCAGGCGTGGAGAGGCGGGCCGCGGCCGGAAGGCGCGGTCCGAATCGCGGCGAGCGGCGCGGCGGGCGCGCGGGTGAGGAAGAAAAGCAGGAGCGGGAAAAGAATCGACGCGAACCCGGGCGCGACGAGCGCGCCGGCGACCGGCAAGAATACGAGCGCCAGGACGAGGAGGGCGGTCGCGACAAGAAAAACAATGTTTCCGCCGGCAAGGGGCCGGCTCCGGTTCGCCGTCATGCCGTAAAGATACCCCGGTGCGCGGAACGAAGCAAGCCGAAAGGGGCGATTAATCAGGGACGGTGCGGAATGCGCGGAAAAAAATCGAGGACTCTTCATCCGGATTTTGACAAGAAAATTGGCGCGGAAAAAGATTCGGATCAGGCTGCCGGCCGCGGGTATTCCCGATGAGTTGGGCGGCCGCGCAGCTGATCGAGCCGTGGGGAAATAAACCCGCCGCTTACACCGCCTCGATTTTTTCCGCCGCCAGGAGCTCCTTGAACCGCCGCGCGTTCTGCACGGCCTGCCCGCGGGCGTGGTTGTTGAAGGTGACGAGGAGCACCCGCACGAGGGAGAGCATGGCGCGGAGGCGATCGATCCAGCCCGCCAGCTCCTCTTCGCCGTAGAGGTAGTCGTAGCGGCTGACGTTGTCCCCCGTCCACCAGTTCTTTTCGTTTCGGCCGTGGAATCGGATGTAGCCGAGGTCGGCGGTGACCAACCCCGACGGCTTGAGAAGCTTGGGGAGCGCGGGCTGGTCCACGTTTACGTAGGCCGCCCCCCGTTCCTTCAGGCCCCCGGTCACCCGTTCCCGCGCCCACTCCGCGTTCCGGAACTCGACGGCCGCGGGCAGCCCCTCAAGGCCGCGCGTGAGCCGGTCCAGGTGCCGGCGGTTCCGGTCATTGTAATGGAAACTGTAGGGAAACTGGACGAGCACCGCGGCGAGTTTCCCACGCTCCGCCAGGGGCGCGACGCCGCCGCGGAAAGCATCGAGGTCCTGGTCGAAACGGTCGGTGATCTCGTGGGTAAGGCTCCGGTGGGCCTTGACCGCGAAGACGAAATCGCTCCCGGTTTTATCCGCCAGGCGTTCGATGAGCGGGGCCGAGGGCATGGCATAGTAGGAAAAGTTGAGCTCGACAAAGGAAAAATGCGAGGCGTAGAACCCCAGGTAATCCCGCTCGGCCGTGCCGGACGGATAAAACGGACCGACCCAGTCCGCGTACGAATACCCGCTGGTGCCGACGAATATTTTTGCCATGGCCGGATTTTCCGCCAATCGGCCGCTTCTGTCAATCGGAGAACGCAAGAGCGACCTCTCAGCGACCTCTCAGCGACCTCTCAGCGACCTCTCAACGACCTCTCAACGACCTCTCAACGACCTCTCAACGACCTCTCAACGACCTCTCAA
>CAZKOS010000023.1:1635-13774 GCA_964554445.1 uncultured Spirochaetaceae bacterium | reverse complement strand
AACGACCTCTCAACGACCTCTCAACGACCTCTCAACGACCTCTCAACGACCTCTCCTTGACAAACGAAACCCGATTACCTACTATCGACAAATACTATCGCCCTTACACACCTAAAAGGAGGAATGCATGAAAAAATCGATGTTGATCGTCATCGCGTGCCTCGCTCTTCTCGCCCTACTCGGATGTCAATCGAGCGGCGGGATGACCGAGACCAAACCCGCCCCGGCACCGGCCCCCGCGCCCGCCCCGGCACCCGCTCCGAAGCCCGCCGCGTCCACGGGACCGACCGTCAAGGCGGTGCACGGAACGCCCAAGGCCATCGACGGATCGTTCGACCCGATTTTCAAGAACGCCGAGGTCATCACAACCGGAATGCAGAACATGGGCGACGCCACCAGCGCCACCGCGACCGCCCGCGTCGCCTGGGACTCCAAGTACCTGTACGTGTACATGGAAGTCAAGGACCCGGACCTGAGCGATTTGAGCGGCAACGCCTACGAGCAGGACTCGGTCGAAACCTACCTCGACGAGAAAAACACCAAGGACACCATGTACACCGACGGCGTGGCGCAGTACCGCGTCAACTTCAAGAACGTCACGTCCGGCGGCACGGGCGCCGATCTCGATAAATTCAAGTCCGGCGTGAAAATCGTCAAGGGCGGCTACAACGTCACCGTGGCGATGCCGTTCCTGTTCGTCACCCCCAAGGCAGGCATGACCGTCGGCTTCGATTGCCAGGTGAACGACGACGGCGCCGGCGACGGCGTGCGCACCGGCATCGCCGACTGGGCCAACGACACCAACAACAACTGGCAGGATCCGAGCGCATTCGGCAATGCGGTCCTGCTGCCGTAACCGAATAATAGTCGATTTGAAATCACCGCCCCGGGACCCGCTCCCGGGGCGTTTTTTTCGCGGCGCCGCTTCCGGCGCGCGGCGGGGCCGGACTTCGGTTCCGGCCCCGGACCGGCGCACGTCAGCGACGAGTCGGGCGGCTTGGGGAAAGCGAGGACGAACATGAAACGCGACGTCTACCTGTTCGGCATGACCTGCCTTTCCACGATCCACGTCCTCGACGGTCCGTACCCGGAGCCGGATTCGTACCGGGAGATCCGGGAGACGTTCGTGATTCCGTCGGGCGAGACCGGGAACGCCGCCCTGCTGCTGGCCGGCTTCGGGCTCTCCGTCGCGATGGGCGGACCGCACCTCGGTTCGCGGACCCGCGCTCCGATCCTCGATTTTTACGGGAAACGCGGAGTCGACTGCGGGGAGCTGCGCTTCGATCCGTCGTACGCGGGGGTCGAGGACCTGGTCCTGGTCGACGGGGAGACCCGCACGATCTTCGGCCGCTTCGGAAGCTACTTTTCCGGACAGGAACGCCGCTGGTCGCCCCCCGACCACAGGGCCGCGGCCGGAGCGGCCGTCGTCTCCATCGACCCGTTCTTCCGGGAGGAGTCCCGGGCGGCGGCCGAAACCTGCCGTGGATTGAATAAACCCTACGTGACCATCGACCTTCCCCCCGAGGACTTCATCCACCGTCACGCCGCGGTCACCGTGGTCTCACGCGAATTCCGGGAACGCGAATACCCCGGCGCCGACGTTCGGGCTCTCTTCGGGAAATACCTCGATCTTTCGAATGGACTGGTCGTGTTCACCGACGGCGGGAGGGACATTCTCTTCGGCCGCAACGGGGGCGAAGCCGGGACCTTCGCGCCTTTCCGGGTGGACGTGAAGGGATCCCTGGCCGCCGGCGACTTTTTCCGGGGCGGGGCCGTGTACGCCCTCCTCCGGGGCTGGCCGGACGAAAAGCTCGTGGCCTTCAGCGCCGCCGTGGGGGCGCTCGCCTGCGTTCATTTTCCGGCGGCCCTCGACCTCCCTTCGCTGCAGGCGGTCCTCGAGCTCGCCGGGATATCTCCTCCAGGCTGACGCGGGGAGGGAGCCGCGACGATCGAGGAAAGGAGCTCGAATGAGGTGCGTCTGGTGGGAGGGGTCGGTTACGTCGGCGAAACGCGCAGCGATTTCTCTTTTCGAGAGAGAGTCGCCTTCTTCGTCACGCCGTCCACGGTGATTTCATAATCCCCGAAAAACGCTTCGGTCTTGAACGTGCCCGCCGCATCGGCCTTGCCTTCGGCTTTCGTCCACCAGCGGTTGAACACGAGGTCGCGGTACGCCTCACCCTGGGGCGTGATCGACCAGTCCTTGCGCCAGAGGGCGGCCCAGGGCCTCCAATGGTATCCCGCCCAGAACCCCCACAGGAGAACGGCCTCGACGCGGGGATGGGCGAAATAAATCGGGAGAATCGTCCGGAGCTGTTCGGCCTGGGTTTTTTCGTCGCCCACGTCGAACAGGCATTCGGTGAGCTTGAGCGGGAGATTGAACCGGGAGAACCGGTCGAGCATCGTCTGCACGTGGACGGGATTCATCGGGCTCCCGGAATCGCTGCCGGCATGCGCCTGCAGGCCGATGCCGCCCAGCGGCACGCCGCTGGCAAGCAGGGTCTCGATCTGGATCTCGTACGACTCCGCGTTGAACCCGCCGTCGACCAGGACGCCGTAGTCGTTCACGAAGAGAACGGCGTCCGGGTTCCCCGCCTTGGCGATCCAGGCCATTTCATTGACGATGCCGTACCCGAGCCGGCGCCTGAAAAAATCGCCGTTGACCATCTCATTGTTGAGGTCGAACTCGCCGATCCGTCCCTTGAAGTGGCGGGTGACGTCGAGGCCGCGCCGGACGACGGCCGCGCGAAGCTGCTCGGTGTTGAGCGGTTTCAGCCAGTCCATGCAAAGCCTCTCTTTTTCCCAGTAGATGCAGTGTCCGCGCATCGGGATGCCGAGCCCGCGGCAGTGTTCCCAGATCCGGTCGGCGACGGAGTAATCGACGACGCCCGGCGACTTTTCGCAGTCGTACCATTTCAGGGCGTTTTCGTGCACCGCGTAGTTGAAATTGCCGGAGAGCGTTTCCAGGAAACGCTTCCGCTCCGCCGCGGGCATGGCCGAGGGATGGTTTTCCGCCAGTTCATTGGCGACCGCGGTCCCGAAGAGGAATTCATGTCGCACCTGCCTCACCTGGACGCGGGCGCCGGGCGCGGCGCTGACCGTGAGCTCTCCCGTCCGCAGCTCCCGGATGCGCTTCTCGATCGCCGCCGGGGCGACCTTTTCCTCGGCGGTCGCCGGGTCCGCGCCGGGGGCGCCCGGCACGCTGAGCAGGGGGAGCAGGGACAGGGGATTCATCATCAGACCTCCGAAACGGAAATGGCGCGCTGAAGGGGCCGCGCACGACCTCTGGATGGAACCACGGTACCACACAACGGATGGACATTCAACTCGAACCGACGCGCGCAAAGTCAACTTTCGGAAAAGGGAAAAACGGTGTAGATTGGTATATATAGAAAAACTTACTCCACCTGCCTGAGGAGGATGAACGATGAAACGAGCTCTCGTGACGGCCGGCGGCCGATTCGCGCTTTTCGCCCTGTTTTCCGCGGCGCTGATTCCCCTTGCGTTCGCCGCCCCGCCCACGCCCGCGAGTGCCGCCCGTCAGGAGATAAACCTGAACGGGACGTGGGACACGGCCGTCACCGCCGATCCCGCCTACCCGCCGCGGGTCGAGAAATGGCAGACGGCGAACGTACCCGTCCTGACGTACGGCAACGCGATCGCCGGCACGCAATACGTCTGGTACCGGAAAGAGGTGGCGGTGCCCGAATCGTTTCGGGGAATGAAAATCGATCTCCTCCTCTCCGGGGCCCGCTTCAATGCCTCGGTGTGGTGCGACGGGAAGTTCGTGGCTTCCCGGCTCGAGGGCTATACCCCGTTCTCCGTCGATCTCACGGACCGCGTCAAACCCGGCGCGGCCGTCCGTCTGGAGATCCGCTGCCAGGACTGGAGCGCGGTCTTCAAGGACAACTATCGCCTGCCCCAGGACGCGGACCCCGACGGCGAGCGGTTGCGCGGCGTGCCCAAGGGCAAGCTCATCGCTCCCATCGGCGGGCACTTTTACTATTTCGGGATCTGGGACGACGTCTCGCTCCTGGCCCGCCCGAAAACCTATTGCGACGACGTGGCGATAGTGACCTCGGTGCGGCAGCACGATACCCTGACCGTCACCGGCACGGTCAACGGCGGCAGGGGGGGCCTCTGGATCGAGGGGTCGGTCCGCGACGGGGGAAAGACCGTCCTCGAGCTCCCCGGACGGGCGACGGGCCCGGACGGAAAGTTTTCCCTCTCCGCGCGCTTCCCCGGGGTTCGCTACTGGTCGCCCGAGGATCCGCATCGCTATACCCTCGTCCTGTCGCTCAAGGACCGGAAGGGCGGCGGCGCGCTCGACCGTTATGATGAGCGCTTCGGCTTCCGCGAGCTCTGGGCGGACGGCCCGGACTTGTACCTGAACGGCGTCAAGCGCCACCTCCTGGCCTCCAGCGGCTGGCCCCTGGCGCAGTATCAGAGCGTGGAAGAAATCCGAAAAGGAATCGCCGGCATCAAGGAGTCGAACGCGATCGCCTTCCGCCTGCACACCCAGCCCTGGCAGCGCCGCTGGCTGGAGGAGGCCGACGACCTCGGCCTCATGATCGTCGAGGAGGGCGCCCTCTGGTGCGACGGCGGCGGCGGCTACGCCTACGACGACGACCGCTTCTGGCAAAACGTGCGCACGCACCTGGCCGGCATGGTGCGGCGCGACCGGAACCATCCCTCCCTCGTCATGTGGAGCATCGAGAACGAGCTGCTCCACTGCGGGGCCGCGGGCAAGTGCCCCTGCGCCGAGCAGCGCCTGGCCGAGGCCGGGCTTCAGGTGAAGGCCCTCGATCCGACGCACCTCATCACCTACGAGGCCGACCACGATCCGGGCGGCGCCGCCGACGTCATCGGCCTCCATTACCCGCGCGAGCTGCCCGACGCCGTGGCCTACCCCAACACCGCCGACTGGCTCGGCACCACGGTCAAGACCGGCACCGCGGGCGGCGCGGCCGGCAGCTGGAACAAGGACTTCTTCTGGGACCGGAAGAAGCCGCTGTACATCGGGGAATACCTCTGGGTGTTCCAGCAGGACTATTCGCCGGGAAGCGTTTTCTACGGCGACGAGGCGTACGTCGACAGGGAGAAGTACCGGGTGAAGGCGAAGGCCGACGCCTGGCTGTTCCAAACGGTCGCCTACCGCCGGGCCGGCGTCTCCGGCATGTGCCCCTGGACGATCGCGGCCAACGGTGGTCAAGTGGATAAGACGAGCCCGCTTTACGCCGCCCAGAAGCGGGCCTACAAACCGGTGGCGATTTTCCAGCGCCAATACGATTCGCGCTTCTTCTCGGGCGAAAAAGTCGAGCGCAGCTTCGACGTGTTCAACGACTCCCCCAAGTCCCTCGCCCTCGAAACGCGCTTCACCCTGGCGGGGAAGCCCGTCGGGCGGCCAGAGCGGTTCACCCTGGAACCGGCCGGACACCGGGTCGTCACCGCGAGCCTGGCCCTTCCGAACCGGAGCTTTCCGGACGGACTCGCCTTCAAGGCCGATCTCTCCGCGAACGGAAAAAAAATCGATTCGTTCGAAACCCGCTACCGCACGTTCGCCAAAACGCCGCTCGCGGTTCCCCGCGGCCGGACCATCCTCCTCTTCGATCCGAAAAACGCGTGGCCGGCCGGGCACAGGCTTGCCGGGGCCGTGGAGCTCAAGGGCCTGGACGGTCTTTCTTCGCGCGACCCCGAAAAAACGATCCTCGTCGTCGGCCCGCACGCCTTCGGGGACGAGGCCGCGGCCGGCGGCGGGAGCGAGCCGGTCATCGGAAGAAACGATTCCTCCGCCGCCGCGTTCGGCGGCTTCCTGGCGAGGGGCGGGCGGGCGCTCGTCCTGGAGCAGGACTCGCTCGCGGAAATCATGCCGGACCTGACGCTCGTCGACCACGCCTCGACCATGACGTTTCCGGCGTCGCCGCGCCATCCACTGCTGGCCGGTCTCGACGCGGGCGACCTCGCGTTCTGGCGCGGCGACCATTACGTGAGCCGTCGCGAGATCCGCCGCCCCGGACGCTTCGGCGCCCGGGCGATCGCGGTCTCGGGCGGCGTCGACGCCGAGGACCAGGCGCCGATCGTGGAGGTGCCGGCGGGCCGGGGGCTGGCCGTTTTCTGCCAGGCCCTGGCCGGAACCAAGTTCGAGAGCGAGCCGGCCGCCCGGCGCCTGGTATCCAATGCCCTCGCCTATCTCTCGGGATACAAGCCGCCCGCGGGAAACGTCCTGGCCGTCATCGGCGAGCCGGGCGGGCCTGAGTTCAGGCGGCGGCTCGACGACCTCGGGCTCCTGTACTCGGAGCCGGCGGGCGCCGCGACCAAGGCCGAATTAAGCAAGGCATCGCTGGTCGTCCTGCACGGCGGCGGAAAAGAGATCGAGGCGCTGGCGCCCCTCCTCTCGGGCCTTGCCCGTCCCCTCACCGTCTACTGGCACGCTCCGGAAAAAGAGTCGTTCGAAAAACTCAAATCCACGCTGGGATTGGGGTCGACGAAAATCGAGGACGCGGCCGGCCCTCTCACCCTTCTCCCCCGGGCGGACGCCGCGCTCGAGGGCGTGCTGCGGGAAGACCTCACCTTCATGAAACCGTTCGGGCCGAACAATTGGTACCGGGTGGTCACTCCGGACGCGGGCGTCATCGACCGGGCGCTGGCGGCGGCGGAAGGAGAGACGGAATCGGAGACCTACGCCCTGGAGAAATGGAAGCTGGCCGGATCCCTGGTCCAGGCGAAGGGCGACCACACCGTCGCCTTTTACACCAACGGGAGCGCGACGGGCGAAATCACGGTCGCCCGGGACGGGCTCTACCGGCTGGCGCTGGACGGCTGGGGCACCCCGGCCGACGGCGGCTGGCCGGTCGTGACGGTGAAAGCCGACGGCTCCGCCGTCGGCGAGGTGTTCGTGGCGGGCCGCCGGGAACGGAGCTGGTCGTGCCTGGTGAATCTCAAGCGCGGCAAAGTGAAACTGGAGCTGTCGTTCGACAACGACCTGTACCGCGACGGCGAGGACCGCAACCTCTTCGCGCGCAGTCTCCGCGTGAGCCGGGCGCCGGTCGACCTGGGCCCGGTCGCGCTCCTCTCCCTGCCGCCCGCCCTCGCCTCCGCCCGGACCGCATCCGGATTGCGCGCCTTCGTGGACTGCGTGCGCTGGGACGCGGACGCGGACAACCGCGTCAGGGGAATGCGGTTCGCGTCGGCGCTCTTCGCGTCGCTCGGCGCGTCGTTCCGGAACGGCCGCGCCCGCCCCGAATGGATCGATCCGCCCGCCTTCGAGCCGGCGGGTAACATAAGCGTCTTCAACCGCACGCCCGCCCAGCTCAACTTCGGCTCCAACGGGGCGGTCAGGGCGGCGTTCACCTGCGCCGCGGCCGGGGAATACCGCATCGTCCTCCGCGGTTTTTCCACGCCCGCGCAAGGAGAATACGGCAAGGCCCGGGTCAAGATTGACGGGCGACAAATCGGCGAGGTGGAATTGGATACGCCGGTGACCGCCGAATTCGACGTCGGCGCGGTCCGGCTCGGCGCGGGCCGCCACGAGATCACGGTCGAGTTCACGAACGATCTCTGGCTCGGTCCGGGCAAGGAAGACCGGAATTTGTACCTCAACGCGGTTGGGTTCCGGGCCGAAGGGAAATGAACGAGGGACGATCTCGTTCAGAGGCGGAAAGGATCATCCGTGAAAACGGCGCGGCGCCGACCATAGCCGACCGCCGGCAAGCTCAATGCATCGGGACCTTGTCTGTTACGCTGGAAGGAGGGGCGAATGACCATGGAATTGAAGGGAAAAGAGAATATCCCCGCGCTCAAGGAGGTGTTCAAAGGCAAATTCCTGGTGGGCGCGGCCGTCGCCTACGACCAGGCGATCGGCGTGAATCCTGAGGAAACCGCCCTCATCGCCTCCCAGTTCAACACCATCACCCCGGAAAACTGCCTCAAGTGGAGCATCGTGCAGGACAGTCCCGGCCGGTACGTTTTCACCCGGGCGGATAAGTTCGTCGAGTTCGGGGAAAAACACGGTATGTTCATCGTCGGGCACATTCTCGTCGACACGGTCATGGTGCCGGAGTGGGTCTTCCGCGGGACGGATGGAGGGAAGGCCGACCGCGACACGGTGCTGCGGCGCATGGAGGACCACATCGCGACGGTGGTGGGCCGCTACCGCGGACGCATCCGCGCCTGGCAGGTGGTGAACGAAGCCATCGGCCGGGACGGACTGCCGGTGCGGACCATGTGGTACGAAGCCGTCGGCGAAGACTATATCCGGAAGGCGTTCGAGTTCGCCCATCGCTCGGATCCGGAAGCGGAGTTGTACTACAACGGGCACGATATGCTCACGGCGGAGGCCACGGATGCGATCGTCCGCCTTGTGAAGGACATCAAGGAGCGGGGGGGCCGCATCGACGGCGTGGGCGTGCAGGCACATTGGAATCTGGAGACGCCCTCCGCGGGGGAGGTGGACGAGGGAATAAAGCGCCTCCTTAAGTCCGGCGTCAAGGTCATGATCACGGAGATGGACATCACCGTTCTGCCCGGAAACAATGGCAACCTCGACCCCTACCGCGAGGGCTTGCCGGAGGACGTCCAGGAAAAATTGGCCCGGCGCTACGCGGACCTGTATTCCGTTTTTCTCAGATACGCGGGCCGGCTGGACCGCGTCAACCTCTGGGGAGTGCACGACGGCCAATCCTGGCTCAACTACTGGCCCGTCCGGGGCCGGACGGACTACCCGCTGCTTTTCGGCCGCGATCTCAAACCCAAACCGGCTTTCTTCGCCGTAGTCGGGGCGGCGCTTCGATCGGTAAAGGAAAAAAACGGATCATGACGAGGAGAATCGCCGCCGCAGGCCGGCCAGCCGCGTGGTGAAACGACCGCTCAGCGCGCAGTATCGGCCGCCAGGCTTTTGATCCGGTCCCCCTTGGACAGGCCGCTTTTGATTTCGGTGAAGAGCCCGTCGGAAACGCCGAGCGTCACTTCTTTTTTAACGAATTCCTGCGGGGCTTTTTCAAGCTCCACGAGGTTGCGCCCGTTCTCCAAAAGGATGTCGCGTTCCTTGGCGCAGACCACGTTTTCGGCCCGCTTCAGGATGATTTCGGCGCTGGCGCTGTACCCGGCCCTCAGGAACACGTTCCGGGGCGGGCGCAGGGCGATCTTGATTTTGAACTTGATGGACCCGGACGACTCCTTGCCCTGCGGCGACAGAAAGGAAACCGTCCCGGGAATGATCGTGTCGTCGATGGCGGCCGGCTTGATCTTGGCCTCCATCCCCTTCCTGATCCGGTCGATCTGCCCCTCGTCGATCTCCCCCTCGAAGATGAGCGATCCCATGTCGGCGATCAGGGCCACCGTGGTCCCGACCGCGTAGACGCCGCTCTCCTGCACGGGCGAGCCCTGCTTGACCGGAATGTCGAGGACCGTTCCGTCGATGGGGGAAAAGACGAGGTTGTTGATTCCCCGCTTGTCCGCGGACCCGCCTTCCCGGATGAGCATGATCCGGTTCTTGGCTTCCTTGTAATCCTCCAGGGCCAGCCGGTAGGCCGAATCGCTCGCGTCGAATTCCGCCTGCGCGATCATTTTCCTCTCGAACAGGGCCCGGTTCATCTTCATCTCCGCCTCGGCGGATTTCAGCCGGATCGAGGCTTTTTCAAAGCCCGTCTCCGCCGAGTTGAGGTCGAGGCTGCTCGCCACCACCCTGACGGAAAGCAGGGGATCGCCCCGGCGGACGGGGTCTCCCGGATCGACGAACAGCTCGCCCACCACCCCGGAAAGCGACGATTTCACCTCGACCTCCTTCTCGGGCACGATGGAGCCCGAGGCGAGCACCTTCTCCTCGATCGTCCGCACTCCCACCGCCTCCACGGGATAGACGATTTTCGGTCCCGCCGCCTTGGCGATCAGGAACACGAAGGTCGCGACCACGGCGCAGCCCAGCACGGTAAACCCGATGACGTATTTCCTCATTTTCATTCATTCCTCCCTGAGCGCCTCGACCGGATGAATGCGGGCCGCCTTGAGCGCCGGGTAGAGCCCGGCGAAGGTTCCCGCCAGGATCAGGATCACCATCGCGCCGACGGCCACGCCGAGCGAGATTTCCGGCTCCGCGAAATAGTCGATCCGCATGTTCGTCGCCCGCATGTACCAGGAGACGGCCTCGCTGAAGATGGTCCCGAGAACCAGGCCGCCGTACCCGGAGACGGCGGTGATGAGAAAGGCCTCCTGCAGGATCATGAAGACGATGGAGGCCGGGGACGCGCCGAGGGCCTTCCGGATGCCGATCTCCTTCGTCCGTTCCCGGACGATGATGAGCATGATGTTGCTCACGCCGATGATGCCGGCGAGCAGCGTGCCGAGCCCGACCACCCAGATGAACAGCCTGATGCCGGTGAACAGGCCCTGGATCGTCCGGAACTCGCGCCAGGAGTTCCAGGACCCGATGGCCCGCCGGTCCCCGGGATTGACGTCGTGACGCGCCGCGAGCAGGCTTTTTATTTCCGCCTCCGTTTTATCCGTGTCCGCCTTGTCGGAAACCAGGATGGAATACCACCCCACCCGGCCGATCATGTTGAACGACCGCTGCATGGTGGTGAACGGCATGTAGACGGTTTCGGTGCGCGCCCGGTTGTCCCCCCCGAACGAATCGTAATCGAAAACGCCCACCACCAGAAACGCGGTGCCGTCGATCTCGATGTACCCGCCCACGGGGTCTTGCCCGGGGGCGAAAAGGATCTCCACGACCCTCGTTCCGATGACCGCGACCTTGCGGGCCTGGAGCAGGTCCCGCTCGTTGAGGAAGCGGCCGGCGGTGACGACGATGGGCTCGATCCCGGTGATGGCGGGCACCTCGCCGTTGACCCGGAAGGAGCCGTTCTTCCTGCCGTGGGTGGTGGTGGTGGACCACCAGATGTTCAAGCGGGGGCAGACCGTCTTCAGGCCGGGGATCCTCTCCCGCAGGGCCTTGGTGTCCTCGTCGTTGAGAATGATCCAGCGGCCGGGCCTGTTTCCCTTGTAGGCCAGGGTCGTCCGCTCGGTCCAGACGTGGATGCTGTTCACCCCGACGCGCCCGAAGCGCCGGTAGGTCCCCTTCTCGATGCCGCTCCCCGCGGCCAGGAGCAGGATGAGGAGAAAGACCCCCCAGAACACGCCGAAGGCGGTCAGGGCGGTCCGCAGCTTGTGCTTTTTGATATGGGAAAAAATATCCTCCCAGTGATCGGGATCGAAGAGCTCGAGCTTCATACGATCCGCCCGTCCTTGATCCGGACGATCCGCCCGGTTTTCCGGGAAATGTCCGCCTCATGGGTGACGATGATCATCGTCATCCCCTCCCGGTTTATGTCCTTGAGGAGGCGCATGATCTCCTTCGTCGTGGCGGAGTCGAGCGCGCCGGTCGGTTCGTCCGCCAGGAGGAGGCGCGGCCGCGTGACGAGGGCCCGGGCGAGCGCCGTCCGCTGCTGCTGCCCGCCGGACAATTCCGCGGGGAGGTGGTTCGCCCGGTCGGCGAGCCCCACCCGCCCGAGCATTTCCGCGGCGAGCGTGAACCGGTCGCGGCGGGGCGTGTTTTTCCGGTAGCGGAGGGGGAGCGCCACGTTTTCCAGGGCGGTTTTGTACGGCAGGAGGTGGAAGGCCTGAAAAAGAAAGCCGATGTTCTCGCAGCGGAAGCGCGCGGCCCGCGACTCGGTCAGGCCGTGGAGGGCGGCGTCGTCGAAGCGGTACGCTCCCTCGTCGAACGAATCGAGGACGCCGATGACGTTGAGCAGGGTGGTCTTGCCGGAGCCGGACGATCCCATGATCGAGACCATCTCGCCCTTCCCGATCGTCAGATCGATCCCGTTGAGCACCGGAACCTCATTGCTGCCCATGACGTATTTTTTCCGAATGCCTTGAAGACGAATCATAATCGATTTTACCGCATCTTACCTTTATAAAAACCGATTGGCAACAAACGTGACGCAAGGCGGTCTCGACGGCCGACGAGACAGCCGTCGACGCGCCCGAAGAGCTCCGCGAACCGGAATCGGCGCGGACGGTCAGCCGGAAGAGGATTGCTCAAGCGATCGCTTGATCCATCGCAAGAATCGAAAGTGAAGGATCCTTACCGGTTGCCGGCGATCCCGACGCTGTCGAACACGACCTCGCGGCTCGAGCCTTTATAGTC
>CAZKOS010000023.1:0-1535 GCA_964554445.1 uncultured Spirochaetaceae bacterium | reverse complement strand
GAATGCTTTTGAAGCAGGGCGCGGCCCTCCTCGGTGCGGTGGTCCCCGACCCGCTTCACCATGTCCTCCAAAGCCGGTTTCCAGTAGGCCGGCATCGACTCGAGCAGGGTGATGAGATTCGACGGTCCCACCAGGTCGATCCCGCAGGCGAACAACCCGGGATTCATGGTGAGCTGGGCCAGGGTCGAATACCCGCCGAAGCTGCCGCCCATGACCGCGATTTTTCCGGCATCGGCGATTTTGAGGTCCACCGCCCAGCGGACCGCATCGACCTGGTCCTCGATTATTTTCCCGCCCCATTCCAGGTTGCCCGCATTGAGAAATGCCTTGCCGAACCCGGCGGAGGAGCGGAAATTGACGCTTAAGGCCGCGTAGCCGCGGTTGGCGAGCCATTGGTGATACGGATGATACCCCCACCGATCCCGCGCCCAGGGACCGCCGTGGGGCAGGAACACCATGGGCAGGGGCCGGTCGGGGATTCCGTCCCCGTCCCGGTCGCTCGCCGCGGGAAGGGTGTAATAGCAGACGAGGTCGAGCCCGTCGCGGGCCTTGACGACCGCGGGCCGCATGCCGGCCAGGGGCGTGTTTTCGAGCGCCTTCCTGTCGGTGAACAGAAAGCGGGTCTTTTTTGTGCGGCGGTCATAATAGTAGTAGCGGACCGGCCCCGCGTCCATCAGGAAGGCGACGACCCAGGTCATGAAATCCCGCGAGGAGCCGGTCACCTCGATCTCGCCGTCGGCCACGGCGGCGAGCGCCGCCAGGTCCTCCGCCACGGAAGGATCGAGCGCGGTCCAGCGTTTCCGCTCGTACGTGAACGCCGCGGCCGCAATGCTCATGTCGACGGGATTGACGATGAATCCGGAAACGTCCGCTTTCGGATCGGCGGCGAGCACCGTCGCCCGGCGCGTGGCGTGATCGACGGCCGTCAGGGCGGCGGTGTCGCGGCCCCGGCTGTCGGTCATGTAGAGCGTGCGGCCGTCCCGGTGAAAACCGACGTTCCCGGTGTAGCCGTTGTCCTCGAACGGGATCGAATCCTTTTTGAGAAATCCCCCGTCGTCGTCCGGATAAAAAACATCGATGCTCCCGTCCGGATTCATCTCCGCCGCTTCGCGCAGCCGCAGATCGCGGTCGAAGGTAAAGCCGGCGAACCGGTCGTTTTGCAGCACGGGCGTCAGGACGCCGGACACGAGGTTGAGCCGGTGGACGTCGTGCCATTGCGGATTGCGGTTGTTGATCCCCACCATGACGTCCTCGGGGAACGCGTCGCTTGAGGCCCAGACCTGGGCCTGGGTCTTGGGAAAAGGGGTGACGTCCCGGTCGGTGAGGTCATCAAGATCGACAACGTGGAGATGCCAGTCCTCGTCGCCGTTCGCATCCTGCAGGTAGAGCAGATGTTTTCCCGTCCGGGCCCAGAAAAAAACCCGAATGCCGCGGCCGGTGTCGCGGGTGACCGGCCGCGCCGCCACCGGGTCGGCCGCCGTCGCGGTCCAGACGTTGAGCACGCCGTCCCGCGGCGCGAGCCAGGCGAGTCGCGT
>CAZKOS010000022.1:20623-24337 GCA_964554445.1 uncultured Spirochaetaceae bacterium | reverse complement strand
TCGGGTTGATCGGACTGGGATCTCCGATCCGGCTGCCGTCGCAATCTTGGGGGCACTTTATTCACTTTAGGAGCATTTTCTCGCAGTCATTTTTGCAATTATCCAAAATATCTTGCTTCTCTCTCCACTTCCTGGTTTCCTCATAAATTCTTCGGACGTTGACCCCCGTGGGCGCGCTCCACTTCCTCGCGCGTGTACTCGTAGGCGGTGTTGCAGTTGACGCAGGTGAGGACGAGAGGGTACGGGCCGTTCGCCACGAGATCGGCGAGCTCGTCCGGCGCGAGCACGTTGAGGGAGGAAAGAAAGCGCTCCCGGCGGCAGTGGCACATGAAGTCGACGCGCTTGTCGCCGACGAATTCCGGATCGTATTCCCCGAAATATGAAAGGACGAACGCCTCGGGCGTGACTTTGTCGGCGAACTCCTTGCCCAGCCGGGGCAGGGCGTTCACCTTCGCCTCGAGACTCTCGAGGAGCGCGTCGTCGGCGCCGGGCAAGGCCTGCACGAGCAGGGCGCCGGCGCCCGTCAATTCGCCCCGCTTGTCGAACTGGACGGAGAGCGAATAGGACGAGGGGGTTTGCTCGGACTGCAGCGAGTAGTGGGCGAGATTCAGGGCGAGGCTGCCGGAGGTGAGCTCCACCTGGCCCGTAAAGGGCGTCTTCGCCTCCTCGAGGTAGCGGGTCACGGAGAGGATCCCCTTGCCCCAGAAGGGCGTCAGGTCGAAGCTCTCGAGCGGCGCGGTCACCGGGAGTCGTTTTTCGCGCAGGTACCCGCGCACCTCGCCGAAGGCCGAGGCCTCGACCGACAGGCCGCGGAGCGGGCCGTCGCAGGCGATCTCCAGGACGAGGCGCTCCGCTCCCTTGAGGGAGGAGCTCAAGAGGAGGGCGCCCAGGTAGCCGTAACCGAGAATGAGGGTCTCCAGGATGCCGAGCTCGTGGTTGGCGCGCATCTCGCTCACGAGCTTCGTTCCGTGGAGAATCACTCCGCGCGCCGTGCGGTCCGCGAGGGTGAACTGGTACATCTTGTCCCGACGCCCCGCCAGGAGCCGCTCGCGCACCGTCTCGCCGTAGATTTTCTTCTTGATCATCGCGAATATAATGTACCTAAATTGTGGAAAGATTCCAGTGTCGATAGCTCAACTTTCCGGAAAGAGGACACGAAGACCACGAAGAGAACGAAGCACACGAAGAGGGAGTAGGAAAAGAAGGGGTAAAAAGATTCTCTTTTCGAAAGCAGCACAACCTGGAGCTTCCACACTCCACAATCCCTTTTTCCCTTTTCCTTTCCTCTTCGTGCTCTTCTCCTTACTTCGTGCCCTTCGTGTCCTCTGTATCAGGCCAAAAAATTGGTGGTGCAAAACACATCGTAATCGTTATAATAAAAGTAAGAAAGCGAATTTCATGCCCGACGAACACGCGAACGGCCGGAAAGTTTTTTTTCTCTACCCGCATTCCATTGTCCGGGACCTGGTGAAGGACATCGTCAGGAACGAGTACGAGGTGTACGTGGTCGAGGATCACGATCGCCTGCACCCCCTCCTCGTCCGGTACAGGAACCCCATCGTTTTCATCAACATCGAGGAGCGGCTCAAGGAGGACGAGTGGGAGAAATACATCAAGGACGTACTGACAAGCCCGTCCACGAAGGAGGTGGGCATCGGCGTGCTCACCTACTTCGACCGGTCGAAGGCCCTCACGGAAAAATATCTCCTGGACCTCGGCGTCAATTGCGGCTATATCCGCCTCAGGACCGACATCAACAAGTGCAAGGACATCATCCTGAAAATGCTCGAAGCCAATGAAGCGCGCGGCAAGCGCCGCTTCGTGCGCGGCGTCTGCAATCCCCGGCTCGACACCCTGAACCTCGTCATCAACGGCGCCCGCAGCACCGGCCGGCTTCTCGACGTGAGCATCGCCGGGATGGCCTGCCGGTTCGACGACCTGACGCGCAAGATCGAGGTGGGCCAGGAGCTGAAGGACATTCAGCTCGTGCTCCGGGGCTCCCGCTGCCAGGTGGACGGCCGGGTGATCCGCGTGGACCGCCGCGGCGGCGACGACGACGTCTACATCGTCCTGTTCAAGGCCGAAAGCCTCGTCCCCGCCGTCAAGGAAAAGATCCACAACTTCATCCAGATTTGCCTGCAGAACGCCATCGAGCAGGAAATGAAGGGGTTGTAGGTCTCCTTCCCGGGGAAAGGGAACCACCGATAACACCGAGAAGAGAGAAAGGGAAGGGCCGCGGATGCGCGCGGTTCTCGTCCGCATGAATCCGCAGTTTTCCTCGCCTTCCTCATCATATCCGCGCCATCCGTCTTCTTCGTGGCGCGCCCTCCCCTCCCTCCTCTCTTCTCTTCTCTGTGACCTCTGTGTCTCAGCGGCTCTGGGTGGAACGCAAGCCGAGTTCCCCCTCCCCCAAATCGCCGAAACATGTTATGGTAGTGCCCTATTTCGACGGACCGGCGGTCCGTTTTCACCAGTCAAGGATTTTTCAATGGGCTTCGAAGTCTTCATCCTGGGCACCGGCGGCATGATGCCCCTGCCCCAGCGCTATCTCACCTCGGTCATGCTCCGCCACAGCGGTGAAAACCTGCTCTTCGACTGCGGGGAGGGGACCCAGATCTCGCTGAAGCGTCTGAACCTGAAATGGAAGAAAATCTCCGCGCTCTTCGTGTCTCACACCCACGCCGACCACGTCACCGGCATTCCCGGCATTCTCATGCTCTCCTCCCAGGTGGAGCGCGAGAAGCCCCTCTACATATACGGCCCGCCGAAGATCAGGGAATACGTCGAGGCCAACCTCTCAACCCTCGATTCGTACATCAACTACGAGATCGTCATCAAGGAGATCCAGGAGGAGGGGATCGTCTACCGCGGGGACGGGTTCACCGTGCGCTCCTTCTTCCTCAGGCACTCGAAGCCGTGCGTCGGGTACGTCATCGACGAGGAGGAGCGGCCCGGCGAATTTTTCCCCGAAAAAGCCGTCGCCGCCGGGGTGCCGCGCGGCCCGCTCTGGTCGCGCCTCCAGGCGGGCGAACCGGTCTCCAACGAACGGGGAGAGCCCGTCAATCCGGAGGAGGTGATGGGACCGAAGCGGCGCGGCACCAAGCTCGCCTTCGTCACCGATACCCAGTCCTTCGACGGCATCGCGCGCCAGGTGAAGGGCGTCGACCTGTTCATCTGCGAGGGCATGTTCACGGACGAATTCGCGGACAGCGCCCTGAGCAAAAAACACCTCACCGCCCGGCAGGCGGCCGTAATCGCCAAAAGCGCCGGGGCGAAGTCCCTCGGGCTCATCCACTACAGCCCGCGCTTCACGACCCGGGAGCTGGACAAGCTGCTGGTCGAGGCGCGGGAGGTCTTCCCCGACACGTTCCTCACCAAGGACAGGCAGGTGATCGAGGTGAAAAACCCGGAGTGATTCCTTGAGGAAAAAATTGGTGATTAATGCCCACTTTATTAGCCTTTACAAGAGGACACGAAGGGCACGAAGGGAACGAAGAACACGAAGAAGATAATAAAGGGCAAAAAAAAGTTTCATTGAGGGCCGTCCTTGATCGGTTAAAATCTTCATTAATTTCAAGATCCTTCTTTCCTGCCCCTATCCCTCTTCGTGCTCTCCTCCTTCCTCCGTATTCGGAGCCTGCCCCGAGCGTAGACGAGGGGTGTCCTCCTAAAACGATTCGCGTAAATAAAGGCCTCATGGCCTAGCCCACTACC
>CAZKOS010000022.1:15938-20523 GCA_964554445.1 uncultured Spirochaetaceae bacterium | reverse complement strand
GTGTCCTCCTAAAACGATTCGCGTAAATAAAGGCCTCATGGCCTAGCCCACTACCCAACCTTGACCAAAGCCCACGGAGGTTATATCTTCAATTGACTGCTATTGGCTACCGGAACCTGTTCATGACCCGGCATGTGTTCAACCCGCATCCC
Source organism: uncultured Spirochaetaceae bacterium (assembly GCA_964554445.1). Classification (GTDB taxonomy): domain Bacteria; phylum Spirochaetota; class Spirochaetia; order SZUA-6; family RPPD01; genus JAFGSW01. Next base: position 20,371 of record CAZKOS010000022.1, on the reverse strand, counting down.
TCAAGAAACGACGTGACGGGAGCGGGCCATTTTTGCGGGACGGAAGGACGAATGGGCCGTTTCGCGCCGGGGAATGCGAATTCTTATTTGGAGAAGGACTATGATCGAAGTCAAGAACCTGAAAAAGAAGTACGGCTCCTTTGAAGCCGTCAAGGGCGTGGATTTCGAGATCGGGAGGGGCGAAATCGTGGGGCTGCTCGGGCCGAACGGCGCGGGGAAAACCACGATCATGAAAATGCTCACCGGCTACATGTTCCCCACCTCGGGAACGGCCGTCCTCAACGATCTCGACGTCGTGGAACACCCGCTCGAGGTCAAGACCGCCATCGGCTACCTGCCCGAGAACACCCCCCTGTACAATGACCTGAGCGTCTACGACTACCTTTCCTTCATCGCCGCGGCGCACGGGATCGAAAAAAAGGACAAAGAAGACCGGATCGTGGAGGTCACCAAGGAGTGCGGACTCGAGAAGGTTCTCTTTCGTCCCATCAGCGAAATTTCCAAGGGCTACAAGCAGCGGGTCGGCCTCGCGCAGGCCCTGATCCACGACCCGTCCATCCTCATCCTCGACGAGCCCACCAGCGGCCTCGATCCAAACCAGATCATCGAGATCCGAGATCTGATCAAGCGCCTGGGCCGGGAGAAAACCGTCATCCTCTCCACCCACATTCTCCAGGAAGTGGAGGCGATCTGCAGCCGGGTGCTCATCCTGAACGAGGGGTTCATCGTGGCCAAGGGAACCGCGGCCGAGATCGCGAAGGAGCTTCGCGGACAGGACGTTCTCATCCTCACCCTCAAGGGCTCCGACCCGAACGCGTCGTCGACGGCCCTGCGCACCTGCGCCGTGATCGACCGCGTCCTGAGCGCGGAGGCGCAGGGCGACGAGCGCATCGTCATCCGGGCGGCGGTCAAGTCCGGCGCGACCGGGGCGGAGGAGGCCGTCTTCGACTGGGCGGTGAGCACGGGCAACAAGATTCTGTCCATCGTGCCCCAGCGCCTGAGCCTGGAGGAAATCTTTACGAAACTGACCCGGGAGGGAGCGTCCAATGATCAATAGGATGAAAGCCATCATCAGCAAGGAGCTGAAAAGCTATTTCTATTCGCCGATCGCCTACATCGTGACGGGGGTGTTCCTGTCCGCCATGGCGGTCCTCTACTTTTTCTTCTCGGGCGACGTCGCCACCCGTTTCGCCGATCTGCGCGGGTACTTCAGCTACATTCCCTGGGTATTCATCCTCATCGTTCCCGCCGTCACCATGCGCAGCTGGGCCGAGGAAAAAAGATCGGGGACGGACGAGGTTCTCCTCACCCTCCCCTTCCGGGAGGCCGAACTGGTCATCGGGAAATTCATCGCCGCCTTTCTCCTCCTCGGCCTCATGCTCCTCCTCACCCTCGTCGTCCCGATTTCACTTTCCGTCCTCGGCACCTTCGAGTTCGGCCAGATCCTCGGCCAGTACCTGGGCGTGCTCTTCTACGGCACCGCCTGCCTGACGGTGGGGTTGTTCGTTTCCGCGCTCACCAAGAACCAGATCATTTCCTTCCTGGCGACCGCGCTCATCCTCTTCCTCCTGGTGGCGGTCAATTTCCTCAACAACATCGTCGCCTTACCCTCGTTCCTCGCCGCCGCCGTCAACTGGCTCTCGTTCCGTTATCACTTCGAGCCCCTCGGCAAAGGCTTGATCGAGCTCAAGGATCTTTTCTTCTTCGTCATCATGGGCGCCTTTTTCCTCTATCTCAACATCAAGGTCCTCGTGATCAAGAAATGGAGCTAAAGACATGCAGATAGACAAGAAGCGAAAAGAAATCATCTTCGGCCTCCTTTTTCTGGGGGTGCTCGTGTTCGCCGGCCTCGACAGCTGCCTCTACTCTCTCCGCATCGACGCCACGTCGTCCCGGATGTTCACCATCTCCAACGTCTCCCGCAACCTGTTCAAGGACATCACGGATCAGGTGCGGATCACCTATTTCTTCACCGCCAAGCTCTCGGACACGAACCCGGTCTACAGCCAGATCGAGGACATTCTTCGCGCGTACGCGGATTCCTCGCACGGCAAGATCAAGCTCGACATCGTCGACCCCGTCAAGCAGCACAAGGAGCGTGAAGTCAACGAATACGGCATCCAGCAGTTCCCGGTCGGCCGGCAGACGTCGGACGAGGACTTGAGCCTCATCAGCAACGCGAGCTCCGGAATTCTCATCCAATACCTCGACCGGCAGCGCGTCCTGCCGCTCGTGCAGTCGACCGACACCCTCGAGTACGATCTTTCCTCCATGATCCGCAGCCTCGTCTCCAACCGCTCGAAAAAAATCGGCTACCTGGTCGACGCTTCGGATTTCGACTACCAGACGTTCTCCAGCATGGTCACCCAGCTGATCAAGGGGTACATGGATTTCACGGAAATTCAAAAGGGCGAGGACGTGCCCCAGACGCTCGACGCGCTCATCGTTTTCGGCGGCACGAACCTGACCGATTTCGACCTCTATCCCATCGACCAGTACATCATGCGCGGCGGGCGGGTCATCTTCACCGCGGACGCGGTGAAGGTCATCAACCATCCCCAGTACGGCATCTTCGGGACGCCGATCGACAAGGCCCCGCTCTTCTCGCTCCTGAAAACCTACGGCGTCACCATTCCGCCGGAAGTCATTCTCGAGAACCGCGACCTCGCCCTGGCGGTCGGCAACGGCACGCGCTACAACTACTTCTTCAACACCTACCAGGATTACGTCTCCAAGGACAATCCCATCACGAACCGCATGCGGCCGATCTATTTCTTCTGGGCGAGCCCGCTCGAGCTCTCCCCGCCGCCCGGGGTCAAGGCCGAGACGCTCGTCTCCACTTCTCCCCAGGCCACCGTCATGAAGAGCTCGGAGCAGGGCTTCAACCTCGCGCCCAACCAGGCGAGCCTCCAGTACCAAATGAACGCGTCGCAGCAGAAAAAGAGCTACCCGCTGGCGGTCGCCCTCTCGGGAGAGTTCCCGAGTTACTTCAAGGACAAGGATATCCCGACGAAGGAAGGAACGAAGACGGACTGGGTGAAAACCGATCCGAAAAGCTCTTCCACCCGGCTCATCGTGATCGGGGACAGCGAGGTGTTCTCGCCCGACTATTTCGCCCGGGGCGCGCTCAGCAACCGCGGCTTCCTCATCAACTGCCTCGACTGGCTCACCAATGACGAGGACCTGCTTTCCATCCGCACCCGCTCGGCCCAGGACACGCTCATGGGGAAAATCCAGGATCCGGCCGCGCGCAAAACGGCCACCACCGTGATCATCGTCATCAACCTGGTCGCCATGCCCCTCCTCGTGATCGGCATCGGCCTCCTCGGCTTCTTCCTGCGCCGCCGCACCAAAAAAGGCGGAACGGCAAGCACATGACCTCGAACAAAGGAGCGCATACCACCATGGATTTCAGGAAAAAACTCATCGTCTATGCATCGATCCTCGGCGTGCTCGTCGTCCTCTTCGTCGTCGGCACCGCCGCCCGCGCCTCGGCCCTGGTGCCGCAGGGGACTCCGCTCTTCCCGGCCTTCAAGTCCGACGAGGTCGCGAAGATCACGGTGACGGATAAAAGCGGAAAGATCGAGATCGAAAAGTCCGGCGACGCCTGGACGATTCTCGCCGACGGCAGGCAATTCGACGCGTCCAAGAAAAACGTCCAGGCCCTTCTCGACAATTTCAAGGACGTGCGAAAGAACATGATCGTGACGACGGACAAGAGCAAGTGGCTCCAGTTCAACGTGGACCCCGCCGACGCGGTGCACATGGTCCTCGCCTCAGCCTCCGGCGCGACGCTCGCCGAGTGCTGGTTCGGCAAGGGCGGGACGACGAGCTTCACCCAGTTCGTGCGGCTGCCCGGCGACCCGGCCGTCATCCAGACCGATCTCCGCATTGAGAAAACGAGCGCGCTCAAGGAATGGGCGCAAATGCGACTTTTCCCCGAACCGTTCTACGTGGCCGACGTCGAGAGTCTGACGCTCAAAACGTCCCTCGTCTTCGACCAACACGCCAAAGGCTACGCGCAGCATCTCGCCTTTACGCTCGTCGCCGGCGAAAAGGACAAGCAGGGGGAACCCACCTGGAAGATGTCCGAAAGCGAACGATTGCCGATATCCTCGTCGAAGGTTTCGAACCTTATCAACTCCGTCGTGGGCCTGACCGGGGACACCCTGGTCGTGGACCCGGGTAAATTGAAGCTTGACCCGGCTAAACCGCTGGGGAGCATCCAGATCCGGCTCAAGTCGGGAAAAACCGCCACGCTCTCCCTCCTGGGGAAAGTGGCGGACAACCCGGATTCCTACTACGTCACCAACCAGGACGCGAAGTACATCTACACGCTCTCCAATTGGTCGCTCAGCAGCATTTTCGGGGACCCGTCGGAACTCCTCGACGTCGAGGCCGCGTTGAGCGGCGGCCGCTGACGCCAACCGTCT